>JBNAVK010000006.1:0-42832 GCA_049700435.1 Candidatus Bathyarchaeales archaeon
TACATAGAGGACGCGGAGACTGCGGAGCAAATCTATCCAAGGTTTAATACGGATGATAGCAGTTATTAGTTTGGTGCGGAAATGCAGAAGCCGCAGAACCCCATAATTACCTTAACCACAGATTTTGGTTTAAAGGACCCTTACGTTGCTGAAATGAAAGCCGTAATATTAGGCATATGCCCAAACGCAACAATTGTGGACGTAACACATGAAATAGGAAAATTCAACGTGAAGATGGGCGCGTTTATTCTGGCTTCGGCAGCCACATACTTTCCTAAAGGAACAATCCATGTGGCGGTTGTCGACCCCGACGTTGGAACAAAAAGAAGACCAATCCTTATACAGACAGAACATTGCTTCTACATAGGACCAGACAACGGCGTTTTGGCTTTGGCTGCAACAAAACAGAGCATAAAACGTGTTTATGAGATATCAAACAGTAAACTGATGCTTCCAAAAATATCAAACACTTTCCATGGAAGAGATATATTCGCGCCCGCAGCCGCCCACCTAGCGAACGGAACGCCACCGGCAGATTTTGGTCCGCAAATCCATAGTATTGTTATGCCAGAATTCGCAAAAGTTGTAAGAAAGCGGAATTCCTTAATAGGCGAAGTTTTACACATCGACGGTTTCGGAAACATTATCACAAATTTCTCGAAAGAAGATTTTGAAAAACTCGGCGTCAAAGAAGTTGTTGAAGTTCGCCTTAAAGATGTGGAATTAAGGCTTAAACTGTGTAAAGCCTACGCGGAAACTGAGCCGCAAAAGCCCCTAGCCATAATTGGAAGCCACAATTTTCTCGAGATCTCCATAAATCAAGGCAACGCCGCAAGGACTTTTAGAGCAAAAATTGGCGATAAAATTGTCCTTCGCCGTGTCGAATAGGCGCTTATTTTTGCCTTCTCCTAAGTTCTCTGTTCAGCTCTTCCATCTTCTTTTCTTTTATGGCTATTAATCGCCCGGTTAACTGAATCTCGTTCTGGAGTTTTGCAGCGAGTTTTAGGTCTTTTGCTTCCGTTAACTGTTTATGAAGGGTGTTTAGAAATTGTATTTTTTCTTCAACTTCCTTGTCAATCAGCTGTATTGCTGTTTGCAGCTGTGCGGTTGTCCATTCGCTTAGTGGTTTTTGTTCCGTCCAACAGTACTTTACACCTTCTGCTGAGATTTTCTCCTTTGAAAGCTGCTCTTTCTCCTCTGGAGTTAGTTCTCTGCATTTCAGAGTAACCAGTCCTTCCTTTTCCAGAAACTCCGCGTAGTTCTGCTCCATTACGGTTTGCGCCTCCACTCCTACAGTACACCAGTTTAGTTATTATGTTTACTCTTATTTCAAACGATAAACCATACTTTAACAGCTTATTGATAAATATACCTTTTCAACAACACTAATGTTAATACGCTCTGCACGCCTCTATAAACATATTAAACTAATCAAAGAAAAGTTTAAAGAAGCGGATGATGTATCTCTTCCCCCTAAAGCGGTGACGTGTATAACATATGAGTAAAAAATACCTCAAATACGGAAGGGAAAAACCCCCTCCAGCCATCTTCTCCGTCCGAACCACCACAGGCCAAGAAAAGAATGTTGCTAACCTCATAGCGGCGAAGGTTGAAATGGACCCGGAGCTTAAGAAGAGGATAAAGGCTGTTCTTGTTCCGGAGCCTTTAAAGGGCTACGTTTTTATTGAGGCGGAAGGCCCCCACTATGTTGAGGAAGCCATAAAGGGAATAAAGCATCTGAGGTCAAGAGCGCCTGGTGTTGTTGAATTTTCTAAAATTGAACAGTATGTTGCCGTAAAACCAGTTGTGGAGGAACTTAACGAGGAAGATATTGTTGAGGTTATAAGTGGACCGTTTAAGGGAATGAAGGCGAAAATCACGAGGATTGACAGAACAAAAGAGGAAGTAACCCTAGAACTTTTGGAGGCTACCTTCACCTTACCCATAACTGTGCACGCTGACTACGTGAGGCTTGTTGAAAAAGTCAAAAGGGAGGAAGCTTGATGGGTGAAAAGAAAGTTGTTGAGCTTCTTGTTAGTGGTGGGCAAGCAACGGCGGGACCCCCACTGGGTCCAGCGTTGGGACCGTTGGGTGTGAACGTGCTAGCCATTGTCAATAAGATAAATGAGTTGACAAAGGACTATTCTGGAATGAGAGTTCCAGTAAAGGTTACTGTTGACCCTGAAACAAAACAGTTTGAAGTTACCGTTGGCACGCCAACAACATCAGCCCTCATCGTCAGCGAACTAAAAATTGAGAAGGGTTCCGGGACGCCGAGCACGCAGAAAGTTGGAAATCTTACCATGGAACAAGTTATACGCATCGCCAAGATTAAGCGCCCAGAGCTTTTAGCCAAAACTTTGAAGTTGGCAGCCAAAGAAGTCTTGGGAAGTTGTGTCAGCGTGGGTGTGACGGTGGAAGGCAAAGACCCCCGGGAAGTGCAGAGGGAAATTGACGAAGGCAAGTATGACGAATTATTCGGTAAAAGTGAAGAATAAGAGAACATTTTTATAAATGCATTCTATTCCCTCATTGGCACGAGGCCAACAAAATGCCCCTCGACCAAAAAACGATATTAAATGCAGTTAAAGAAGCAAAGGAAAAGTCCGAAAAAAGAAATTTCACGCAATCCATAGAACTAATTCTAAACCTTCAAGATATTGACATGAAATCGCCGGAAGGGAGACTGCAAGAAATCGTTGAACTGCCATATTCCATAAAACCGCCAAACAAGATATGCGTCATAGCGTCTGGGGAACTGGCGTTAAAAGCGAGGAAAGCCAATGCAAACTTAGTCATTGAAAGAGCTGAACTTGAGAGTTTAGCTGGCAAAAAGAAGGAGTTGCGCAAAATAGCCAACGAATACGATTTCTTCATCGCTGAAGCTCCCTTAATGCCGTTGGTGGGTAAAATTCTTGGACCTGTTTTGGGTCCTAGAGGTAAAATGCCCGTGCCAGTTCCGCCAACAGCGGACATCGCCAGTTTGATAGCCAAGTACAGCAAAGCGGTTACTTTGAGGATGCGTAACCAACCAATTGTGCAGTGCCGTGTTGGAACAGACAGCATGAAAGAGGAAGAAATAGCTGAAAACATCCAGACAATTTTGAGGGTTGTTGAAGGAAAACTTAAAAGGGGAATGAAAAACATCAAACTTGCCTACATAAAAACATCTATGGGCACACCAGTAAAGATTAAACCATAAGGTTGAGAAAACAATGCCATCCCAACAGGTTTTACAGGAAAAACTCAGCGAGGTTGAAGAAATAGTAGAATTGTTAAGGCAGTATAAAGTAGTAGGAGTCGCCAGCTTACAGAAGGTTAGAGCAGTCCAACTGCAAGAGTTAAAGAAAAAACTTGCAGACAAAGTTTACATGAAAGTCATAAAGAACACCCTAATGAAAATGGCAATAGAAAAATGCGGGGAAAAGCAAAACCTAAAGAAACTTGTTGAACATTTAACAGGCTCAAACATCTTCCTGTTCACGAACTTGAACCCCTTCAAGCTTGCGCTAATCCTAGAAAGGGGAAAAGTGAAAACTACGGCTAAGGCAGGTGACATAGCCTCCTTCGACATAATAGTTCCAGCGGGAAACACTGGACAACCGCCAGGTCCAATAATTAGCCAGTTGAACTCCGTTGGCTTGCCAACGAGGATAGAGTCCGGAAGCGTCTGGATAAATAAGGATACGCTTGTTGCGAGAAAAGGCGACGTGATTTCCGAGAGGCTTGCCAGCGTCTTGTCGAAGCTTGGTATAAAGCCCGTTGAGGCTGGACTTGCCTTAAAAGTGGCTTATGATGATGGTTTGATTATAACTCAAGAACAGCTTAAGCTAAACCTAGAAGAGACTAAAAAGAGCATTCAAGAAGCCTATTCATGCGCCTTCACACTGGCGTTAAATGTAGCTTACCCAACACGGGAAAACATTGTGATGCTTTTGCAAATTGCTTATAGAGAAGCCTATACGCTTTCGTTGAACGCCGCCATACCAACCAAAGAAACGATTGCAGATCTGATTAGAAAGGCCCATATGGAAATGTTAAGCTTAAGTAGCAGATTACCCAATTTAGAGGGGAAAAGCTGAAAAAGTTAAAATACTAGGGTGAAGAGGTGAGTAAGGTATGGAGTACATTTACGCCGCAATGCTTCTTCACAAGGCTGGAAAAGAGATAAACGAGGAAAACCTAACTCAAGTTTTGACAGCTGCAGGCATAAACGTTGACGCAGTGCGCGTAAAAGCATTAGTGGCTTCCCTAGCCGAAGTTAACATAGACGAAGCCTTAAAAACAGCTCCAACAATGCTAGCTGCACCAGCAGCCGCGCAAGCAGCGCCAGCACCAGCAGCAGAAGCCAAGCCTAAGGAAGAGGAAAAGAAGAAGAAAGAGGAAGAGGAGAAAGCCAAAGAAGAAGCAGCGCTTGAGGGACTGGGAGCACTTTTCGGTTAACAACCCTCTTTCGTGTGTTTGAACTTTTAACTTCTCAAACAGCTCCCGCCATAAAGAATACTTTAATCCACTCCTAAATATAATAAATCCCATGAAACTTTGTAGCGCCTGCTTGTTGGGAATAAAATGCAGGTACAACGGAAAAAGCGCATTGAATAAAAAAGTTGTTAAGCTGTTAGAAAGGGAAATTTTGGTTCCAGTATGCCCAGAACAGTTAGGCGGCTTACCAACCCCTAGGGAGCCAGCTGAACGAAGAGGAAATAGAGTGTTCACGCGGTCTGGAAAAGACGTTACTATGGAGTTTAAAAGAGGTGCAAGGCAAGTTTTGAAAATAGCTAAGTTGCTCGGCATTAAGGAAGCGATTTTGAAGCAGGGAAGCCCCTCATGTGGTTGCGGAAAAATCTATGATGGAAGCTTCTCCAAAAAGGTAATCGCTGAGGATGGAATCACAACATCTCTGCTGAAAAAGAACGGCATCAAAATTATAACAGAAGAGGAACTGTAAGCTACAATTTAATCATTATCTTTTTCCAGACTACCAAGGGCAGCCATCCACAGATAATCATTAAGGTGCCTGGAAAAGCTTTCAACCCATAATTGAGTATTGCCATCTCAAAAAAGAAAAAGGATGCAGTCATCGCAACGGCTGAAAGAACTGCGAAATTCTTGCCAAATTTTTTGAAAGTTTGTGTGGCGAGGAGACCGGCAAAGAAAAAGTCTCCTAAACCAAGAGATATGTATGGTGCATCTAGTCTAGCTGTTGGAAATGTTGGTAGGGAGACCATCACCGGAAGCCTCAAACCAGAAACATGTGTTGCTGCAGAAACCATTGACCCGGTGACCAGAACGAGTATTATGTCCATAGCCGTGAGCAGCCCGACGAATATAAGGGATGTTTTCCACGTGAACAGACTTGCAAGATAGATAATCACCAAAACTGCGAAAATCATCCCATACAAGTTAAGCAAGTATGGAAACCATATTGGAGTTTTGCCAAAGAACAAGTATAGGCTTACGAATGTAACGGGCGGAAAAACAGCCATATACCATCTCTCCTTTGATTGAGCGCCGCACTGTTCGTATAGCAACGCTAAGAATGAAAAGCCACATAAACAGAAGAAAACCAAAGCTCCATAGGCAACAGGAGCTTCTGCACCGAAGCTGAACAGACTTATAGACGCGATGGCAAAGCTGATAAGAGAAAATGCTGCGAAGAAGACTTTCGCCTTATCCTTCTCCATGTTCGAGAAAAGATATGTGAATATGAACAGCAGCATGGAGTAGGCGAAGAGGAAAACGCCCATAACCGCCATCTGCGGAACAAACACTATGACAGACACGGTAATACCCATTGCGGCAACAAGCAAAATGGCGTCCTGAACACGAAACTTTCTCTCCTCAAAAACCATCTTCAGCTTTCCCTCAATTTTTTCGTTCAAAAGCGTGGCTAATACGGTAACCAAGAAAAGCGCCAAGGGCATGGTGACATCGAGATACATAAAAGCACATAAGGCTAGACGCACATTTAAACCTTAAATAGTAAAATGCGAGTTCAAAACAGCCAAAGAGGCAACAACAGCCTCCTCGGTTCGCACAGTTTCTGTACCTTGCTCTGGAATGGTGTTAACCACAAAATCTGCTACGTCATCCAAGTTGAAGCCTTCTCGCCTAACTATTTCGTGAAGCCCCTCTGACGGAGAACCGAAGGCTACAAGAATTTTCTCGGCCTTGTTCCATCTTTCAAATATCTTTTGGGCAACAGCATGAAAGGGAACACCATATTTTGAAGTTGCAATTGTTAGGTCGAAGCCCCCGCGTTTAACAAGTTTACTAAACGCGTTCTTTTCAACAGTAACTTTGTAGCCCCAATAATCCGCTATTTCTTCACGTTTCGCCAAATCAATTTCAACTTGGCGGTTAACCTTTACAACTTTTACGGTTAGCCGTTTGCCGAAAGGTAACCGCCTTTTTGGGATTAGTGCGGGTTTTTCAACACCTATATCCACTAGTGTGCCATCCCGCGTTTCAGTTATCGAAACGCCTTCGCGGTACTCGCCCCTCCTCAAGTTCTTCATCTTGCGATTTAACGGATGATGTGGCGTACGCAAAGGCGGAAGTATCCCAGCATAACGCAGTTCTGGCTTAAGTTTAAAGAGTCTTTTACGCAGATACTGCGGAGTCTCCATGTAAGCCAGCAATGTGGAAATTAAATTCATTTCGGAGGTTTGGTTTAGGCTTGGATTATCTGGGTAGATTATGATTTCTTCAACCCTGAAAATTGCTGCTGCCCTCCCAATTAAGCCTATCTTTGAGGTTTTCTCACGTAAATGCGGGGTGTCAGAAACAACAGACGCGGGTATGGCTATACACAACTTTTTCCTTTGCAAGTTGCGTTTTCTCCACGATTATTAAAGGAAATATTCTTTTAGATAAAAGTCTTGAAATGGCTATTATAGACCTTCCGCTTAAAATAGGTAAAAGCCAAAAGTGAAGAAAATGAAGAACGTAAAAATTTTGGACAATGTTGACGAAATTAAAAGAATCGATAAGGGCGATATGCTTTCCTTCTGTGTTAACGCTTCGAAACATTTTAGTGAAGCAGCAAAACTGGCTAAAACCGCCAAAATAAACTACTCCAAACCGCGAAAGGTTATTGTCGCGGGCATGGGCGGTTCTGCTATAGGCGGAGAACTCCTCAAGGACTGGGCGATGGACAAAATTGCTGTTCCAATCGAAGTTTGCAGAGAATACGCTTTACCAGCATACGCGGATAAAGATGCTCTGGTTTTTGTTGTGAGCTACTCTGGAGAAACCGAGGAATCTCTAAGCGCCTTCCTACATGCAGTTAAGAGAAAATGCATGACCTTTTGCATAAGCTCTGGAGGAACACTTCTAAAATTCGCCGAAAAACTTAACGTGCCATACCTGCGCCTTCCTTCAGGATTTCCTCCACGCGCAGCACTTCCATACTTGTTCCTGCCACTACCAATAATTTTGGAGAATGCCAGCCTAGTTTCAGGCGTAACCAAAGAGGTTTCTGACGCTGTCAAAACTTTAAAGCAAACCGGTCATGCAAATTCGCCAGAAAAGCCTCTAAAAGAAAACTTTTCTAAAACTTTAGCAGTGAACATTGACGGGACTGTTCCCGTTGTTTATGGATTCGGGGTTTATCGGGCTGTTGCCAAACGTTTTAAACAGCAGTTCAACGAGAACGGTAAGATTCCATCTAAGTGTGAGGCTTTTCCAGAGCTTAACCACAACGAGATTGTAGGCTGGGAAGAAGCTGGAAAACTTGCAGAATGCTTTTCTGCGATTTTCATCCGAGACCAAAACGAGACCCCAGAGATACGCCATAGAATCGAAGCCACGAGGGAGTTGCTACCGAAAAACTTGTTAAAAGTCTTTGAAGTTTGGAGCGTTGGCGAAAATCCCTTGGCAAAGATGTTGTCCACCATTCTTGTTGGAGATTTCACCAGCGTATATTTAGCCATACTACGCGGCATAGACCCAACACCAGTAAAGACGATAGCCAAACTGAAGAGTAAGATGGAGAAAACCGGAACTAAAGGGAGGATAATAGAAGAACTGCACAAAATTGCGGGTGGATAAACTTCTCTAAAATATCTTTTCAGCCACAAATTCAGCGAACATTTTTTCGGCAACTTCAAGCGGCACCAGCTGAGGAGGATGCTTAAAAGCATAAGCACAGATTGGCAGCACTGCACCACCCAATTTTCTGTTTAAGGCGATTTTCACAGCCCTTATGACATCTAGCAAGACAGAACCAGCATTAGGCGCGTCGACCGTTGAAAGTTTCAAGTCTATTTGCATGGGCGTGTTGCAGAAATATACACCTCTAATCCAGAAGTAGCTGTCGCGCCTGTTCTGGAGGAAATCAACATAATCCGTTGAACCTGCCACAACCTCAGCCTTGTAAGGCAAAGCTGTTTCAACAGACTTTGTTTTAATGTTGCGCTTGACACCTCTCGTCCTTTCTAGTGTGTCTAGGGATTCTGTGCCTCCGCCAACATCAAGTTGGTATGTTTCAGTGATTCTAACGCCATGCATGGAAAGCAGCTTCAGCAAAGTTTTATGTAATGTTGTGGCGCCCACTTGGTCTACTAGGTCATCGCCAACAAGCGGCAAACCAGCTTGCTCAAAGCGTTTCCCCCATGCAGCATCGCTGGCGACGAAGGCTGGCGTGGCGTTTACAAAAGCGCAACCCGCCACAAGCGCTTGTTCAGCATACCATTCAGAGGCTTTCACTGCTCCGCTTGGAAGCAAGTTAAGAACAATTTCAGCATCTGCTTCCTTCAAAACTTTTGTAACATTCGCTTCCGGCGCATCGCTTATTTGTATTAAGCTTTTTGTATATTCGCCTACACCATCCATTACTGGCCCTCTGTGAACTATGACGTTTGTCGATGGAACATCCACTAATTTTGGAGCGTTATTTGGTTCTGCGAAGATGGCTTCAGCCAAGTCTTTTCCAACCTTACGGTTGTCAATGTCGAAGGCGGCGACAATTTGGATTTCCTTCGGGTGAAAACCTCCTAAATACAAGTTGCGAAGCCCAACGCTTTCTTCTTCCCTCTCAAAGTTACCGTAATATCTTAAGCCCTGCACCAAGGCTGAAGCACAGTTTCCCACTCCAACCAAGGCAACATTTATTTTCGGCAAGCTTCTCACCAATCTGGCATTTCTCTTACGATTGTCTTTTATAAAAGGCTAGCCATAACTTATGGCTTAAATGGGGATGTTTAAAATGAAAGTTTGGTTGGATGTAACGGCAATACGGTGCCCAAACTGTGGGCAATTTTATGTGGATGCGTCATGGTACATTGTGGAAATAGGGTCAGACATTGAATGTGGAAACTGCGGTGCGGAGTTTAACAGCAAGAAAAACGCTGTAGACCGCGTCATGCTTGAATATGAATTAGACGAAGACGGAAAAATAAAGGATGTAAAAATCGCCGAACGCCTAAAACTGGAAAAATGACTTTCCAACTTATTCCATCTTAATTTTGAAACTTTATTATTTAGGGAATGCTTAAAATCTTTAAAACTATTCAAAGACAACGAGGCAAAAAAGTTGAAGGGTGAAACCAGAACACAAGACAAATTCACAATAATCAACGAACTAGCCCGCAGAAGAGGCTTCTTCTGGCAGTCATACGAGATATATGGTGGAGTAAGCGGTTTTGTAACTTACGGCTTTCTGGGAGCAAAGCTGAAGCAACGAATCGAAAACAAACTTAGAGAATTCTTCTTTAACAAAATCGGCGTTATGGAAATAGAATCACCCATTATAGCACCGGGAAAAGTCTTCGAAGCTTCTGGTCACGTGGAAAATTTCAAAGAGCCCATGGTTGAATGCCTAAAATGCAACAAAAAGTTCCGCGCAGACCACCTACTCCAAGAAACTGCAAAAATGAGTGCAATGGAAGCTGAAAAGCTGAGCCTAAAAGAGCTGAAAAGGGTTATAGACGAAAATGAAATTCGTTGCCCAGAATGCGGCGGCAATTTTGGAGAACCCAAATATTTCTTGACAATGTTCCAAACCACTATTGGGCCATACTCTGACGCGGTGGGTTATGGGCGACCAGAAGCTGCACAAGGCATATTCGTGGAGTTCAGGCGCCTATACGAAACTGCTAGGGAGAAACTTCCTTTCGGCGTTATGCAGATAGGACACGCCTTAAGAAACGAAATTTCGCCTAGGCAAGGTCTGATAAGGCTGAGGGAGTTCACCATAATTGATTTGGAATTTTTCCTAGACCCAGAGGAGCCAAACTGTTTTATTCTAAAGGATGTTGAAAATGAAACGCTGCGGCTGGTTCTTGGCGAAAGCAAACTGCGAGGCTCGGAAGAGGCAGTTGAGGTCACCGTGAAAGAGGCACTAAAAAGAGGCTACATTAAGGCAGAGTGGCAAGCAGTTTTCATGGCCTTAGCAAAAAAACTTTTAATGGAGTTAGGTGTACCAGCGGAGAAACAGCGTTTCATTGAAAAGCTTCCATGGGAGCGCGCCCACTATTCGCTGCAAAGCTTTGACCAAGAAGTTTATGTTGACCGGTGGGGTTGGGTTGAAGTTTCAGGTCACGCTTACAGAACAGATTATGACTTGAAGCAGCACATGCAGTTCAGCGGTGTGGACACACGAGTCTTCAAGGAATATGAGAAACCAGTTGAGAAGGAAAAAACCGTTATAAGGCCTCTAATGGCTAAGCTTGGTCCAGTCTTTAAGGCTGAGGCTTCAAAGGTCGCGGAGCTTCTTTCAACAGTTGACCCTGAGGAAGTTGAGGCATCCATTAAGAATAACGGGTTTTATATGGCTGGAGAATATAAAATTCTGCCAGAATACATAGAAATCGCCCGCGAAAAAGTTGTGGAACGGGGAAGACGTTTCATACCGCACGTTGTTGAACCAAGTTTCGGCTCAGACAGACTGGTTTACGTGGTTCTTGAATACGCATACCACGTCAAAGACGACAGGGTTATACTAAGCTTCCCACGGAACATCGCACCAATACAATTAGGCGTCTACCCCCTCGTCAGCAAGGATGGACTGCCGGAAAAGGCTCTTGAAGTTTACAAGATGCTTCTCAACGAGGGTTTTACGGCGGAATATGACGAGGCAGGTTCTATCGGCAGACGGTATGCCCGCGCGGACGAAATCGGCATACCTTTGGGCATAACAATTGATTATGAAACGTTGAAGGACGACACAGTTACCATCCGTGACCGTGACTCATGGAAGCAGGTGAGGAGCAAAATTGAAAATTTGCCAACGCTTTTGCATGGTTACTTTAGGTGGAAGTTGGATTTTGAGGATTTAGGCGAGTCTTTTGAAAGCTAGCTTTCGCTAACTTTTTTAATACTTCAGCATACTTAATGGTAGGAAAAATTTCGCGGTTTGCGGAGCGGGAGAGTCTTGGTGCTTCCAGTGGAGACTGAGCAACGTGTCAAACGAAGAGCATTGAGCATCTGCCAAGACCACCTTAGGAAAGTTTTAGAATTAACTAGGAAAGTTCCTCAAATGATGGATTACTTCATAAAGAATGACAAAGAGAGAACCAAGCAACTTTTCAACGAGATTAGAAATCATGAAGAGGAAGTTGACAATGCCAGGCGTCTCGTCTCGCAGGAACTAGCTGAGATAGGGGCAATTCTCCTGAGCAGGGAGGATTTCCTAAGATTCACAAACCTTACAAGCGAAATTGCGGACTTCTCCGAAGGAATAGCCTTCCGCATAGTTGAAATCATGGAGCACAACTGGAACGTCCCGGCAGATATTAAGAAGGACTTATTGAAGCTTTCCGAGGCAGTTTTTGAAACTGTGCTTAGGCTTAGGGAGACAATGATGGTTTTGAGTTACGGTTCAGTTAAAACCATGGAAAAGGCTAAGGAAGTGGAAATCGCAGAGAAAAACGTTGACGAACTTTACCGCGAACTTGAAATAAAACTTCTAAGCAGCAAACTGGACTTCCCAGCCCTAATCCTTTTAAGGGATGTTCTTCAGCTTCTAGAGGACTCTGCAGACAAGGCTGAAGATGCCGCAGACGCCGCAAGAGTCTTATCCTTCATTATGTAGGCGAAAAACACAATGCACAAAAAAATCGAAGTGGAATTCATAGAAAACTTTTTGGTAGTGTGGAACCCTAAAGAAGGCTCAGAACTATACAAAATGGGATTTTATGGTAAACCCCTAGGAATTGCAAAACCAAAAATACCAGAGTTTAACGTCCCCCTAATTCTAGATTTAATGGAAGGCTTATACCTAACAGAGAAGGGAATAATAACGGTTCGCGAAGGCCCCGAGAAAAAGAGAGTCAGCGTTAAAAAACTTCTTAAAAGGGCGAGACAGTTGTATGAGGAGTTCGATGTAAAATACGCTGTTTACAAGGATTTACGCGACGGCGGGCTAGTTGTGACGCCTGGGATAAAGTTTGGATGCGACTTCGCAGTTTACAAGCATGGACCTGGTGTTGAACATGCGCCTTACATGGTTTCTGTTAAAAAGGCTAAATCGGAGATAACAGCCACAGAGATTGTTAAGGCTGGAAGACTTGCAACAACTGTCAGAAAAAGATTCATTATAGCGGTGCCAGACTTAGAGAATGAAAGGATAAGATATCTAATATTCAAATGGTTTAAGGCATAAACCCCATTTGTTCCTAGCTTGGCATCAAAGTCTGATTCATGAACTCTCCTCTGACGTACTGGTGTGGGTAAATTTTTGTTGCTTTTAGTCTGCAACCCTCTGCTATTGCTACGTCGTCCGCAACAACCGAGATCGAATCTATCCTTGTCTTTTTCTGAGAATTTGAGAGAACCGTTACATGTCTTCCTATAATGCTGTTTTTTATTTCCGCTCTTTTTTCGATTATAACTCTGTCCATTACTGCAGAGTTTTCTATGACGACGCCTTCGCCGATTTTTGTGTAGTTGTCAATGCATGAATTCACTATTCTTACGCCGTCTCCTATTTTGCAGTGTCTCCCGATTAGGACCGAGCCTTCAACCTCTATTTTTCCCTGTTTGATTTTCCGTACGATTTCCTCTCTTCGTTTTTGGGATTCGACGCTTTCGCCTTGAACCCATATCCGCGCCTCTTCGCTTATTCTTCCGCCAAAATCTGTTAATGAGGCGAAACAGCCATTAAGCATGTCTTGCATGGCTTCTAGGTAACGTTTCGGCGTTCCAACATCAAACCAGCATCCTTTCAAGACATAGCCATACACTGGTCTTCCAGTTTTTATTACGTAAGGTATGAAGTCGTAACCGAAATCTAGGCGATGCCGCTCCTTTATAATTTGTTTAACACCTTTTTCCTTGAATATCTTCTTTATTTCTGGAGAGACCATGTATAAGCCCGTGTTTGCAAGGTTTGACGGCGCCTCTTTTGGAGCAGGTTTCTCGACAAACCTTGAAATTCGCATGTCTTCATCTATGTCTGCTATTCCGTAGCCTTCAACATCCTTAACTTCCCTTAGGGCTATTGTCATTAAGGCGCCTTTTTTCTGGTGGAAGTCAACAAGTTCTTTGAGGTTAACGTCAAAGATGTTGTCGCCTTGCACTGCGAAAACCGGGGCTCTAACGTTGTAGTATTCCATGTTTATTCTTGCGGAGTCTGCGCTTCCAAGGTCTTCTATGTTTGGCTGGTATTTTATGTGGACGCGTGGATTTATGCCATATCTTGCTGAAAATCCGTATCCAGACTCGAAATAGTCGTGTAGGTCTCTGTAGTTTGTGTAGCCTTTCACCCCGAAAATGAAGTTTTTAATGCCTTGACGCGCAAGGGATAAGAGTGAAAAATCTATTAGGGGTCTGTTTAGGAGGCGGAGGCAAGCCTTGCTTGTTTCTGCTGTGAGAGGAAGAAGGCGTGTCGCCTTTCCGCCAACTGGAATTATTACCCTTAGCCTTTCTGGTGCATAGTTGTAGCGCAAAAGTTGTCACCTTTGACAAGCTTTGCTAAACGATGTAACTATTACTATACGTATTAAACTTTCTAATTTGAACGTGAATTTTATAACTGTAACGGCGGCTTATGGTAATGCAAAGGGCTTGAGCTACATGAACAAACTTTCTGGCTACATACGGTTGATGCGCCCTGCAAATTGCCTAATGATGGGTTTCGCCGTCATGGTTGGCGCGGTGCTGGCAAACAAAGCCGCCCTTTCAAACAATTTTTTACCTAACCTCTTTTACGGGTTCTTTACTGGTTTTTTGCTGACAGCCGCTTCTATGGCTATAAACGACTATTATGATAGGGAGATTGACGCAGTAAACGAGCCGAGCCGTCCAATTCCGAGCGGCTTAATAAAGCCAAGGGAAGCTCTGATTTTTGCGTTCATCCTTTCAGCATTGGGTTTTATAACAGCATTTGCAAACTCGTATTTAACAAACCTTCAGAGTATTTACTGTTTTTTAGTTGCCATAATTGCATGGCTGATATTTGTGGCATACACCACGGTTGGAAAACGCAGCGGACTGCCAGGAAACTTTCTTGTAAGCGCTTGCGTCGCCATACCCTTCATTTACGGAAGCTTTGCGGTAACCAACACCTTAGAACCGAACCTCCTAATCTTTGTTTTAATGGTTTTTCTTTCAAACACTGGAAGGGAAGTCACGAAGGGAATAGTGGATGTTCAAGGGGACAGGATGCAGAATGTGAAAACTTTGGCTGTGAAGTACGGCGAGAAAAGGGCTGCGGTTGCTGCTTCGCTATTCTACTTATTGGCTGTTTCACTAAGCCCCGTCCCTTTGATTATGCGGCTTGTCTCTTTATGGTTTATTCCATTTGTTTTGGTAACAGACTTAGGGCTTGTTGCATCCTCTCTCCTACTCATTAGGGATTACTCGCGGGAAAGAGCCAGAAAAATCAAGAACTCTGTTCTCTTGTGGTTTATGAGCGGCTTGTTAGCATTCATTTTTGGCGCTTTCGGGTGAGGCCATGTTAGACTGGGAGTTACTGCTGAATTTGGCTTTGATGCTCCTTTGCTATGCATATGTGCTGGTGATAATTTTTATCTCCGGAAAAATGGATAAATTTTTGAAAATCTCGCGGAAAACATCTCGCAAATTTCTACATGCAATGATTGGAAATCTTCCGTTTGTAATTCCGTTCTTCACCTACAACACGCTTCCACTGAACTTTCCGCTTTTTGTCGCCGCCCCATTTATTATTGTAACGTTTCTCGCATCGCCCTATTCCCCTCTAAAAAATGTCACAAAAAGATTTAGAGAACTGGCAGATATAACTGAAGAGGGACACCATTTAGGGCTTGTTTTTTACACTGTCTCCTACACTTTTTTGGCGCTTTTCTTTGCTTCTAAACCCTATATAATCGCTGCTGGAATTTTGCCTATGGCTTATGGGGATGCCGCTGCTTCCGCCGTCGGCGAAAAATGGGGTAGGAGAAGATACAAGCTTTTTGCAGAGAAAAGCTTTGAGGGGTCAGCCGCCATGTTTCTTGTAACTTTCACAAGCCTTGCAGCAAGCGCAGCCTACTTTTCAATTTTTTATCCACTATCAAAGATGTATAATGCTCTCGTTTTTCTTGCTGCCGCTTTAGTTGCTACGGTTGCTGAAAGTTTTTCGCCGTTAGGATTCGATAATCTAACGGTTCCTTTCTTCAGCGTCTTAGCCTTTCTTTATTTTGGCGGAGGCTTTTAGCACGTGGTTTTCATCGTTATTGACGGGTTAGATGCTTCTGGCAAAAGCACCCAAGCGTTTAGGCTTTACAGTTTTCTTCGCAACTGCGGGAAAACTGTTCTCTTGCGGATTCACCCTTCAAATGATAACCTTTTCGGTATAAAGGCTAGACAGTTTCTTTACTCAAGAGGAAAAAGCGCCCATTTTGCAGCCGCCCTTTTTTACATGCTTGACGTTATTCGCTCAATTCTGCTTTATTCTTGGCGAAAATACGACTACATAATTTTTGTTCGCTACCTCATGGGAACCGCATATCTACCAGCACCATTACATAGGTTAGCCTACCACTTTTTCGCTTCAACCGTGCCAACATCTCAACTCATGTTCTTCTTGGACGTAAAACCCGAAGAAGCCTACAGAAGAATACAGCAAACTCGAAGGAGACAAGAAATGTTTGAAAACCTAGAAGAACTGGAACAAGTTAGACTTAAGGCGCTTTCATTGGCTTTAACAGGTAAATGGACAATTATAGACGGAAACAAGCCAATGAACTCCATTGAAAGGGAAATCAGAGAAAGAACAGCTGCGGGGACTCTGTTTGGCAAGGACTTTTGCGTTTAATATGCCTCTGGAAGAAGTTTTGGGCTTAATGGAACGTTAAATTTTCATAAACCCAGACTTTTTCTAACTGTTCCTTAATTTTCTTCGGGTTCCATGTGAACTGTGACTATTGTTTCTGCAAACTGTTTCCTTATGTTTTCTTCAATTTCTGAGGCTATTTTATGCGCTTCTTCTATTGAAAGCCCTTTGGTGAAGCAGCAGTCTATGTTTATGTAGCGTTTCGTTTCCGCAACATAGGTTAGTATCCTTTTTATGCTGAATGTTTGCCTAAAATTTTCAGCCACCCTATAGACTATTTTTCTGATTTCTTCTTCATTTACTGTTGAGCCTCTTCGCAGTTTGGGGCTGAAGGGTTCTATGTGAACTGTTACGTTTTCAACGTTCTCTATTCTTTTGCTTATTTTGTTTTCGATTTTTTCGGCAAGTTCGTGGGCTTTTTGAACGGAGAGTTTTGGGCTTACACGCGCGTGTAATGTTATGTATAGTTTGCCATTTGTGTAGACTGTGTTCACTTCATAAGCTTCTTTTACGCCTTCAATTTCGGTGGCAAGTTTCTCCACGAGTTTTTCTGTTTGCATCCCCTTTTCTAATGGTTCCACATGAATTGTGACGCTGACATTTCCCAAGGATTTCTTAAGCGCCTCTTCGACCTTTGACGCTAGAGTATGCGCCTCCTCAAAGCTCACGTAGTCCGGAACCTGCACCGTGGCTTCCACGAATGTTTTGGAGCCTGCCTTTCTCACTTTTAGGTTTTCACATTGGCAGATCCCATTTGTTGAGAGTATTTCTCTTCTCACTTTTTCTGCAACATCTTTGGATATGGCGTCGCTGAGTTCCATTCCGCTGCTCCAGACCAGTCTAATGCTGAAGTAAGTCAGTAGAATGCTTAGAACAATCGATGCGAATGCATCACCACTAGGATAAGACCCTATTGTTGCCAAGCCAAATCCTAAAAGAGCAAGTATCGTGGAGCTGAAGTCCGCCACTGCATGATAAAATCCAGCCTTCACCGTGGAGCTCTCGCTTTCAATTGCTTTTCTAAAAATGCCAATCCTAATGAAGTCTATGCATAATGTGTATCCTATTGCAATGAAACCAACAGACTCTAAATCCAGATTAATCGACGCGTTCTGCATAATCCTCAAGACCGCCTCATACATTATTAATAGGGCTATGCCAATGAGGGCAATTCCACCGACTAAACCGCCTATCGACTCAAACTTCTCATGACCATACATATGCTCCTCATCAGGTGGTTTAAGAGAAGCCCTTGTCGTGAAAAAAAGCACAAGCATTGTTAAGGCATCAAGTAATGCGTGTGCACCGTCGCTTAAGATTGCTAGGCTCCCCACAGCGGTGCCCAAGATGACCTCTACAAATACAACGCTTACTATAGCGATTGTTGAAATCTTCAAAGCTTTAAGTTTATTGTTACGCATTAGTGCTTCGCATAAACTCTTGACGACGAGGGATTTAAGAATTCTGAGGAGGGAATTCTGTTTTTGCCTCTTCAAAACAAAACATTTAAAACAAGAGTTGTATATGTATTTGGGATTAAAATGCAAGGTGAATGCTTTAACTTTGCCTATGCGTCCTGAGTTTTATTCCGATTTTGGTAAGTGTCCGTTTTTTACGTCGGTTTTGGAGGTGTTATCTGATGAGCGTTAGCGACATCCTAGACGGAAAATTAACTGAAAAAGAAGTTGAAGTAAAAGGTTGGCTTTTAACAAAGCGTTCCAGCGGCGGAGTGCAATTTCTAGTGGTGAGAGATGGAACTGGAATGATGCAAGCAACAGTCCACAAAGACGAAGTTTCAGAAAAAGTCTTTGAAGACGCAGACAAGCTAACGCAGGAATCGTCGCTGATAATTAGGGGAACGGTGAAAGAAGATAAAAGAGCGCCGGGCGGCTACGAAATAAGGGTTAAAGACTTGCAAATTGTCCATTTGGCAGAAAGGGAGTATCCTCTAGCCAAGAAGGAACATGGAATCGATTTCTTGATGGGCTTTAGGCAGCTTTGGATAAGAAGCCCAAGACAGTTTGCCATACTGAAAATCAGAGCAGAAGTGGTGAAGGCATGCAGGGATTTCCTAGACGAAAATGGCTTTACCCTAACAGATTCGCCTATTCTCACTCCAGCCTCTGTTGAAGGAGTGGCAACCCTCTTTGAAGTCCCATATTTCGGAGACAAAGCCTTTCTAACACAAAGCGGACAGCTTTACGTAGAGGCCACAATAGCAACTTTTGGGAAAGTTTACTGTTTCGGACCAACGTTCCGCGCGGAAAAATCGAAGACGCCACGCCATTTGACGGAGTTTTGGATGGTTGAGCCGGAGATGGCTTTCTGCGGTTTCGAGGAGAACTTGAAACTTCAAGAAGACATGGTAACCTACATAGTAAGGAGGGTTTTGGAGAGAAGAGGCAGAGAGTTGGCAGTTTTAAAAAGAGATGTTCAGCCCTTAAAGAAAGTGGAACCTCCCTTTGAAAGAATAAGCTACACAGAAGCTGTGGAAATGTTGCAGAAAGCCGGGCACAAAATAGAGTGGGGAGAAGATTTGGGAGCCCCCCATGAAAGGTTCATCTCCCTCCAATTTGAGAAACCAGTTTTTGTTCACAGATACCCAGCCAAAGCCAAAGCTTTCTACATGCAACCAGACCCACAAGACCCGAAGGTTGTTCTTTGCGCGGATTTAATGGCGCCCGAAGGATACGGCGAAATCATAGGTGGAAGTCAAAGAATTCACGATTTGAAATTGCTTGAGCAGAGAATAGAAGAGTTTGGCTTGCCAAAGGAGGCTTACGAGTGGTATCTGGATTTGAGAAGGTATGGTTCAGTGCCACACTCTGGGTTTGGGCTAGGACTTGAGAGAACCGTGATGTGGATATGCAAGCTAAAGCACATACGCGAGACGATACCCTTCCCGAGAACCATAACTAGGATTTACCCGTAAGCTAGCCTCAAACGCAGTGTTGGAAAAGACAGCACATTTTCCATTTAGTGCTGTGTAGCTTAGGAACATTTTAAAGGATATTTATTGTATATACTAATATGTGAAAAGCGATTCTGCGAGAACGGAGGATCTTGAGGGTGGGCACTGAAAATCTTGACAAAATTTTCAATCCCAAAAGAATAGCAGTCATAGGTGCAAGCGACGAGGAAGGGTCCGTTGGCGCCAAGCTTATCCGAAATATGGTCGGCGTAGGCTACGAGGGAGTGGTTTACCCTGTTAACCCTTTCAGACCCACGGTTCAAGGCATAACTGCCTACCCAAGCGTCACCAAAATCCCATGGCAAGTAGATCTCGCAGTTATAGCAACACCAGCGCACACGGTTCCACAAATTATAGAAGAATGTGGAAAAGCTGGAGTAGCAGGAGCAATTATAATTTCTGCGGGTTTTAGAGAAACGGGAAAAGAGGGAGAAGCCCTTGAAAATCAGGTTCTTGAACTTAAAAACAAGTATGGAATGCGCATAATTGGACCTAACAGCCTTGGGATAATGCGTCCAAAAATCAGGTTGAACGCCACATTCGCGGACAAAACGGCTATGCCTGGAAGAATAGCTTTTATTTCTCAAAGCGCGGCGTTATGTGCTTCTGTTTTGGACTGGGCTTCAGAAGCAAACATAGGGTTTAGCGCTGTGGCGTCGACTGGCTCGATGATTGATGTAGATTTTGGAGACTTGATTGATTATTTTGGAAATGATCCTCAAACACGAAGCATCATACTCTACATTGAATCTGTCAAAAACGCACGAAAGTTTATGAGCGCAGCAAGAGGATTCGCAAGAGCCAAACCCATTGTGGTTGTAAAGGCTGGACGATTTCCAGAAAGTGCAGAAGCAGCGTTTTCTCATATTGGTTCATTATGCGGAGAGGATGCGGTTTACGATGCTGCCTTTAAGCGTGCCGGAATAGTTCGCGTCGAAGCAATAAATGACCTCTTCAACTGCGCAGAAGCGCTGGCAATGCAGTCAAACCCGAAGGGCCCAAACCTTACAATAATCACTAACGCTGGCGGACCAAGCATAATGGCTACCGACTGCCTCATCGCGCGGGGTGGACGCCTCGCACAGTTAAGCAATGAGACTATTCAAGCTTTGAGAAATGCTTTGCCATCCTATTGCCGCGCCGCAAATCCCATCGACATTTTAGAAGAAGCTACTGTGGATAGATTCAGAACGGTTATGGAAATATGCTTCAAAGACCAGAACAGTGATGGCTTTTTAATTATATACACTCCTCAAGGCGCAGCCAAACCCTTGGCAACCGCAAAGGCTATAATAGAAATTTCAAGACAAACCACAAAACCAGTCCTCACCTCATTTATAGGCGAAGACGAATGCCGAAAGGCTAGACAATTACTGCAAAAGAATAACATCCCAGCGTTCAACACGCCGGAGCAGGCAGTTTCCACCTTCATGTACATGTACAGCTACACTCAAAATTTGGAGTTGCTTTACGAAACTCCTGAAGAGCTTTCTGTTGAGTTAACTATTCCAACTTTTCTTAAAGAGATTTTGAGGAGAGCCTTCAGCGAGGGACGAAGAGTCTTAACTCAACCCGAGTCTCTCCAGTTTCTCGAAGCATACAAAATTCCAACAGTAAGAACCATGACTGCAAAAACCCCAGAAGAAGCTGAGGCTATAGCTTCCGCATTGGGATATCCTGTTGTTATGAAGGCTCTTTCGCCACAGATAACCCATAAATTCAAGGCTGAAGGCGTTATTCTAAACGTTTGGTCGCCGGCGGAAGTCAAAATGTTCTTCAATGAGTTGGCGGAAAAAGTCAAAAGCTACAGTTCTGAAGCAGAGTTTCAAGGCGTAATAATACAGCCCATGATCAGAAAAAGCGGATGTGAACTGCTGATTGGTTCAAAGAAAGACCCACAATTTGGCTCTGTAATAATTTTTGGCATGGGCGGCGTGGCAACAGAAATATTACAAGATATAAGTGTGGGACTTCCCCCATTAAATCAAGTTCTTGCAAGACGACTTATGGAAGGAACTAAAATCTACAGACTTTCAGAGTCCAGCGGCTTACACCTCAATTTCAAGGTGCTTGAAGAGATTCTAGTGAAGTTTTCACAGCTTGTCATGGATTTCCCAGAGATAAAGGAGATTGATGTGAATCCGTTGCTGGTCGATGAAACGGGCGCTGTGGCAGTTGACGCTAGAATAGTTATAGAGGCTGAAAAGATTCCACGCGAAACCCGAACCCACGAACATCTCGTGATAGTCCCCTACCCCAAAAAGTACATTACCCAATGGACGTTAAAAGATGGAAGCCCAGTTACTCTCCGTCCAATAAAACCCGAAGATGAAACGTTACTGCGTGAACTTTACTGCTCTTTGTCTGAAGAAACCATGCGTCTCCGATTCTTTCAAGTCTTCAAAGAAGTCCCTCACAAAACCTTAACGCGTTATTGTAACATAGATTATGATCGTGAGATGGCGATAGTTGCGGAGATGCGGAAAGAGCGGAAAAACATAATCGGCGTTGCCCTATTAACATTAGAGCCAGGTGGAAAACGTGGAGAATTTGCGGTTCTCGTGGGCGACCAATGGCAAGGGCTTGGATTGGGTTCAAAGCTTCTTGATTATATCATTGAAGTTGGCAAAGATATGGGGCTAAAGACGATTTACGGCTACGTGATTTCGGAAAACAGAAGGATGATTGATATGTGCACAAAAAAGGGTTTCAAGATACAACCCTTTGACAGCGAACTTTCCGTTGCGGAGTTAGAAATATCCTAGCATTCTTTCCCAAAACAATTTTTGGAAAAAGGGAAACGGAAAATTATGTTCACGTTTATTTGCGTTCAAGAGCAGCTTTCACAGATTCGTAGGCTTTCTTTGCTTCCTCAACAGCAACTCCGTCTTCCAGTGTGCTGACATCGCCAAGATTTGCTCCTGAAATTATCGCCTTCAACAGCCGCCGCATAATCTTGCCGCTTCTTGTTTTAGGAACCGCGTCGACAAAGGCTATGGTAGTATCAGATGCGACAAGAGCGCCAATGGTGCTTCTTAAATGCTTTCGCAACTCCTCAGCCAATTCCTGACTCGGCGAATAACCTTGTCTAAGAACCGCAAAGATGAATGGCGTCTGCCCCTTCACAGGGTCATCTTTGCCGACGCAAGCTGCCTCCGCCACTGCTGGATGCTTCACCATAGCTGACTCTACTTCAGCCGTTCCAATTCTGTGACCCGCAACTTTGAGAACATCGTCAGCCCTTCCCAAAACCCAAATGTACCCATCTTGGTCTTTTATGGCGAAGTCTCCAGTGTAAAAGTAAAGCTTACCCTTAAACCTCGACCAATAAACGTCAACGTACCTCTGCGGACTTTTGTATAAAGTCATAAGCATTCCAGGCCACGGCGATGTTATGGCAAAGTATCCCCTAACCCCAGGCTTGCACGGGTTTCCATCGTCATCGAGAACATCCATAGTGACTCCTGGCAGGGGATAACCATTTGTTCCCGGCTTGAGGGGGAATATTTTTCCCATTCCAGGAAAGTGTCCTGTGAGTATGTGTCCTGTTTCCGTCATCCACCAAGTGCTTGATGCGACAATGTCTTCTCTGCCAGTGTTCTTGAAATACCAGTTGAATGCTTCGGGGTTTATGGGTTCGCCGACGCTGTGGACGATTCTCAGGGTTGATAAGTCGTGTTTTTTGACGAGTTCTTCCGGGAACTTCATTAGCATTCTAATTGCTGTTGGCGCAGTGTAGAATATTGTTGCGCCGTATCTCTCGATTATGCTCCACCACCTGTCTGGCTGCGGATAGTCTGGAGCTCCCTCATACATTATTGACGTTAAACCAGTCATGAGCGGTCCATAAACAATGTATGAGTGCCCAGTAACCCATCCGATGTCTGCCGTGCACCAATAAATATCATCCTCACGCACATCAAATATCAACTTCATAGTTGCATACAAACCCACGGCGTAACCGCCTACAGAATGCTGCGCCCCTTTTGGAGCGGCTGTCGTGCCCGAAGTGTAAAGTATGTATGAGAAATCTTCTGAGCCGCATTTTTCAACTGGGATGTTAACGTTTTGTGGCACATCCTTAATTAGTTCATGATGCCAAACATCCGTCTCGTTGTTCCATGGGATTTCGTTACCCGCCCTTTTGACTACAATTACTTTTTCTATTTTAAGCCCGTTTTGTGCGCATATTTTAACTGCCTCGTCAACGATGGGTTTCAGGCTTATTAAACGTCCTCTTCTGTAGAAACCGTCTGCTGTGACGATGATTCGGGCGCCGCCGTCTATTGCCCTTGTAGCCAAAGCTTCTGAGCTGAAGCCGCTGTAAACTATGCTGTGGCGCGCGCCTAATCTTTGTGTCGCAAGCATGTAGAGTGGAAGCTCTGGAATCATAGGCAAATAGAATGTCAGGATTTCTCCTTTTTTGACCTTCAGTTTTTCTTTCAAGGCGTAGCTAATAATATTTGATATTTTGTGAAGGTCGTAATATGTGAACTTTCGAATTTCTTTTGGTTGCTGTAGCGTTTCATCCCATGGCTCTCCTTCCCATATTAGAGCCAGCTTGTTTTTTCTACCTTGGGCGATTTGCCAGTCTGTAGCCAAATAGGCCAGGTTCGTTTCGCCTCCGACAAACCACCTGTAGAATGGGGGGTTGCTGTCATCCAACACCTTATTCCACTTTTTAAACCAGAAAATTTCGTTTGCCCACTTTTCCCACCATTCTTCCATTGCCTTTTTATCTTTCACTGTGCCTTCATACCATTTTTTGAAGTCGTCTTTGTCCCAAACCTTGTCTTTCCAGCTTGGCGGTATTATGTTTGTTTCAAATTCTTTGTAAACCTCTATTGATTCCTTAGCCATTCGCTTATCACCTTTTGATTTTGTTGTTTTCTTTTTGGAAAACTTATTATCGTATATATGTATTTAGGTTATCTTGAAGGGGAATTATTGTTGCATCGCTTTCAGATTTAACTATGCACAGTGTTTCAATTTTTATTGTTTTTGAAAAATGGTGGAGGGCAGCTATTGGCTTACCGGACCTATTGGCAACACCGTTTTTCCATGCGCTTCGTTCAGTACTTCTGCTAACGCAAGATAAACTGCGCTGAAGCCGCAGATGACGCCTTCAACCCCGATAATTTGTGTGAACAAGTTTATGGTTTCGGTTGGAGTTGACGGGTAGTAAGCAAGTATTGCTGATTTGGCTGCAAGCAAGAAGAACAGTATTGCAAGGCTCATGAAAACGAATTGCAGTGCACGATTGGTTTTCAAAGTGCCAAAGAACATGACGAACGTGAAGAGCCCCCACATGAAGAAGTAGGCTGCAAATGCCTCATTACTGACAGTCCATGGAGTATAGCCTCCATAGAAAGGCCAAACGCCAAACATCGCAACGTTACGCGTTCCAAGCCAGTTTAAAGCCACAAAGGACAGCCAGAATAATCCGTATGATGTGAATGCTGTCGTTCCAAAGGTGTTGCCCTTCTTATACTCCAGTATGCCCGCGATAATTTGTGCTAAACCACCATAGAATATGCCCATTCCAAGAATCATACCGTCAATTCCGCCTAACCGAGCGTTATGAACAAAATTCAAAAGGACAGTTGTCATCCCAAAACCTAACAAGCCAAGCGGGGCTGGATTTGCCGATTTCTCGCTCATATCATTCACACTTTCTAGTCTAATGAAAACGCTCTTTGAAGCCCCTTTTCATATAAGCTTTTCTTAGCGACAATTTCCATTTCAAGATTTTATATCCAAGAAATTACGGAGATAATCAGTTTATGGAACTTTCAACTTCGCTCACTTGAGGCTTCATGTGTTGTTTTAAATTATTTCAACATGGGCATTTTGATTTCTTTTTCTTTCGCTATTTTCTTGGCTTTCTCATATCCAGCGTCTGCATGTCTCACTATGGCTGTCCCCGGGTCTGTTGTCAGAACCGTCACCACGCGTTTTTCCGCTTCTTTTGTTCCATCAGCAACTAAGCACATGCCTGCGTGAATGCTGTAGCCTATTCCCACTCCTCCGCCGTGGTGCACGCTTACCCATGTGGCGCCTGCAACAGCGTTTAATAACGCGTTGAGAATCGGCCAGTCTGCTATGGCGTCGCTTCCATCCATCATGCCTTCGGTTTCGCGGTTTGGCGAGGCTACGCTCCCGCCGTCGAGGTGGTCGCGTCCAATCCATATGGGTCCGGATAGGCGACCGTCTGCCACCATGTCGTTCATCATTTTTCCGAAGCGGGCTCTTTCACCGAATCCAAGCCAGCAGACCCTCGCTGGCAAGCCTTGGAATTTAACTTGTTCTCTGGCTTTTTGTATCCAGCGGCACAGTTCCTTGTTGTAGGAGAACTCCTTCAATATGACATCGTCAAGTTTGTATATGTCCTCTGGGCTTCCAACAAGGGATGTCCAACGGAAGGGGCCTCGACCCTCACAAAACATTGGCCTAATGTAGCGTTGGACGAAGCCCGGATAAGCAAAGGCTTCCTTGAATCCGGCGTTGTAGGCTTGTTGGCGCAAGTTATTCCCATACTCGAATGTTACGGCGCCTTTCTGCATCATTTTGACCATGGTTTCAACTTGTAGGCGCATACTTTTGCTTGCGCGGCGCATGTATTCTTGCGGGTCATTTTTCCTAAGTTCGTCAGCTTCTTCCTTTGACATGCCTGCGGGATAATACCCGTTTAACGGGTCGTGCGCGGAGGTTTGGTCTGTTAAAACGTCTGGAATTATGCTCCGCTTTAATAGTTCTGGATGCACTTCCGCAGCGTTGCCCAGCAAACCTATGCTTCGTGGAACACCATCGCGTTTAGCCTCTAAAGCCAGTTTCACAGCCTCATCTAAATCCTCTGTCCACATTTCCAAGTAACCATGCTTGAGCCTGCGTTCAATGGCTCGCTTATCAATTTCTACAATTAAGGCTACTCCATCATTCATCGTCACGGCTAGAGGTTGGGCACCGCCCATCTCGCCTAAACCAGCCGTCAAAACAAGTCGGCCGCGCAGCGACCCGCCGAAGTGTTCTTTCGCAACTGCGGCAAGCGTTTCGTAGGTGCCTTGCAAAATTCCTTGTGTTCCAATGTAGGCCCATGAACCCGCGGTCATCTGCCCGAACATGATTAGGCCCTTTTGCTCTAACTCGTAGAAGTAGTCCCAAGTAGCCCATTTTGGCACAAGCATGGCGTTTACGATTAGCGCTCTTGGCGCCAACTCATGCGTTTTGAAAACAGCTACTGGTTTTCCGCTTTGGATAAGCATCGTTTCATCAGGCTCAAGCTCAGTCAAAGTTTCAACAATGCGCTCGAAACATTTCCAGTCTCGCGCTGCCTTCCCAGTCCCGCCATAGACAATAAGCCTTTCAGGGTCTTTTGCCACTTCAGGGTCAACCACGTTAAAGAGCATGCGTAAAATTCCTTCAATCTGCCAGTTCTTACAGTGCAGTTCGTGACCAGTCAAACATTTAACTGGCTTTTTAAGTTTGAATTTGCCCAAGTAAGTTCACCATCATCAAGATAATCCAATCGCTCTTTAATTCTTTTACTTAACCCGCAAAGTGTCATTCAATCTCGCGCAAAAACAGTGGCTCTTTTGTTTTTTCTCTGTCCACGACAACTCTCCCGTTTTTGATAACTTTGTCTACGAGGTTTACGCCAAAGCGGTAACCTAAAAACTTGTGGTTGGGCATGTCTAGAACAACCACATCAGCCTTTTTTCCAACCTCTAAACTGCCAACCTCGCTGGCGCGGCCAATGGCGTGAGCTGCGTTTAATGTTGCGGCTGTTATTGCTTCGGCTGAGGTTAACCTCATGAAGTGGCAGGCGAAAGCTATGACCAGTTGTTGGTTTTCCACCCAGCAGCTAGGGTTGAAGTCCGTGCCCAAAGCCACTGGAACACCCAAATCAATCATTAGCCTAGCGTCTGCGTATCGTCCAATCATTAAACTAAAGGCGGCGGCGGGGAGCAAAACAGCTATGACGCCCTTTTCCGCCATGGTTTTTATGCCTTCTTGAGATGAGAAGAGGAGATGTTCAGCGGAAACAGCTCCGATATCCGCTGCAAGTTCTGCTCCTCCCATCATGCTCATTTCGTCGGCGTGAACCTTAGACTTTAAGCCATGGTTCTGTCCAGCTACTAAGACGCGCTTTGCATGTTCCAAGCTGAAAACTCCTCTTTCACAAAAAACATCGCAAAACTCAGCCAGCCGTTTTTCAGCAACTTTAGGAAGCATATCCTCAACGATGAGACTAACATAGCCTTGAACGTCAGTTTTAAATTCATAGGGAACCGCATGGGCTCCCATAAAAGTTGGAACGATGTCCACACAGTGCAGCTGGTCCACACGCCTAATAACCTCCAAAATCTTCAGCTCGTCCTTGCTTGTTAGACCATATCCGCTTTTGGCTTCAATAGTTGTTGTTCCATGCTCTAACATGACATCCAAAGTTTTAATGCTGTTTTCGACGAGTTTTTCAAAGCTTGCTCTTCGCGTTTCCCTAACAGTTTTCAGTATCCCCCCTCCACTGCTTAGGATTTCCATGTAGGAAGCGCCTTCAATTCGCATTTGAAATTCGCCTTCCCTAGAGCCAGCAAAGACAAGATGCGTGTGAGGGTCAACAAATCCTGGAAGAACAGTTTTCCCTTTGGCGTTTATTATGTTTTCAGCCTTGAAGTTTTTGGTGATTTCTGGAGTTTTTCCAACAGCCACTATTTTGCCGTCTTTTATGGCTAGGCTTCCATTCTGGATTATTCCAATTTCCCGCATCTGTTTACCAGTTCGTGGTTTCTGGCTTCCGCCAGCCAGCGTCACAAGTTCTTCAGCATTCACCATAAGCAGGTCAACGGTCTCTCTCACCCGAGCCTTCCCAGTTTTACTCAAATACACCGCCTTCTTCCATGGCTTTTTGGATAGCCATTTCTAACACGCGGTCTTCTGATAAATTGTCTATTTTAAGGTAGTAGGAAGCAACATCAATAATCGCCTTTAAAGGAGCCATACCGCAAAACTCTGCGCCTACAATTGGAACATTGTAGCGGGCGCATTCCACCTTTAACGCTTCAAAAACACGGTAGAGCGGAGTCCTTTCGAAATCAGTTATGCTCATGCCTATTTGAGTGATGTTCTTTTCCGGGATGAAAGCAGCCATAGCCTTAACATTTGAGAAACCACCCTTTTTTCCATGTAAAGCCTTCGCGATTTTTTTGGCCGTGGCTAGGTCTGCAGTTCCAAGACTCACATTGAAGCCAACCATAATTTTCCTAGCTCCTGTTATGGTTGCGCCAGCTGTCGGGTGCGGTTTAGCTGGGCCATAGTCTGGTTTGCGGTTTGGCTTAACTATCATTTCAGCCAGTCGCTCGTATTCGCCTTCACGTATCCAGTCTAAATCTTTGCGTTCGGGGCTTGTAGCGGCTTCACCGTATAGATAGACTGGAACCCTACAGTTTTCCGCTAGGGTTTTGCCGAAACTCTTTGCCAAAGCAACACAATCTTCCATCGTAACATTTTTTAACGGTATGAAGGGAACGACGTCGACGGCGCCTAGGCGTGGGTGCTGACCTTTATGCTTGTTCATATCTATCAGTTTTATGGCGCACTGTGCCGAGTTTAAAGCAGCCTTCAAAACCGCGGTTTTCCCGCCAATAAAGGAGACAACCAACCGGTTATAGTAATTATCATATGTAAAGTCGAGAACGTATGCGCCCTTAACATTTTTTATCTCTCTTAAAACTGCTTCAACAATTTTTGGGTCGGATGTGCTGAAGTTCGGCACACACTCAATAATCTCCTTCAATGTCCTTTCCCTTCTAAGCCCTCGGCGCCTACATAATATCTTGGAAGAAGATTAAAAGTTTCCAGTCGGCTTTATTCAAAGTTTTAATAGTTTCCAAGCAATCAATAAGTGTGAAAAGAGGAGAGACGCCCTTGCCATCGAAACTTGAATTTGAAGCCCCAACGTGGAACAAAATTTACAATATGCTCCTAAACTTGGCTGAAAAAATTAGAAAGAACGGGTTTAAACCAGACATAATCGTCGGCGTTTCAAGAGGCGGGTGGCCCCCGGCGAGAGTGATGTCAGACTTGCTTGGTAACCCGAACCTTGCAAATGTTAAAGTAGAATTTTATTTAGGCGTAGCTGAAACAAAGGGCGAGCCCGTTTTGACGCAGCCGGTTTCCGTTGATGTCAAGGGTAAGAAAGTGCTTGTTGTGGATGAGGTCGCTGACACTGGCAAGAGCCTGAAACTAATTAAACAACACATTACTGAAAAGGGAGCGTCGGAGGTTAAGATAGCAACAGTCTACTATAAGCCATGGAGCATCGTCAAGCCAGATTATTATGAAGGTGAGACGAGCCGATGGATAGTTTTTCCATGGGAGATAAAGGAAACAATTCAGAAAATCGCTAAAAATTGTAAAGAGAAGGGAAAATCGATAGAGGAAGATGCTGAAAAACTTGTAGATGCTGGAATACCGCGGGAACTTGTTGAGAAATTTTTGAAAGAAACCCTTGAGGAAGGACATTGCTGAAACCTATCGAAGAATTCGCAAAATACATGGCAATAACAGGATTCAAAAACGTTAAAATTAAAGATGTTGAAGAATTCCTTGAGAAAATAAACAGGGAAAAGCCAGCTAGCGTGGACGTACAGTTTTTCGATGCGGAGCTTGTGGCTACGTGGCAACACCTATATTTTGCGGTTTTAAACGCGTTGACAGCCTTTAAAAATAAACAGAACATTTCAAAAACTTTAGCCATTGAAATAATGCTTTATGCCTCAGCGCAACGGCAAATCCGAAAGGCTATGGAGCTTATCGGAATAAAACCCAACTTGTCAAAAATTGCAGTCATAGCAGTTGGAGAAGACCCAGAAACTGTGAAAACTGCGGTGTCAACGGTTTTAAAGCATGCTAACGCCAAACAAGATGACGGAGTTCTCGAGCTGACGGATGCCAAAATGAAAGAAGTTCAAAGGGTTTTTGGGATTTCTGATGTGGAAATTGAAACAGTTGCTGAAGGAGACGACTTGAAAGGAGCTTTGGTTGACCTCGTTATTGAGAGGATGGCGTTGCTTTCGGTTCAGCATTAGCCCTACAGAATTTTCTCCTTCATTGTTGACAAAACGTCTTCCGGCTTTATTACGGACATTCCCGTTAATCCGCCGACGACCTCGATTAAAAGGATTTTGTTGGGGTTGTTTAGGTCAACTTTCCGCTCGATTTCTGTTGCAGCCGCTTCAATTATTTCTCTTGTGGAGGTTTCTGTGAAGCGCTTTTCAACTGTAACCCTAAAAGTTTCGTTTTCGCCTATTTTTTGGCTAAGCTCTCTTGCCGCACGTTTAATTTCTCCCAAGTCGGTGCGGACAACTTTCTCTATTGGGATTACTCTGAGGATGTAGCGAAACTCGTAGGGGCGTTCGCGCAAAATTTCGCGGAACTTCACTATAACTTCAAAGGGGTTGAAGGCTGTTTTTGCGGCAATTAAACCAGAAACCCCAGTTTTGTCAACGGTAGGTGCAGAATCGCCTATTTGCCCGAGCAAATACCACAGTTCTGAGCATGCTTCGCCTTCGTTTCCACGCGAAGTTGTTGCTAAAAGGTTAAAATCTCGAAGCATAACACGCACCTTCGCTTTTACATATGCAGTTATTGTCAGAACGAATTTAAGATTTCCAACTAAAATGTTAAAGGCTATATCTATTTTCCCTCGTTTAGCTTACTCAAATACTCATCTAATCTTTTGATGTGCTCATCGATTTTAGTGACGTGCTTATCCACTTTCTCGATGTGCTCATCAATCTTTCTTTCGTAGCGTTGAATTCGCCAGACATGATAAAACAAAAGGAAAAGTTCCGCGAGGATTGCAAGTAAAAGAGCTGTGTCGAGAACAAGCGGGTCAATCCACAAATTGAAACCTCCATATAACCTAAACAAAGATTTTAACGTTCTTCATATAAAAAATTGATGCACACGAATAACATCGAGGTCAGTGCAGGTTAGTGGCTTTCTCACCGCCAATTGGCTCTTAGCCGTCGCCTCACATCATCCCATATTAATGTATACTCTGCAAAGATTTATCCATTTTTATGCCTCTGCAAATGTTTAGAGTATGAGGAAAACGAGCCTATGAATTCAGTTCACGTTCCAGTGTTGCAGAAGGAAGTTTTGCATTTCCTAGACCCGAAGGCAAATGAGAACTTCGTTGACTGCACCATCGGGGAAGGAGGTCACGCTCTCGCTATTTTGGAAAGGATACTGCCGAATGGGAAGCTTCTGGGAATAGACTGGACAAGGGAGCTTATTGAAAGTTTAAAGGCTAGGGCTGGAAGCTTAAACAAGAATTTAACTTTAGTCTGCGACAACTTCGCCAACTTAAAAGACATTGTTGAAAGACACGGTTTTGGGCAAGTTTCCGGAGTGTTTTTTGATTTAGGGCTTTCAAGCTGGCATTTGGAAAAAAGCGGGAGAGGCTTCTCCTTTTCCAGAGATGAGCCTTTAGACATGCGTTTTCAAGGCGGAATAACTGCCCAAGAAATCGTTAACACATGGCCGCAGAGAGAGCTTGAAAGGATGTTGAAGGAGTATGGCGAAGAGAGGTTCGCGAAAAGAATCGCCAACGAAATTGTACGGTCAAGAGAGAAAGAGCCCATAACATCAACACTACAACTTGTGAGCATTGTGGAGAGGGCTGTTCCCTACTGGTATCAGAAAAGGCGGATTCACCCAGCAACAAAAACTTTTCAAGCCTTAAGAATAGCTGTAAACGACGAGCTAAACAATCTGGAAAGGGCTTTGCCTCAAGCCGTAGAAATTTTAAAGCCCGGCGGAAGGCTTGTGGTAATTTCTTTCCATTCTCTGGAAGACCGCATAGTCAAAAATTTTCTGAGGGAAAACGCGCGGAAAGGCATGATAAAAGTGTTAACGAAAAAGCCTGTTAAGCCTTCTGCGGAAGAGGTCAAAATTAATCCCCGTTCAAGGTCCGCGAGGCTTAGGACTGCCACAAAAATTTGAACTGTGAGCTTGAGAACCTGCGATTTTGGACACTAGGCTTAAATTTCGGTTTTCCGCTCTTAGGAGTCTCATAACTTGAAGGTAAGAGAAAATGTCTCAAAAAGGCAGAAAGCCCGTGTTGGTCGTCCATGGCGGAGCTGGTCCTGCACGTCCAGAACGTGACAATCCATGCTTGGAAGGCGTGAAAAAAGCCGCTAGGGTAGGTTTTGACATTCTAAAAAATGGCGGGGCAGCCCTAGACTGCGTTACTGAGGCTGTTGCTGTTTTAGAGGATGAAGGCATCTTTAATGCAGGTTACGGTTCAAGCTTAAACATCCTCGGAGAGGTTGAGATGGAAGCATCTATCATGGATGGAAGAACACTGCAGGCTGGGGCTGCTGGGCTTTTAAGGGATATTAAAAACCCAGTTCGCTTAGCGAGAATTGTGATGGAGAAAACAGACCACGTGTTCGTGGTGGGCGAAGGCGCTGAGAGGCTTGCCAAACTCTTTAATTTAGAGAGGCGAAACCCGAAAACTGAGCTTAGAATGAAACTTTATGAACAACAGAAGAGGGCTTTGCTTGAAGGAAGATTTGAACTGCTGAAACTAGCGGAATTAATCAAAAGCTATCCCAAGCTTTTTGATGTTGCAGATACTGTTGGCGCTGTTGCCCTAGACAAAGAAGGAAATACAGCCGCAGCCACCTCAACTGGAGGTTTCCCGCTGAAAATTCCCGGAAGAATAGGGGATTCGCCTCTAATCGGATGCGGCACATACGCAGACAATAGGGCAGGGGCTTGTTCTGCTACTGGCATAGGCGAAATAGCCATAAGGCTTGTTTTAGCAAAAACTGTTTGTAATTACATGGAATCTGGAAAAAGTGCGCAGGATGCCGTTGAACAGGCTATAAGGCTTGTTAACGAGAGGATACCGATGGTTTACAATCATATGGGGCTGGTAGCCGTTGACGTAAACGGAGGCTTCGGAGCGGCGCACAACTCGCCGAGTCTCTGTTGGGCATATTGCACGCTTGAAAAACCTGAACCTGTGGCTTCGATGACAGCCAAGAAATTGTGAAAGAAACTTTGTAAAGGAACCGTCGGCAACCGTGAAATTGAATAGTTTTCTCGACAATTGACGAATGGAAATCTTTTAAAGTTTGATAGTGCGCTCCACTACGCATCAAACTCCCTAATGGAGGTGAAAAAGGATGCCAGAGGAAGAAGAGGAATGGGAAGAAGATTGGGAAGAAGAAGAATGGGAAGAAGAAGAATGGTGAGAATGGAGACCTAGCCATACAATTTTTTTGTGTTTTCCTTTTTAACCGATAAATTTTAGCATTTTTACATGCACTTTTAAGTTTATGTTTATTAGCTATTAGGTATAGCCATAAAATGTTGGAAGGGCAATGATAAGGGTTGCAGTGTTGGACGCGGACAAGTGCAGACCGAAACGTTGCAATAGGGTATGCCATCGCTTTTGCCCCATGGTGCGAAGCCGCGTTGAAGCGATACGTTTTGAAAACGATAAGCCAGTAATTGTTGAGTCTCTTTGCACTGGATGCGGAATCTGCGTGAAAAAATGCCCCTTCAAAGCAATTTCTATAGTTAACCTTCCAGACGAGTTAGAGAAGGAGTGCAGTCACCGTTTCGGACCAAACACCTTCAAACTTTTTAGACTTCCAACACCCTCTCCTCAAACGGTCTTGGGTTTGCTTGGACAAAACGGTATAGGAAAAACAACAACACTCAAGATACTTTCTGGAGAAGTAAAGCCCAACTTAGGAAACTACGAAAACCCACCCGACTGGAATGAAATAATCCAGAATTATAGGGGTTCAACGCTTCAGGAATATTTCCAGAAAATGAGTGGGGGCAAACTCAAAATTGCTCATAAACCCCAGCATGTGGATAAGATTCCGAAAGCGGTGTCTGGAAACGTAGGCGAACTTCTAGAAAAGGTAGATGAAAGAAAAGTGTTGAATACCGTTGCGGAAAAGCTTAAACTCAAACAGCTCTGGAGCCGTCCCCTAGAAGTTTTAAGCGGAGGCGAACTCCAACGTGTTGCAGTTGCAGCCGTGGTTTGCCGTGAGGCAGACGTGTACTTTTTCGACGAGCCTTCAAGCTATTTGGATGTGAAGCAGAGGCTTGAAGTTGCAAAAATCATAAGGTCTCTCAAAAACGAGCAGAAAATAGTGATAGTGGCGGAACATGACCTTGCCATAATAGATTATCTTTCAGACCAAGTTTGCATTTTTTACGGAGAACCCGGCGTTTACGGCATAGTCTCAAGCGTTCACAGCGTCAGAACAGGAATAAACATTTACTTGCAAGGCTACATCCCAGACGAAAACGTGCGCTTCAGAAAAGAACCAATAATTTTCCATGAAAAACCGCCAGCCCAAAGCTTTGAAGCCGGCGAAACTCTGCTGAAATGGGAGTTGATAGAGAAAACCTATGAAGGGTTTAAGCTTGTCGCCAACTCAGGAGAGGTGAAGAAGGGAGAAATAATCGGGATTCTAGGACCCAATGGTATTGGGAAAACAACTTTCGTGAAAATTTTAGCTGGGATAGAGGAGACTGATGACAAGAGGAAGTTCGCTGAACTGACGGTGAGCTATAAGCCGCAGTACATTTCAGCCATGTACGAAGGCACTGTTCAAGAACTTTTAGTGAGCATAGCTAAGGATGAGTTTACTTCAGGCTGGTATAAAACAGAGATTCTTCAGCCATTGAAAATAAATCCGCTGTTGGAGAGAAATGTTAGCGAACTTAGCGGCGGGGAACTGCAAAAAGTGGCGATTGCTGCATGCTTATCCCGCAAGGCGCAGCTTTACCTCCTCGACGAGCCGAGCGCCTATTTGGATGTTGAAGAAAGGTTGAACATGGCTCGCGCCATCAGAAGAGTTGTGGAATCCCAAAACGCAACAGCCTTCGTCGTCGAACATGATGTTGTGGCACAGGACTTCATAGCAGACCGCCTCATGGTTTTCACAGGCGAGCCAGGGGTGAAGGGCATAGCTCATCAGCCGACAAGCCTAAGGGATGGAATGAACATGTTTTTGAAGGAGGTTGGAATAACCTTCCGCAGAGACCCCTTGACCAAGAGACCAAGGGTTAACAAGGAAGATTCCAGACGTGACAAGTTTCAAAAGGAAATCGGAGAATACTATTATGTTCGTTTAATGAGGAAATAGTCATGGACAAAGTTGGGGAGGATGGAAAGAGGCTTTTAGAAGCGGCTTTAGGGGCTATGCGCAACGCCTGTGTGCTTTGGGGCTTCGCCGTCGGCGCCGCCGTGCTTGCAGAAAATGGGAAAATCTATGAGGGTTGCAATGTGGAAAGTTGGGTTTCTGGGCTGGGCATATGCGCTGAAAGGTGTGCAATAAACCACGCCGTTTTACATGGCAACCGAAAAATCAAGAAGGTGGCAGTTGTCATAGACGCAAAGGGTAAAAATGAACCCAAGCCATGCGGGGCATGCCTACAATACATTCATGATTTTGCAGAAAACTCTAAAATTGAAATTGTCATGGCAAAAGCCAGAAACGGCAAAGTTCTTTTTGAAACTGTTAAGGTAAAGACTTTGGAGGAAATGTTGCCGTTCCCTTTCAGAAAATGAGGTAAATTTCGCTGTCCATTGCAGTTAAATTAAAGAAGATGCAAAACAATATCCGTAAAAGTATCGTGTCCTAGAAGGGGCTGGTGGAAACCCAAGTGGCTCAGACATTCGAAGAAATCAGCGCTTCCGACTTCTTCTACAGAAATCGCGACATAGCCGGCTTTACCAATCCATCTAGAGCAATTTTCGCAGCAATAAGGGAGCTTGTTGAAAACTCTTTAGACGCCGCTGAAAGCCTAAGAGTGCCTCCTAACATTTATGTTAGGCTTTCCTTTGAGGGAGAAGCAAGCAAAGAAACTCAAATCTACAAGTTGCGGGTTGAGGACAACGGGATAGGTGTCCCGCCTAGGCACATACCATCAGCCTTTGGACAAGTGCTTTTCGGCTCAAAATACAAGCTTAAGCAGCAGAGGGGAACTTTTGGTTTAGGCGGGAAAATGGCGATTTTGTATGGACAGATTACGACGCATCAGCCCGCTTGCATAATCTCAAGCACGGGCATGACAAAAATTTACATGTATAAGCTGATGATTGACATACAGAGGAACCGCCCAATAATCATGGATAGGAAAATTTTCCTTAACAAGGAGCAGTGGCGAGGAACAATAGTTGAGTTCAGCCTAGAAGGCGACTATCTTCGGGCTATGCCGAAAATCCTGGATTATTTTAAGCAGACAGCCATGGTTAACCCTTACGCTAACTTAACCTTCGTCGACCCAAAAGGCAGACTCTACAAATTTACCAGAGTAACAACGGAAATGCCTGAACCCCCAAAAGAGACTTTGCCGCATCCTTATGGGGTGGATGTGGAGCTTCTTCAAAGGCTCATACAGGTAACGCCATACAACAACATGCTTGAGTTCTTAAAAAACCACTTTCACAGAGTTGGCGAAATAACAGCTCAAAAGTTTTTAGAGTTCGCCAGCATAAGCCCATCGAAAAACCCGAAGAAGCTTTCCCACGAGGAAATTGTTAGGCTAATGCACATGCTTAAACGCTTTAGGGAGTTCTTGCCTCCAGACGCAAGTTGCCTTTCGCCCTTGGGCGAGGAGCTTTTGAAAGCTGGCATAATTAAGGAGTTGAAACCGGAGTTTGTGGCTGTGCATCAGCGTAAACCAGCAACTTATGCTGGACATCCGTTCATAGTTGAGGTTGGAATAGCGTACGGCGGGGAAATTCCGAAAAAGGAAGGGTTCGTGATTTATCGTTTCGCCAACAGAATCCCGCTTTTGTACGATGAAGCCAGCGACGTTTCAGTCAAAGTGATAAACTCTATGAACTGGAGGCGCTACAAGGTCATGCCGGACATGCCTATAGCCATCGTTGTCCACATCTGCAGCACAAAAGTTCCCTACAAAACAGTTGGAAAAGAGTTTATCGCAGACAGACCAGAAGTGAGAAGGGAGATTGCCAACGGGCTGCGAGAGGTCGCACGCCAAATCCAGCATTTCCTGACGCGAAAGGAGCATGTGGACAGAGAACGGAAAAAACTTGGAGTTTTCAGCAAGTACCTTCCGAAAATAGCGCAGTTTTCAACGCAGTTGGCTGGTAGGGAGAAGCCCCCAGATGTTGAAAAGCTTTTAAGGAGTTTGAGAAGGTTTGGAGCAGAAGAAGTATAAGACCAGTATAGTGGAAAAGCGGAATGAAGTTTTAACAAGTTTGAGAAACCTCGGAGTTAAAATTTATGAACAGCTTGACAGCGGATATTTCCCATCCATAACCATGCCGAGCCGCTCCACAGAAAACATCTACTATGACCCGCAGCTTAGGCAGTTCATCCTCGGAAACAGAGCAGTTAGGAGAAGCGCTCGCAACATCCGCCACCTAAAACCCTTCACGCAGCTCGTTTGGGCTGCAGCCTTTTCTCATGAGCTTACCTCGCAGCGTAAAACATCAACCTTAAGGGATGTCTACTACTCCGCACAAGCGTATGAAATGACTTTCAAAGACCAGCAAGAATCAAACAACATAGTAACAGACCTAGAAACAGTCCTAGGACTGTCAAGGGAAGACTTCAACATCTTCCCAGAAGAACGCTCAGCAGTCTTCGGAGACCTAACAATAGAATACACAGTGCCAGGCTACGAGGGAAGGAGGCTTAATTTGACGTCGCATCCCGACGGTGTTCTCATTGGTCCAGCCTTGACCTCGGCAGAGTTTGTGGAAACCACAGCAGACAAAGTCATAGCCATAGAGAAAGGCGGCTTATTCACGCGTTTTATCGAGGAGAATGTGCACAAGAAGTTTAATGCAATACTTGTTTTGACGGCTGGGCAAGCGCCACGCGCAACAAGACATTTCATTAGAAGATTGAATAGGGAACTGAACCTGCCAGTTTTCATCTTCACCGACGGCGACCCTTGGGGAATGCACATAGCCATGGTCATAATATCCGGTTCTGCAAACGCCGCGCACCTAAGGGAGTTAAACACGCCGGACGCGAAATGGAGCGGCGTATGGGCAACAGACATTGTGAGGTATAAGTTGCCAACAGACCCGCTGGATGAAGTTGACAAGAAGAGGCTTCTGGAGCTTCAGCGCGACCCACGATATAAGGACCCGTTGTGGCAGAGGGAAATTAAAACTTTTATGAGGATTGGGAGGAAGGCGGAGCAGGAGGCTTTCAGCCGATACGGCTTAACATACATTGTTGACGAGTATTTGCCGGCGAAACTCGAAGAAACAAAGTAGTTGCCGAAGGGAAATTTAAAATAACTGTGCATCTCTATGTAACGGGCGTGTTAAGCGAGGAAAGCAAACATGAGTGAAGAGGGCGGTTTTGGTTTAACATTAGCAGAAAAGTTCTTCGGTTTTCTACTCATCGTTATTGGAGGTTTAACCACTTACTACACGCTTACAAGCAGCAGCAACCTAGGAACTTTCACAGGATTATTTGGTTTCTTAAGCATTCTACTTTTGGCCCTGGGAATCGTTTTAATGATTGCAAAAACAGAATAACATCTTCCTTTGCCGAGCGCTTATTAGGGCATAGTTTATTAAGTTTTAAGAAGTCTACTTGTTAGGCTCAATGCAGGAAGGAAGACAAATGCCTATTCGCCAACCTATTGTATGCGTCCTCGGACATGTTGACACTGGAAAGACTTTGCTTTTGGACAAAATCCGCAAAACCAGCGTCCAAGCCCGAGAGGTTGGCGGCATCACACAGCACATTGGGGCAAGCTTCTTTCCAGCTGAAACGCTTAAGCAGCTTGTTGGCCCCATGCTTTTCATGGTTAAGGCAGAGATTGAAATTCCAGGCTTGCTCGTTATTGACACACCTGGACATGAGGCTTTCACGAATTTGAGGCGAAGGGGCGGAAGCGTCGCAGACATAGCCATCCTCGTTATCGATGTGCTGCGGGGTTTTGAGGCGCAAACCTACGAGTGTATTGAAATTTTGAAGGCGCGTAAAACGCCTTTTCTTGTTGCTGCAAACAAGATTGACCGTTTACCGGGATGGAAGTCTTATCCGGACACGCCTTTTTTGAAGGCTTATCAGCTTCAAGACCGGTATGTGCGTGAGGATTTGGATGCTAGGCTTTACGATATTATTGGCGTTTTTTCCCGTTTGGGTTTTAGGGCTGACCGCTTTGACAGGATAAGGGATTTCACAAAAACAATAGCCATCGTGCCTACCAGCGCAAAGACAGGCGAGGGCATAACAGAGCTTCTCATGGTTCTTGTTGGGTTAACTCAACAGTATTTGAAGAAGCAGCTGCAGACCACGGAGGGAGCCGCGAAAGGCACAGTTTTGGAGGTGAAAGAAGAACCCGGGTTGGGTTTGACTGTTAACACCATAATTTATGATGGAGTCTTGCACGGGGATGATTTAATAGTTGTCGGCGGAAAAGAGAAGCCCATTGCAACGAGGATTAGAGCCATTTTGGTTCCCAAACCCCTAGACGAGATTAGAGACCCCCGCGACAAGTTCTCTTCTGTTGACTCTGTTTCCGCAGCCGCTGGAGTAAAGATTGTTGCGCCCGAACTGGAGGGGGCTTTGGCTGGCGCGCCTTTATATGCTGTTCCGCCGGGCGAAGATGTGGAAAAGTATGTTAGGCTTGTTTCTGAAGAGGTTGAAAGGATTAGGATTGCCACGGATGTTGAAGGCGTCATTTTGAAGGCTGACACTTTGGGGTCTTTAGAGGCTATTGCAGAAATTCTGAAACGAAATAATGTGCCAGTTCGGCTTGCGGATGTCGGCGACGTTTCAAAGAGGGACGTTATAGAGGCTTCCATTGTTAAGGAGCATGAACCGCTTTACGGGGTTATTTTAGCCTTTAACGTTAAAGTTTTGCCAGACGCCGAAGAAGAAGCCAAAAACAAAAGTGTCCAAATTTTTATGGAAAAAATCATCTACCATTTAATAGATAATTATCTTTCTTGGCTTAAAACCCAACATGAAGCGAAAATAGAAGAGGAATTTGAAAAATTGGTGAAACCTGGGAAAATCCGCGTTTTGGAAGGCTACATTTTCAGAAGGGCTAAGCCAGCAATTTTCGGCGTTGAGGTTTTGGCTGGAAGAATAAAACCACGATACACTCTGGTAAGGGGTGAAGATGGAAAGGATTTGGGTGAGATACAGCAAATTCAAGAGAAGGGTGCAGCATTGTCAGAGGCGAAACAGGGGATGCAGGTGGCGATTTCAATGGACAAGCCTATGGTTGGGAGGCATCTTTTCGAAAAAGACGTATTATACGTGAAGGTGCCAGAGGCAGACGCGAAAGCATTGTTGACAAAGTTTATGGATAAGCTGACAGCAGAAGAGCAGGAAGCGCTGAATGAGTATGTGGCTTTGATGAGGAAGAAAACTTCGTTCTGGGCGGCGTAAAGCACATTTTTATTGGAAACCGTATTTGCGTCTTGTTTCTTGGCGTTTCTTTTGGTAGGCTATATCTAACAGTTTCCTAAGTCGTATGTAAGTGTCTTCGTCTATTACGCTTTCTTGGAAAAGCTTGTCTAGTCTGGTGATTTCCTCGTTTAGGTGCTGTCGCTGTTGAACCCTTTCCTTGAAGTAGGAACTTTTGACTTTTTGCATTTTTCGCGGAAGCCCATGGAACATTGAACTGCGTTCTCCTTATCCTCATTCATCTTCACTCTCTGTTGTTGTCTGATAAGGAGTGCTTCTGTTTCGTAATATGACACGAAGATGGAATATCTCACGTTCAGAATAGCGGATGGAAACCTTACAGCAATTGTTAACGCGAATTATAACCCGAGGAATTTTCTGGCATTTTCGCCCAATATCTTCTTTTCTATTTCCGGTTCCAGTTTAAGCTCTCTGAACTCTCTAAGCCATGTGCTTGGATTTATGAAGGGGTAATCGGTGCCGAACATTACTTTGCTGTTGAAAAGGTCAACTTTCAAATACGTCACTAGAGACTGCATGCCTTTAAAATACTTGGGGCGCACGCCGCTTAAATCCATGTACACATTGCCTTTATGCATTACAACCGCTATCTGCTCATCTATCCATGGCCAGCTTGGATGCGCTATGCAAATTTTAAGTTCTGGAAAGTCGGCGGCGACATCGTCGAAAAATATGGGTTTTGCATACTTTAATCTGATGCCTTCTCCGCCGTTTTGTCCTGCGCCAATCAGCTCGAAGCCGCCGTGGAATAGTATGGGGATGCCGAGTTCAACGCACTTCTCATATAAAGGGTAGACGCTTTCATCATTTGGGAAGAATCTTTGGAAAACTGGGTGGAGCTTTAACCCTTTCAATTTTAAATCCTTCACAGCCCTTTCCAGTTCTTTGATTGCCATGCGCCCTTTATGCGGGTCAACGCTTGCAAAACCAATAAATCTCTCTGGATGTTTATCGGTGACTTTAGCCATGTAATCATTTGTGACTTTATATCCGCTTGTTGTTTCGGCGTCCATACCTAAAATGACTATTTTATCAACTTTTGCCTCGTCATATTCGCTTAACATTTCTTCGATGGATTTTGGAGAAACATTGCTGGTTGATCCGAAAACGCCCGTTTTTAGGTACTCAACAGTCGGTAGGTGAGCGTGAACATCGATTATAGGACGAAATATATCTTTTTGAACCAAATCTAACCACCTTTAGAGAGTATCCAGTTTTAACTAGCATCAACGTTTATGCTTATCGATATTTTTGTTTCTCGATCACTAGTTCTTAGGTGTTTCCGATAGTTTTTGGCATCCCTATGCCCGTTTTCTATTCGTCGCCGACAAATCACGAATAAACATGACATGAGTAAACCGCCAATAGCGTTTAGGGGATTCATTCTGATGGTGTGAAATGTTAATAAGATTCTATATCGTTTATTGTTTTAAGGGTGCGATTGATGAAGGTTAGTGTTGCCATACACAAAGAGGGCGAATGGTATGTTGCCGTTGACCCTGTCACTGGGGTTGCTAGCCAAGGCAAAAGCATCGACGAAGCCTTAAAGAATTTTCAAGAAGCCTTTGAATTATGGTTTGAAAACGCAGAAGAATGGGAGAAGGAGAGGGCTATAAAGGGCGAACCAGTCGCAACAATGGTTATTGAAATAAAAGTTTAGCTTTTCTCGGCTAATTTAATGAATTCTTCTACTGAAAGACCAGCTTGAAATAAAATGCCCCTTAAAGTGCCGATTGCTATTTCCTTGTGTTTTGGAACGACAACTGTTCGCTTTTTGTCCTTATAAAAACCTTTTAACACAATGTGGCTACCTTTCTGTCTAACAATTTTAAAACCAAGTTTACTCAAAATTTTAATCACTTTGTGTATGAGTATGGCCTGAGTTTCAAATTAACTCACTTCATTAACGTTGTATGAAAGTGTAGATGATATCAAAAGCTTAACCGTGGAAATTTTATGGTTTTCTAAGAGGGTTAAAATTTGAGTAAGTTTTGCAAAATGTTAAGATAGTAGGTGTATGTTTCCTATGCGTGTGTTTTCTAGGTGTTTTTCCGCTGCTTTTTGGCATTCCAGTGCTTGTTTTCTGCTTGTTGTTGGCAAATCATTCATAACATAGCATGGATAAAACGCCAAAAGCGTGTAGGGAAT
>JBNAVK010000006.1:42932-45582 GCA_049700435.1 Candidatus Bathyarchaeales archaeon
GGCATCTGCGGGGACGGGTCGCCTCCAAAATAGCATATGCAAGAAACACGCTCGTTGACTTTTGAGGCTAATTCTTCGGCGCTTAAAACTGGCTTATGCCTAACAGAAAGGTTGCGGTAATGCCAGTTCTGGCAGAAAAGGCAGTCGTAACTGCAAGCGCCGTAAAAAACAGCCAAATTAGAATAGCCATACTCTGCAGAAGGCTTATACGCGTATTGCGGATAACCAGCGCCCGTACAGCCCGGACAAAACCACCAGCTAACGCAGTTTGTTGGCAAACCATCATAATACCATTCCAAAACACCCTTCTCGGCGGTTCCGCCAAAACGCACAAGCCTACCACCAACGTTCCAAACGAGTCCGCAGAAACCGCTGTTGTCAACGCCAATGACACAGTTGTTGGCGCAAACACCACATGGCAGTCCGCCCTCGTCTTTGGGCGGTTTGGGAGGCAAACCATATACGGCTCGGCTTCGCGCATGAACCTCAGCAGTTATTGATAGCGCCTTTTCTGGTTTGGCTCTTATGCATTTTAGGCAGACGCCGAGACTCTCCGATATTGTGGACGATTTTTCTCCGCAGACCTTGCATTTTCCCATAACAAACTCAAAATAAACTAGGGTGATACAAGCCTAAAAACCTAGAGGAGGTCTAGCCTATTGCAACCGAAGAACTCCAATAAATGTTAGCCTCCGCCAACTGGCGGTATAATCGCCAAAACATCACCATCAACAAGCTTCGTCTTTAACCCATCAAGCGTTGAGGCGCTTCTACCGTTTACTAGAAGTTGAAGAAAACCCTTAATGTCGCCAGTCTTACCATCATAAACATAATCCACGAAGCCCTTACCGTAAATTTCAGACAACCGCCTAAGAACAGCATCCACTGTGACATTTTCGCCATCCGGAAACTCTAGGGTTTCTTCCCGTTTGCCAACAATTTCCCTCAAAGTTGTGAAGAAACGCACCGAAACCCGCATGGTTCACGCACCAAAAATAACTTTTGCAAGCCAAAATTTAAACTGTTACTCGCAAATAAGCCTACAGCAAGAACGAGGCGATGCACGAAATGGATGTGATAACGCTTTTCGCCGTTGCCATAAGCCTAGCATTAGATGCCTTCAGCGTATCAATAGCAAGCGGGATGCAAACAAAAAGCGTCGCCTTAAAAATGGCAACATCCTTCGGAGCATTCCAAGCCATAATGCCACTAATAGGCTGGTCTGCGGGAATCGAACTATTAGCCCTTATTTCTGGAGTTGACCACTGGGCTGCCTTCACAATTTTAAGCATAATCGGTCTCAAAATGATTTACGAAGCACTCAAACAAGAAAAACCACAAAAGAAACCGCTAAACCTCTACACTTTGCTACTATTATCCATCGCCACAAGCATCGACGCTTTGGCAGCCGGCTTAAGCTTCGCATTCCTAAAAATCTCAATCCTCACGGCAATAACAGTCATCGGAACAGTCACATTCGCACTAGCGTTTCTCGGCGCCCTTTTCGGCAACAAACTAGGCAACAAGTTCTCAAACAAAGTTGCGATTGCTGGCGGCTTAATTCTGATAGGCATAGGAACCAAAATCGTAATTGAACACCTAGCTTAACAATATACGAACCACAGCGTTTAATCATAAGGTAAGGTTTATATTTTAGTGCATTTTGCTATTCGGAATAGAAAGTAACATTCTAACCTAAAAGGAGGATTTGATATGGCTTACTTAACAACAACAGCCTCGGGACAACCAGTCCTCATACTAAAAGAAGGAACAACAAGAAGCCGCGGAAGAGAAGCCCAAAGAAACAACATAATGGCAGCCCGCATAATAGGCGAAGTATTAAAGACAACTCTTGGACCCCGTGGAATGGACAAAATGCTCATCGACAGCCTAGGCGACATAACAATAACAAATGACGGAGCAGCAATCCTAGACGAAATAGAAGTTGAGCATCCAGCAGCAAAAATGATGGTGGAAATCGCAAAAACCCAAGACGACATGGTGGGCGACGGAACAACAACAGCAGTCGTCCTTGCAAGCGAACTCCTAAAAAGGGCTGAAGAACTCCTAGACCAAAACATCCACCCAACAATAATCGTAAGCGGCTACAGAAAAGCAGCCCAAAAAGCAATGGAAATAACAAACAAAATCGCAATACCAGTAGACATAGAAGACCGCGAGACACTGAGAAAAGTGGCATTAACATCAATGGCAAGCAAAGCCGTCGGACCAGCAAAAGAGCACTTGGCGGAAATAGCCATAGATGCCGTAAAACAAATAGTCGAACAACGCGGCGATAAACGCATAGCAGACATAGACAACATCCAAATAATAAAGAAAACAGGAAAAAGCCTCTTTGAAACCCAACTGGTCAAAGGCGTAATAATAGACAAGGAAGTTGTCCACGCCGGCATGCCTAAAAAAGTGGAAAAGGCGAAGATAGCATTGCTTGACTGCCCATTAGAAATAGAAAAGACAGAGTTCAGCGCCGAAATACGCATAAGAGACCCAACACAAATGAAAGCCTTCCTAGACCAAGAAACCAAAATGCTCAAAGAAATGGTTGACAAAATAAAGGCTTCAGGCGCAAACGTGGTCTTCTGCCAAAAAGGCATAGACGACATGGCCCAACACTTCCTAGCAAAAGAAG
>JBNAVK010000007.1:0-41698 GCA_049700435.1 Candidatus Bathyarchaeales archaeon
CCCCTATAAGAATTTTCGGAAAACAGCTTGACAGTTCAGTGGAAAACTGCAGAAGGATATGGCCTGGTCTAACTCAAGGATTTTTTGTATGCAAACTTAAAAAGGAGCGTGATTAGGATAATAAGGCCGATAACGGATTTCGTAAGTCGATTTAATGCAGAGTTAAGCCTTGACGAAAATTTGGTGATTAAAAAGGAAAGTAGATATTTCCTTTTGGATAGTAAGCTGAAAAATTTTGTTGGTACAGGTTTCTTTTACGCTGGGATTTATCTTGGGAAAATAAAGAACAGAAAGTTTTTTCCCAGCGTCAACTTGTTGAAGATGATTGTGGAAAAAGCCGAAAACAAAGTAACAGTTGATAGAAAAACTGAGTGGCTTTTCATATGTGGAAGGGACATTTTCAAACAGGGAATAATAAAAGTTAGCGGTTCAAAGAGGAAAGGTGACTGCACATTAGTCTTGAACGTTTACGGCGAGTGTCTAGGATTTGGCGAAATTACACGAAACCTTGATGAAGAAGGAGTCGGAGTTTATGTTAAAAACTTTTTTGACATAGGAGACTTTTTGAGGAGGGAAAAGCAAGAAAGCTAGCCACCCTGATTTCTTAATTCACTCACTAATTTTTCGATTTTCACGGTTTTTTGCTCTCTTCTTCTTAGGTTGCGAAGGACAACAGCATCTTCCTTTAGCTCTTTTTCACCAACTATTATTGCATACTCCATTTTTCTTCTGTCCGCGTCTTCCAAAGCTTTTGTCACTTTTCGTCCCATAACATCAACCTCCACCGGAATGTCAGCAGCCCTCAGCATCTGCGAAATCTTCAAGGCTTCGCCTCTCAACCGTTCTTCTACAGGTATCACTACAACCACTCCTTCTTCTCTGTTGATAGTAACCTTCTGCATTTGCATAGCCAACATTATCCTATCTATTCCGTGGGCGACACCTACAGCAGGTGTTGGTTCTCCTCCAAAAAGTTCAATGAGTTGGTCGTATCTTCCGCCTCCGCCTAGGGCTATGTCAAACTCTGGAACATACACTTCAAAAATTATTCCTGTGTAGTATTCAAGTCCCCTTGCAAATCCAGCGTCAACAATAATGTCCATTTTGCACTCGCTTTCTCGGATTAGCCTCAGAATCTCGTGGAAGTTTTCTACGGCTTCAACAGCTTTTTCATACTTGCCTACGAGTTTTCTCAATTTTTCTATTATGGCGAAAACGTCTCTGCCTTTTAGTTTCATCAGTTCTTGGATGATGTTGAAACAGTTCTTTGATGCGCCAGTTTCTTCAACAGCCTTTAACGCTTCTTCATATTGTTTCTTGTCCATTAATTGCATGACTGTGTTTTGCGTCTTCTCTTCTATGCCCTCTTGGTTGAATATTCCCCTTAAAACTCCGATGTGTCCTATTTTGAAGACATAATCTTTCAGTCCAACAGACTCCATTAAGCTGTTGGTTAACATTAAAATTTCAACGTCAGCCTCCGGTCGGTTGGAGCCCATTAGCTCATAGTTTGATTGCCAAAACTCCCTGTATCGACCTTTCTGTGGTTCATCGTAGCGGTAGACGCTCCCAAACGAAAAAATTCTAAGCGGTCTGGGTTCTGTTCTCAGCGTTGTTGCCACGAGCCTTGCAACGGACGCTGTAAACTCGGGGCGCAATGCAATGTCTCTTCCGCCTAGGTCTTTGAACACAAACATTCGCGACCGCACTTCCTCGCCTATTTTCGCCGCCAAAAGCTCATATGATTCAACGACAGGCGTTATAACCTCTTTATAGCCGTAAATTTTAGCTATTTTTCTCGTTTTTCCCTCGATGAACCTCATTAGACTTGTTTCTTCTGCTAGGAAATCTCGCATTCCCCGAACTGGCTTAAAGGCTTTCATTTTTCCCCACATTACTTTAACGTTAACTGCGAAACTGAATAGTAAACAGTTTCCCCTCTTCGGTTCATAACGGCTAAAATGAGCTCTTTTTTCAGGCTTTGACAATTCTTGAGAGTGTTTGTCAAGTCTTCTAATGAAATCGGCTTTCCTTCTTGAACACTCAGAATTAGGTATTTGGCTGCGTCCTTGCAGTATTCGCCTCTGTCATAAACTCTGAAGTCCACGCCTAAGCCAAAGCCTTCCCTGACAACGTATCCGCGATTTCTTAGGTCGCGATAAGTTAAGTATTTAGCCCAAGCATTTTCATCCATGCTTTCATAGCGTTGCAGAAGTTTTCGGAAATCCACCTTCTCTCCTCTCTCATCTTCAACTTCTAATATTCCCTTGTCCATGAGATAAAGAGCCTCATAAAACATGAGTGATAGTTCATTGTTTTCTTTTACGCCATAACCTCTAGAAGAAAGTTCCTCCGTGTCCCCTTTTTCAGAAATCTTAACACCTTTATCCGTAACCAATCCTTTAATTTTCACTTCCGGTCTAGCTTGTTCTTTGTTTTTATCCTTATTCATGCAACGCCTCCATCCGCATAAACTTCCTTATATTCAATTGGTTCTAAACTTGCCAAAGTCCTCCTTATATAAGATTCCACTTTCACAGATGATAGCCGTCACATATTCCAGAGGAGTTATGTCAAAGGCGGGATTAAGAACGTCTATGCCTTCAACGGCAATCCGCTCTGAACCCACATATGTAACTTCCTCGGGGCTTCTTTCCTCAATGACAACATCTGCGGATGTGCGCGTTAAGTCAAAGGTGGATTTTGGGGCTGCGACGTAAAACGGTATGTTATGTTCTTTAGCTAAAACTGCAATGGTGAATGTTCCAATTTTGTTGATGACGGCGTCCTTAACTATTCTGTCAGCGCCAACCACTACTTTGTTAACCAGTTGTTTGTGCATCACGTAGCCAACCATGCTGTCAGTAATCAAGGTTACTGGAATGCCATCCCTCTTAAGCTCGTATGTTGTGAGTCTGGCTCCCTGCAGTTTTGGACGGGTTTCGGTGGCTATAACCCTTATGCGTTTTCCATTTTCCCAAGCGGCTCTTATCACGCCTAAGGCTGTGCCGTAACCCACAGTTGCCAAGGCTCCAGCATTACAATGTGTTAAGATAATGTCACCGTGTGCTATGAGACTGGCGCCATGCTTACCAATAGAGCGATTCGCCTCAACATCTTCATCAGCTATTTTTTGCGCCTCCTTGACAACAAAAGCCGCCAAATTCTCAGCGTTTCCATTAAAAGTTTTTGCCTTTTCAAGAATTCTGTCTATAGCCCAAAAGAGGTTAAAAGCCGTTGGACGCGTCCCCTTAAGAGTTTCCGCCGCTTTTTCCATCTCCTTAACTAATTTCTCCGTTGTTTTTGCTTTTGAATTGTAAGCGGCCAAAGCCAATGCAAAGGCTGCGGCGGCTCCCAGCAAAGGGGCACCTCTTATTTTCATGGTTTTTATGGCTTCAGCCACTTCTTCGCAAGTTTTCAGCTCCAAGAATACGGTTTCGTGTGGAAGCCGTGTCTGGTCTATTGTTACAACTTTTCCGTTTCGCCACTCTATTGTCCGCGTTTGCATTACGCCTAACCAGTAAACCGTTTATGCATCGAGCAGTATAAAATTTTGTTAAGCAAGTGAAAAACATGAAACGTGAAACTCTAATAAACCTCATTGAAAAATTTGGACGCCGATATCCAGAAGTTTTAGGAATAGACCTCTCAGAAGGAAAAGATGAGGAAATTTTCAAGTGGTTTTTGGCATCCGTGCTTTTCGGAGCACCAATAACAGAAACTTCAGTCATTAAAACCTACAACTGCTTCAAAAAGTATAACGTCTTAAGCCCAAAGCGGATAATCGAAACCGGGTGGGACGGGCTTGTCAGGATTTTAGATGAAGGCAGCTACACGCGTTATGACTTTAAAACTGCTGACAAACTCTTAGAAGTCATGCAAAATCTAATTAAAAGGTATGATGGAAGCCTTTGCCGCATCCATAAAGAAGCGTTAGACTCGCGCGATTTAGAAAGGAGACTCGAGGATTTGGGAAAAGGCATAGGCAACGTAACAATAAGCATTTTTCTAAGAGAAATGCGTGGCGCTTGGGATAAGGCAGACCCGACTCCAACAAAAATTGTGGTTCTCGCCGCTAAAAACCTTGGAATAGTAAAGGAAACGGGCGAAGATGCTTTGGCGCAATTAAAACGCTTCTGGTTAAAAAACAAAATTGAAGGAAAGTCTTTTGCGAATTTTGAAACAGCTCTTCTTAGACTTGGAAAAGACTTCTGCAGAAAAAGAAAATGCGCTGTTTGTCCTATTAAGGCTGAGTGCCTGATTCGTGGGGCGCCTTAATGTAGGTGATAACCTCGATTGGGCATTCTCCAGCAATTTTCAACTTCTTCTTCCACTCGTCTCCAACAGCTATGAGTGAGAATATCCCGGAGATTTCAGCCTTCGCTTTTCTAACCAAATTAACCATAGCGGCTTGTGTCTCCCCAGTTTTAATCATGTCGTCAACTATTAGCACGCTGTCCCTTCTTTTGATGGCATCTTTCGGCACATAAAGCGTCACAGTCACTCCTGAATCCCTTCCCAAAACATAAGTCTCCTCTAAGAAAGCCTTAACACCCACCTCTTTACTTTTTTTGGCAATTACAAGGTTTACTCCAAGGGCGTTAGCAACCATGGTTGCCAACGGAATTCCGTCAACAGCCGCTGACAAAACCTTTGTTACGCGTTTCCCAGCGAAGTTCGCCAAGGCGTGGTTAGCTGCTTGCTGAAGAACGTTAAAATCGCCGATAATCTCAGTATTATCAAAATACCCTTCCTCATCAAACTTTATTCTACTGCGAAGCTCCGCTTCCAAACCAACAATTTTCGACAAAACCTTCCAGAGTTGTTTCGCCCTAGAAGTGTTTGGCAAAACATGTCCCTTGGCATATCTGCTTAAAACCGTGACTGGCAAACCAGTTTTAGATGCCAACTCGCGATATGTAATGTTCCTCTTATACTTCGCAGTTCTAAGAAGTTCAATCGTCATCAACCGAAGTTTTAAGTCCTCCGCATGTGTGCTCATAACAATCCCTTATACACCTATAAGTCAAACATTAAAGCATTTTCATTTATTATTGCAACGCAGATTTAAAATTTCTCCTCCAAAAAGAACATTACATAGCCTTCAGAAGTGGCGGGTCCGCTGGGATTTGAACCCAGGATCTCCGGCTTAGAAGGCCGACGCGCTTTTTGGAAGCCTAAGCCGATCCAAGCTGCGCCACGGACCCTTCCTTAAGGATTTCATAGGGAGGTGCTGAATATAGTTTTATCTCTTTAGAACCGCGTATAGGTTGTGGAAATTTAAGGGTGAACTTCAGCTTTATTCGATGTAGATAGCTGGACGGTATGGTTTGGCTGCTTTGGCTCTGTTTTTCGGGTCGTAACGTTGCGGGTTTTCCTCGCAATAAATTTGGATTTCAGCGTTTAATTCCTGCTTCAAAAAGTCTTCTGCTTCTTTTAGAGCTTGGGTTTCGTCGAAAACTCCGATTTTCAACAGTTTTTGCTTCCTCTCCGTGGGCATACGCTTTACTTCTTCCATAACCTTGTTCGTGAATTCTGCAACTTCCTTTGCTTTGACTTTCAATTCTGGGTCTTGGAGTAATTCCTTGATTATATTGCTTTGAAGAGTCTCTGAAGAGAGGGATTTTTCGATTATTTTTAGGTAGGTTTTCCATTTCCATGGAGAAGCCGTGTAATAGCATATTCTTTTAGGTTTTATGCTTGTTGCCTTAACTATGTTTTGTGTATCCTCTAATAGGTTCATGAGTAATGCTTCGTTTTCCTCTGCTTTGATGTCCGCCTTTTTTTCATCTGGTGTTGGCCATGTGCTCAGTGAAACTAAACCTTTCCCGTCCATCATCTCCCATAGTTCCTCGCATATATGTGGTGCAAAGGGGGCTAGCATCCGTATTTGGGCATTTAACGCCTCTTTAAGTATGGGTGATGTCGTTTTTCCCTGCGTGGCCTTTGCACGTTTTTGGTACCATTGAATGTCTTGGTCTAACTCAAACAAGGTGCTGTGGATAGCTTTTCTGACGGCTAATTTTTCCATGGCTTCTGTCGCCTTTTTGATGTGTTCTTGTAGTCTGCTAAGCATCCACTTATCTATTGTTGTTAACGCCTTTTCCGAAACCTCAGTCTTCAGGTCTTTGACTGCTTCCAATACAAGTTTATGGAGGCGTTCAAGTCTGTCACGCATTGATTTCGCCACCGACGGGCTAAAGTCAGCATCTTGTAACAGTTCAGCTGTTCCCAATACGCCCAACCTTATGGGGTCTGCTCCAAACATGGCGAGGCCTTCTCTTAGCGGTATTATGTTTCCGAAGGATTTGCTCATCTTTGCGCCTTCCATAGTCACATGTCCATTTGTCACTATTTGACGTGGCCAATGGTTTTCTGGAAATATGGCAGTGTGGTTGAATATCATGAATGTTAGGTGGTTTGGAATTAGTTCGTGGGCTGAGTGTCTACTGTCAAGAGGATAAAAGTACAGGAATTCTTGGCGCATCTTCTCTAAAATTTCCATGTCCAACTTCGCTTTTTCCGCGGCTTCTTTGGCGTTTCCAACTCCTAGGAAAACGTAATCAAACACATCGTCCGTTAGCTGATCTGGCTTGATTTCGTGTTCTCTTATGCGTCTCGCTATCGTGTAATAAGCCATGTAAATTGTTGAGTCTGAAAGGGACTCAATAATCCATTCCGGGTCCCATGGCAACCTCGTGCCCAAACCAGATTTTCTTGCACATGCCTTTTCGTGAAGCCAATCTATCACGTATTTGTATTCTGCGCGGAGTTCTTCTGGTAGGATTTTCATTTTTTCTAGGCATTTGTGGGCTAAGGCTTTCCATTCAGGGTTTCCGTAGTCTATGAACCACTGGTCTTCGAAGATTTTTACGATACATTCTGTTCCGCAGCGGCACTGAACTGGCCTATTTAGAAGTTCATACATAGTTGTGGCTTTACCCTCGGCTGATAGGTCTTGTTTCACTTTTTCTTTTGCTTCAGCCACCGGCAGCCCAAAGTATTTTCCGGTGATTTGTTTCATCTTGCCATTGTGGAATTCGTGTCTGTAGACTTCTTTTGTGGCTTCTTCAAGTTTTGGGTCGGTTTGTTCTTGTATGCCCATTCTTTTAACTACGTCGCCTGCGGGAATTTCTGAATATGAAGGGACTTCAATTAAGGAAATAGGCGTTATGGAGTTCACGTCTTCTGCGGTTAATCCATACTCTTTCAGTTTTGGCAAGCCTCTTTTGATGTTTTCTAGTGCGACATAATCGTAGGGGGCGTGTCCCGGCACAGACATTACCACGCCTGTTGCGTTTTTAGGGTCAACGAAGTCCGCTGGAAGAATTAAGATTTCGTTGTTTGTGACGGGGTTTACAGCCTTTTTTCCTATAAGCTCTTTCCCTTCAAAGCTTTCCAATATTGTGACTTTTCGGTTTTGGTATGCCAGTTTTTCCGCGCATTCTCTGCTTATTATCCATTTTTCATCGTCAACTGTGGCTTTTACATATCTGGCTTTCGGGTTCAGCCATATGTTTGTCACGCCGAAGACTGTTTCTGGGCGCAATGTAGCTGTTGGAAGAACCCATTCTTTATGTTTAAATTTTATTAGCGTGAATTCGCCTATTTCGGGTTCAACATCGCCCACTGTGTCATGTTGCCCAACGGGGTTTCCGCATTTTGGGCACCAGCCTACTGGGTGGCTTCCGCGTTTTATGTATCCAGCTTGTCGAAGTTTGTGGAACTGCCACTCTATAAATCGGTTGTATTGGGGGTCTATTGTTGTAAATTCGCGTCTCCAATCTATAGAATAGCCTATTCGCTTCATTCCCTCTTTTATTTCTTCGTGGAAGTAACGAGCCATAGCAAGCGGATCTGTTAAGTCTTTAAGCCTCTCCTTTGGAACCTTATAGACTTTAGTGAAGTCCCTGATTAGTTCTTCATCGTTTTCCGCGAGGCGCCTAGACATGGCTAGAACTGGGGTTCCAGTATAGTGGAATGCCATAGGCAAAAGCACATTGTAGCCGCGCATCCGCATGTATCTCGCGTAAACATCTGCCAACGTGTAAGTTCTCGCGTGCCCTATATGCTGCGGAGAGTTTGGGTACGGGTAAGCAACTGTTATAAAGAACTTTGGCTTCGCCGGGTCTGGGTTCGCCTCGAAAATTTTTGCTTCTTCCCAGCGCTTCTGCCATTTTTCCTCGATTTTTTTCAGAATTTCCATAAAACTTTCTGAACTGGTTTGAGAAGTATTAAAGGTTTTGTTTTCACGAACAGAGAACTATATCCCTCATGCTTAGCACCGTTTAACTAATTTGTGCAAAGGTGCATTAATCTTTTACTAAGTCTCGGATTTGACAAGCGTTATTAAGAACTTCAGAAACCTTTGTCTGAGGACACTTTATGCCGAAGCAAAAAAGCTGGTCTGAAAAACTGAAAGACAGCAAGGGCTTGCCAAAAGTGGAGAAAATCACCGAAAAAATGAGTAAAAGATGGGGTTCGGGCACCGTCGTAATTCCAGCACCCATAGAAGTTGATGAAATCATGAAAAAAGTGCCAAAAGGAAAACTTACAACAATCAATGAAATTCGCAATGCATTAGCCAAAAAGCATAAGGCAACAATCGGATGCCCCATAACCACAGGAATTTTCGCTTGGATTGCAGCAAATGCCGCAGAAGAACAGAAAAAGAAAGGCGAAAAGAACATCACGCCGTATTGGCGTACGCTTAAAACCGGTGGAGTGATAAATGAGAAGTATCCTGGCGGAGCAGAAGCCCAAAAGATACTTCTGGAAAAAGAAGGACATAGAGTAGTGAAAAAGGGCAAAAATTACGTGGTTGTTGACTACGAAAAGGCTCTCGTGAAACTATAGTTTTAATTGCTTCTTTAATGTTTCTTCTGCTTTTCTAATCGCCTCTTGCAGTTTGTCAATTTTCGTTCCTCCGCCTTGAGCAAAGTTGGGTCTTCCACCTCCCCCACCGCCTAGAAGCGCTGACGCTTGCCTTACAATTTCGCCTGCGTCAACGCCTTCTTCCAACGCCTTTTTTCCAGCCATAACCATTATCCGCGCAGTTTTGCCATCCGACCCGTAGAAGATGGCAACTGTTGCCTCGTCTTTTTTGATTATTTCGTTTGCGGTTTGCACCATGCGGTCAACATCGATTTCTTCCTTAAAATCACGCATTATTAGCCTAATGCCGTTTATTTCGCGGATAACTTCCATCTCTGCCCCTGCGCCTACGCTGACACTTGCTTGTTTCGCTATTTCTTTAATTAGCTTCCTTTTCTCCGCTTTTGCCTCTTTCAGTTCGCTGACAAGTTTCTCTACGGTTTTGTCCAGTTTTTCCAATGGAGCATTGAGGATTTCTGCAAGTTTCCATAATAGCTTCTCGTTTTGTTGCACAGCCTTCAGGGCTGGAATCCCAAAAGAATAGACAAGTCTTTCCACACCATCTTGGACTCTTTCAGTGTGAATGATTTTGATAAAGCCAATTTCTCCGGTGTTTTTCAGGTGTGTTCCGCCGCAAGCTTCAACATCCCAGTCTCCAATTTTCACTACGCGTATTTCCTTTCCTGGAACAGCTCCGCCTTGATAAAGCCTAAAACCGTATTTGGCTTCTGCTTCGCTTCTTGGCATCCAGAGAGTTTCAACAGGAATGTTCTGTAGAACCGCTTGGTTCGCCAAAGTCTCTATCATGTGAACTTCTTCTGGCGTTAGTCTGCGATGGTGGGAAATGTCAAGCCTAGAAGTTTCTATGCCCTTCTGGGTTCCAAACTGCCAAACATGTTGTCCCAAAACACGGCGGGCAGCCCCATTAACGACATGTGTAGCAGTGTGGCTTTTCATAAGGCTGTAGCGCCTATCCCAATCAATAAAGCCCTTAATCCTAATACCTTCCTTCGGAGCTTTCCCCTCTATTTTATGAACTATCACCTTACCAACTTTTTTAACATCAACAACAACGGCTTTGCCGCCATCAAACACTAAATAGCCGTTGTCTGCTGGTTGTCCACCACCCTCCGGGTAAAAGCATGTCTTGTCTAAAACTACGTATTCACCGTCTACCACTCTGAGAACAGTTGCCTCAAACTCTCTCAAGTACTGGTCTTTGTAATAAAGCGGTTCGGTTTCTGGAAGGTTGGCAATGGCGTTCTCAAACCACTTTTCCGCTTTAGTTTCTTTTTCCTCCGTTGGTTTTGGGGCTTGCATGTGCCTCTGAGCAATCAACGCATAGAAGTTTTCTGGGACGTCAACATTCAACCCCTCATTTTCTGCTATTTGCTTAACGATTTCTGGCGGAAGCCCATGAGAGTCATAAAGCTCCGTCAGCACCTCAACAGGGATTTCTTTAGCCTTTTTCGTTTTAAGCTCGCTGGAAATTCTTTTTACGAGTCCTTCGCCTCTTTTGATTGTTTCCTCGAATTTTTCCTCTTCCACCTTGAGCATTTCCATTATTTCGTTTCGCATTTCCTTGAGGTGCGGGTAATCCTTTGACCAAAGCGCGATTTGCATGTCCACTATGTCATAAAGCCTCTCAGTTATTCCAAGCATCTTCAGTAGGCGGTAGATTCTGCGGAAAAGCAGCCGCGCTAAATACCCTTCATGAATGTTTGAAGGAACAACTCCTTCAGAAAGGATGAAGCTTAAACATTTAGTGTGATCTGCCACCGCGAAGGCGTTTTCGATTGGTGTAAGAATCTTGTCCAAATAATCAATGTCTACGCCTACAAGTTCCGCCATTCGCTTCCTAGCCTCAAGTCTACTTGCCGTTTTATCTAAACTCACCAAACCAGAGAATTTGGCTGTTTCAACCAACAATTTTTTGTCAACCTTTACTCCAGCCATTTTGAAGATTTTGTCAAGTAAACCACCGTAAACCGTGTGGAAACAGCTCGGTGCGCCTTGCGAAAGCCATGCGTAACGGTCTATTCCATAGCCTGTGTCGACGGTTCTTATGGGCAATTTGACAAATTCGCCGTTAACAACTTTATACTGCATAAAAACTAGGGTGGCGACTTCAAGCCCCCTAATGATGCATTCAACATCCGGACCAGCGTTTCCTCCGCCAACCCAAACATCCTCCTTATAAACAATCTCTTCAGATTTCACGCCCAAATCTTCTGTAACCCACTGGTGATGATACCGAACCGTCTGGTCTTTCCAATAAACTTCCTTGTCTGGGTAATTAAAGGCGTGGGCTCCTCCCATCTCAAAAATCGTTAGATGTCTGCCGAATGTTGGACCAGTGTTGGCTATATCCACAAGGCGGATGCATGGTTGAGAAACCACAAGGGGGTTTGCTGGCGGCGGCGCTATCCCTTCTGTCACATAGGGTTGAAAGTCAATTATGCTTGCGTGAGTTAGGTATATGTCGTCTCGCCATCTAGCCACAACCGGGTAAGGCTTTATTCGTGCATGTCCTTGTTTTTCAAAAAATGAGAGGAAAGCCTCGCGCATTTCGGAGAACGTGTAGCTTTTCCTCGTCGGCGGATTATCTATAAAAGTGTAGTAAGCGCAGCCTTCTGAAGTTGCCTCTCCGCAAGTTTCTTGGTCTGGGTTCTGTGTCCAATAAAATTCTCCACATTTTGGACAAAGCTTCCTAACATAGCCAGTTTCCTTGAAGAATGGGAGGCTGTATTCCTCTTCTGGAAATTTCTTTTTCAATTACCTAAACAACTCCGACGAGCTATAATTCCGATTTCAAAGGATTAACGAGACGCAAGCATTTAAATTATTTGCGCTCTTTCAAAATCTTATTCATATTCTTCTTCCCAGTAGCCAGCTATGTTCTTGGCTATGAACCCATCGATGAAACAGTATATCATGAATAGAACTATTGTGGTGATTATGTTTGGTATTACGAGGCTTATTACGAGTTGTGGAATGGATGCAATGAGCAATACTATAAATAAAACAAAACCATGAGCTAACAAGCTTTTCCAATTAGACTCTATTGGGATACCCCAAATAAAGTCTGTTAAGACAGCATTAAGTCCACCTATGAGTAAGAAGAGCACAAAAAGCCCTATTAAGAGTCCTATAATACTTCCTACAACTACTAACACCACAGAAAGAAAAGCCCAACCAATTTCCAGGATAAGAAGCAATATTGAAAATAGAATTCCGTGCAAAAAATATTTGGGTATAAGAGATTTCTGCGAAGGTTCTTCCATTTGATTCCCAACTATTAATTTAATTATTAGGCCACATTGTATTATAATTTTGCGTTGAAATTGGCTAACCTAAAGTTTGCAATAGCAAAGCATTCGAGAATTTAATCAACCAATTTTGAAGCCGAGCAAGAATCCAGCAAAGAAGCTTCCGAAGAAAGGAATTAGAGACATCAAACCGATCAACCACCCAGCCGCTTCACCAGCAAGATTTAGCAAACCGGCTAAGGAGCTCCATAGTCTTTCGTAGTTTATACTTATTATTCCGCTGGCGCCCATATAAAGGAGCGCAATTATAAACAAGCCTATCAACATGACTATGAGCTTACTTATTTTCTTAATCGTAAAACCGACTATAAAACCGCCTATTCCACCTAATCCAAGTTGGTATACGAGGGGCGGAATTATTTCACTCAATCGAATCTCTCTTTATTACTGCTATCAAAAGTTTGATTTAAACCTATTTCGCATCTATTATCTAGCAAAAAGTAACTGAAGGGGGTGAAACTTTACGGATTTGATGGACATATACATACTAAATCTCGCGGTCACCCTAGGCATGTTTGTTGTTTTAATTTTCAGAGCTTGGATTGAGCAGAAACATTACCGTATGATGTGGCGGGAACTTGAATGGCGAGAGACTTACAGAACGATGGGGCGTTTGCTGCGGGCGGAAAGAGACCTATTCACAAAAGTGGAAGGCGGAGAGGAACTTTACCAGATGCTCTGCGAAATCTTCAAAGCCAACGAAGGGAAAAACTAGGGAAAATGCCATCCGTCAATTAAACCGTCAACCTTTACCCGCCGCTTCTCTAAACCATAACGCCTAAAAGGCTTAGTCAAATGCCTCTGAGAACGAGGCGAAGTTATGTAAAGACCTCTTCTTATCTCACGTTCCATTTTAACCTCAATCTTTTTGGCGGCACTGTATTTTGAGCCACATTTTTCACATCTGAAACCCTTCCCCTTTCCCATAGACTTCAGTCTTTTACCGCATTCAGGACAAAGCGGATTTTGATAAACAACTTTTGGCGCAAGCCTCAACAAGCGAATTTTTTCGAGGTTTATTGTTAAGGGATTCTTACGCGAGGGTTTACGGACGCCACCGTAAACTTCAACATAATCCCCAACAATCAATTTGCTTGCAACCTTGCGTAAAGCGCCAGTTGGCTCGTAGGCTGCGCAGTCAACCCGTTCACAATCATCCTTAAGCGAAAAAACTACATGCCTCCTAGGAACAATTTTGGGTTCAGAAGCCACAAAACCTCTCGCAATAACTGGATGGTAAGGTTTTATTTGGCTGATCTTTTCAACTCGCTTCAGATGGGCGTCTGTTCCCTGATTTGTGCGGAATATAACCCATCTTTCTATAGGCTCTAAAGGCTTAACCATGCTGAAGGCTTTTTTGACAATTTCCGGCGTTTCTCCTCTGATGCCAAAGAGGATGGGATCTGGGCCTCGAGGCGTAATAATAATTCTCTTTTTCTCCCGATCAACATTGTTGAAGGTGTAAGGCTGTGTTGCCTCGTCCATTTTGAATATGGAATCCTCATCAACCATCCTCTTTAAGCCATAGTTCTCTGGAGCGCGGTAAGTGATAATTTCGTATGTATGGTCGCCCTGAAGGGTTTCGCCAACGGCAGCCAAACCACCGATTATCCCTCTTCCATTTTTGAAGCCCACAGCTTCAGCTTTAAACTTCCTTACAAGTTTTAGGGCTTCTTTTAGGCTTACAACGCCAGTTATGGCATTTTTGGAAAAGATTTTAACTTCCTTTGGAATTTTTACACTTTTAAAAAAGACTATGCCTGGCTCTGTTCCTTTGAACTCTAAATCAGCGTGTTCTTCCACTGTGCTTATGACTGTTTCTTTAATTTTGTCTTCGATGTTTCTCTTGTATTTTATTCTTAGGCATAAGGCTCCATTTCCTCTGGTTTTCCACGGCACATTTGGGTTCAGCCTAATTAGATTCGGATAATCTATGAATTTTACCTCGAATTGTTGCAGTTTTTCGACTAAGAGAGCGGCGATGTGCGTGGTGCATCCTTTCCGCGTCGAATCTGTATCATCAAATCCGATGTGCATTGTTGTAGTCATTTTGGTAACATTTTCTCCTTTACCCGCTGGTTTCTCGCCGTTTATAATCACCAGCCTATAATGAGAATTTGAAATAGATTTATTTTAGATCTACTTAATGTAAGAATCAGTTAAACCTTTGGTGGAGGAACTTAATGGTGCAACAAGCAGCCGTGACGGTTGAAGGTCTTGTGGTTGCCTATGGCTCTTTTATGGCTGTTGACAACCTATCCTTCACTGTTCAGTCAGGAGAAATTTATGGTTTGCTCGGTCCCAACGGGGCTGGCAAAACCAGCACAATAAAGGCTTTGGTTGGCGTTCTGCAACCACGCTCTGGTAAGATCGAGATTTTTGGTATGCCGCTTTCGGATGAGGTTGCTGTGAAAAGTCAGATTGGCTATGTTCCTGAGGAAGTTGTTTTGTTTGACTCGCTTACTCCGAGGGAGTTTTTCGAGTTTATAGCTTCGGTGAGGCGTTTAAAGGCGGAGGTTGTTAATCCTAGACTTGAAAAGTTAGCCTATGCGTTAGACATTAAACAGTATTTTGACACTCCAATTGCTGCTTTATCGAGAGGGAACAAGCAGAAAGTGGCTGTAACCGCAGCTTTGCTTCATGAACCAAAGCTTTTGATTTTAGACGAACCACTAATAGGTTTGGATGCGCGCTCTTCCAAAATACTAAAAGAACTGGTAACATTCCATGCTAAAAAGGGTGGAGCCGTCATATTTTCAACGCACATAATGGAAGTTGCAGAGAAATTATGCACAAAGGTTGGGATAATAAACAATGGGCGGCTTGTAGGCGAAGGAACTGTTGAAGAATTGCGCAAAATTGTTGAAAGCGCCGAGGGTTCTTTGGAAGACATTTTCTTGAAGGTGACCGAGCAAGAGGCAGACATGCGGGAAATAATAAAAGCTTTAGAAGAGGAGCAATAAAGTGAAGATTAAGGAGTTGTGGCGGCTATCTCACACGGTGTATAAAGAAGTTTCTTTTCAGTCAATTTTCTCTCTCCGCACTGGCGCAATCCTTCCCCAAAAAGAAAGCGACATCGAACACCTTGTCAGAAACGCCGAAGCGAACACCTTAATTAGCAAAATCCTAACAACAATTTTCATAGCTGCTTTTGGCTTTTCGTTTTTTCTTTCCACAACTATTATAACAGGATCACCAGAAACCCCTAAAGAGCTAGTAGTAGCCGGCGGCGTCACAGCCTTTCTTGCCATATTGTTGTTTCTGATAGCTTTTATGGGACTTCAAGTTGCAACATCCTTTGTTTCTTCAAAAATCGCCGAGGTTTTGAGCGCTCTTCCCCTTTCAAAACGTGACGTTTCACAAGTGGTTTTCCTTTCTTTCATAAGAATATTTGACATACCGCTAATCGTCGCACTAACAATTTTTCCCGTCATATACGCCATTTCCAATGGTTCGTTTTTGGGCGGGTTAGTTTCTTTCATCAGCGTCGGTATTACAGAAATTTTCGCCTTAGCCCTTACCATAAGTCTAGCTGGGTTCTTCTACTCCAGAATTCTCAGTTTAGGCGGAAGATCCATGTGGAAGGCGCTTTTACGACTCATCTTCTTGATCATATGGATTCTCCCATCGTTCGGAGCCTATCTTGTAGTTAATTTTGCCGTGCAAATAGCCCAAACATTCGCCTCAATGGCTCAAGCTTTTTCCTCTTTGCAGTTTATAGCGTTAATTTACCCGTTTTCCTTCGGTTTCCTAGCGTCTTATGCCACCTTTCTTGACAAAATTAACTATTTTGTTCTAGGCTTATCAATAATCTCTTCTGTTGGATACGTAACCCTTGCAGTCTACTGCCTGAAATTCGTCGCGCGCTACATTAGGCAAATCAGCGTTGGGTTTGGTGGAGTGATTACGCCTAAGAGGGAGATGGTTAAGGACACGGTTATTCAACCGCAAGCTCCATGGTTTGGAATAATCCGCAAAGATTTGAGGATGGCTTCTAGGTCGCCTTCTTATGCAAGCTTATTCCTTTTGCCAGCCATACAGACGGCTATTCTCGCGATTTCTTTTTCATTCGGAGAAGTTGGGCTAAGCGCTACTTTGGGAATGTTGTTTGGAATGTCTCTAGTAACCCTTCTGCTCCCTCCAACGCTACTTTCCATAGAAGGCTTAGCCTCCATCTACACACGGAGCCTCCCACTGAAAAAGAGAACACTAATCCTCGCTAAAGCGGCATTGACAACAACCATATACGCAATTTCTTTAATTGTTCTTTTCGCTGCAGCAGCATTTTTGAAAAAGAATTTTGCTTTTATCCTAACTTTTGGGGCAATCCACACTTTTTCAGTTGCAGCCGCAAGCATGTTGGAGCTTAAAATTTTGATAGATAAATTTTGGAGTGAGGCTTTCGCTTTAGGTAATGTCTACGCGAGACTGAGCACTTTCATCCTCGTCCTTGTCCCTGGGCTTATTATGGTTTTAATTCCCATAGTGGCTGCTTTGGTAGCCTATCTCCTAGCCGATTATTTGACGGTTTTAGCTGTTTTATTCGCCGTTGCCATTTCAGAGTTTGCCATTATGGGGCTGGCTGTTTTTCGCAAATAGCCTTGTGAAGGTTAAAAAAGTGGGTAGGATAGATTCTATTTGCTGGCTCCTTCTTCAATAACTATCATTGTTAACGTTGACCTAACCTTGTCAAGCCTTCTTATGCGCCAAGTCACAATTTCTTTAAGCTTATCCATAGTGCTCGCTTTTACTCTGGCAACTATGTCATAAACGCCGTAAACAGCGCAGGCTTCGTCTACTCCCTCAACCTTCTTCAGCTCTTTCAGTACATCGTTTTCTGAACCTATCTCTGTGTTAATTAACACGAAGGCTGTAGGCATTTAAATCTCCTCATTTAATGTTTACCTTTATAAGTTAAAATGTTTTGCGGCTCTAAAACTAATAGCATGTACTCTATTTAGACTCCACAACTTTTATTTGAACACTGAATCTTACTGATTTCTGAAATTGAAATGACGGTTTTGAGGTTAAAAAATGGCACATACTAGTGGTGAAAGACAGTTTCTTTATTCTCAACTCCAATCAATTGAATCTGAAATTTCAAGCGCTTCAGCAGCCATAAGCGATGTGGCGAGTAAGATTGCGCGTATAGAAGGGGCTATGGGTTCTCTTCCCAGCAGACTTGCAACTGTTCGTGGACGCGGGTATGCGGCGATGGGGCATCTGGAGAGAAGCATAGAATTTCTAACCAAAAAATGGACTGATGTATCCCCGCTTCTAAAACAAACTTTCCTAAACAACCTTCAGCCATTAACAGCGCAAATTCGCACATTGGAATCTGAAGCTAGAAGGCTGAGGGTTGAAATAGACCACGGCAACATCATATACTGCCAGTCCATAGCAAATCGCCTTCGCGTAGATGCATCTTCTCTGAAGGCAAGAGCATTTTCCGAAGCAAGCAAAGTGAGTGCATCCCTAAACGAGTTGACGACAAGTATAGACGCAATAGACCGTGACTTGAAAATAGCTGAAAAAACCGTTGAGTTGTTCGCTCAAGCATCCTTCCCATTAAAGCAGGATGAAAGTCTAGTCCTAGCCATAGAAGGCAAAATTATGACTGGTGAAAAGAACGAGGGAACCTTATACTTCACAAATCAACGTTTCATCTTTGAAGGAAAACGCGAGGTTGTGTTGGAAAAGAAACTTTTCATCGCTACCAAAAAGAAGCTTGAGCGCACAGTCCTCCTAGAACAGCCCATCGGTGCTTTACAAGAAATATCAAAAGGAAGAGTTGGGTTAATTGCTTGGGCTGGAATTTACATTCGTTTCAAGCCAGAACGCAACTTAGCAGAAACTCCTTTTGACGTGAAAAATTGGGAAGCAGACGTGATTACAAGGTTCTTCAGTTACATAATTGGCGGCGAAGCCGACAGAGACATAGCCGCAATCAGGGGCGTAACACTAAAGGAAGCTCCATCCATCCAGATTGTTCGGTGCCCCAACTGCAATGCTCCCTACACGCGCGAAATTTACAAGGGACAAACTTCTGTGCAATGCGAGTATTGCGGAGCCACAATAAGAGTGCAATAAAAATAAGGATACTCTTATCTTTTGTTTGCAACAATAAATTAGTTAGGTTTGGATATGCTGAACGAAAAACGCGAAGAAGATTTCATTTCAAGCAGAGAAATGCGTGCCTTAGAAATTAACGCCGAATATTTTGGAGTCTCCCTTCTTCAACTAATGGAGAACGCGGGATACAACGTAGCCGTGGAAATTGCTTCAAGATTCAAGCCGGAAAAGTCCGTTGCCATTTTCTGCGGGTTAGGCGGAAACGGAGGCGATGGCTTCGTTATTGCGAGACACCTGTCCTCTTTAGGCTTCAAAGTCGCTGTTATCTTAGCCGGAAGAGGAAAGGATATTTCCCATAAGGCAGCTTTGGAAAACTGGAATGCACTGCAATCTCTAAAGGAAAACATCATCATCCACGAAGTTTCAGACAGTTCGCTAATACCGCAAGTAAACGCAGAAATAGTTGTAGACGCCCTCCTCGGAACAGGCACCAAGGGAAGACTTAAGCCTCCAATTTCCCACATGGTTGAGAAAATTAATTCCTTAGAGGCTTTCAGAGTGGCTGTTGACGTGCCAACTGGTATAGATTCAGACACCGGAGAAGTTTTGGGAAACGCCGTTAAAGCTCACTTGACGATAACATTTCACAAGCCAAAGAAGGGGCTCTTAAACGCTAAAGAATACGCTGGCGAACTCATCGTGAAAAGCATAGGCTTGCCTAAAGAGCTTGAAAACTATGCTGGACCAGGCGATGTTCTGCTCGTCACTAAGTCTCGTCCTCGAGAATCCCGTAAAGGAGACTTTGGACGCTTACTAGTTATAGGCGGAAGTGAAACCTTCTCTGGAGCTCCGGCCATGGTGGCGCTGGCAGCCCTCCGTACAGGCGTAGACTTGGCTTACGTTGCTGCACCTGAAAAAACCGCACAAGCCATTTCAGCCATGTCGCCAGACCTCATCACCATAAAGCTTTGGGGCGAACACTTGAATCCGGGCGACATACCGCCATTAAAGGCTTATGTAGAAAAGGCAAGCGCTGTTGTCCTAGGTCCTGGATTGGGCTTGCACACCGAGACGAAGGAGGCTGTTAAAGCCATAATTGAGATCGTTGAAGGCGCTGGTAAACCGTTGCTTTTGGACGCAGACGGCCTAAAGGCTTTTGCAGAATTTGAAAGGAAAGTGAATATGCCAACAGTTTTAACTCCCCACGCAGGAGAATACGCTATACTGGCTGGAAAGGGGCTTCCAGAAGATTTGAAAGAAAAAGTTTTAGAGGTGCAGAAAAAAGCTGCAGAACTGGGCGTCACGGTGTTGCTGAAGGGGCCGGTTGACATAGTTTCTAATGGAAAACGTTTCAAACTGAACTTTACTGGAAATCCGGGCATGACTGTTGGAGGAACTGGAGACGTGTTGTCGGGGGTTGTTGGAGCTTTTCTTGCTCAAAGAGTAGACCCGTTTGAGGCTGCTGTTGCAGGAGCCTTTGTTAATGGTGCTGCTGGAGACTTTGTTTTTGAAGAGAAGGGCTATCACATGGTTGCAACAGATCTTCTTGGCTGGATTCCTCGGGTTCTAGATGACCCAATGAGTCACTTGAAGGTGCGAAAACCTATTGGAAAAACCAGTTAAGATAGTTGTTTATCATGCTGGACAATGCGACCCCAAAAAATGTACAGCTCTAAAGCTTAAGCGCCACGGCTTGGTTAAGCTTGTTCACAAAATCAAGCTTCTGCCGAGAAGGGCTGTTGTGCTTAATCCTCTTTCCAAAATAGCTTTTTCACCAGCAGACAGAGAGCGCATAGAAAAATTTGGGTTAGCTGCATTAGACTTCAGCTGGGAACATGTTGAAAGGGCATTGCTTAAAAGTGTTCGGGGGACGTCAAGATGCTTGCCCTACCTAATAGTTGGAAACCCAGTCAACTTTGGACAGCCAACAAAGCTCAGCACTGCCGAAGCCCTAGCAGCAGCCCTCTACATTGCGGGGTTTAAAGAAGAAGCTTACAGGCTTCTTTCAATTTTTAAGTGGGGGCACACGTTCATGGAACTTAACAAAGAAAGACTTGAAAGCTACGCAAAGGCAAAAGACAGCAAAGCCGTAATAGAATTGCAAAAACAGTTCATGTAACTTCTTTTGCTATCTCCTCACAAGACGTTAATAACCCAGATTTTATGGTTTTTCAAAGCACAATCTTCCAATTAAGATTTAAAGGGAATGAGATATAACTTTGTTGCTTGTATCTGCGAGGTTGCGTGAAAAATGAGTGAGAGAGAGCTTCTCATGATTCCTGGTCCGACGAATGTGGATCCCTCAGTGTTGCGAGCCTTGAGCAAGCCACCACTATCTCATACAAGCCAAGAATTTGCTGAAATCTTTAAAGAAACTTTGACCAACTTGAAAGAAGTTTTCATGACCAAGGGAGAAGTTTTTGTAGTTGCCGGATCTGGAACTCTGGCTTTAGAAATGGCTGTCGCTAACATAATAGAGCCTGGAGACAAAATTCTAAACGCGGTTTCCGGATTTTTCGGACAGTATTTCGTTGAAATAGCAAAGGGTCATGGAGCAAAACCGCGGGTTTTAGAAGTTCCATGGGGTAAAGCCGTAAAACCGGAGCAGGTAAAAGATGCTTTGGAAGAAGGCGATTACAAGGCTGTTACAGTCACTCATGTGGAGACTTCAACTGGCGTTATGAACCCCATAAAGGAAATAGGCGAAGTTGTGAAAAAACATGATGCCTTCTACATAGTTGACACAGTTTGTTCGCTTGGCGGAATAGAAGTCCGAGTTGACGAGTGGAATATAGACATCTGCGCTTCCGGATCGCAAAAATGCTTGGGTGTTCCACCGGGCTTGGCGTTACTCTCCGTGAGTCCGAGGGTTCTAGACTTTTTGGAGAAAAGAAAAAGTTCAGTAGGATTTTGGTATGGAGACCTTAAAAACTGGTTGCCAGTTATGAGAGACCCAACAAAATACTTTGCAACTCCGCCGGTGAACCTGATTTACGCCCTTAACGAAGCTTTGAGGCAGCTGCTTAAGGAAGGATTAAATAAGCGATTTAGAAGACATAATGTCCTCGCCGAAGCCTTCAGGGCAGCCATGTACGCATTAAACCTCAAACTCGTGGCGGATCAGGAATGCGCTGCTGACACGGTAACAGCCGTTTACTATCCTGAAAACATTGAAGATAACAAATTTAGGAGTGAACTGAAAAATCGCGGAATAATTGTTGCCTCAACGCTTGGTCCAATAAAAGGAAAGGGCTTCAGAGTAGGCCACATGGGAAATGTAAACCAGAATGACATAATGTCAACGATATCCGCTGTGGAGGCAACATTGAGGCATCTTGGATACAAGTTTAACTATGGGGCAGGGTTAAGGGCAGCAGAGGATAAAATTCTTCTCCTGTGAAAAGCCAAACGGTGCTGGAACTGGGCATGCTTTCTGAGGAGCTAAAGGGCTACCTTAAAAATATGAAAATTGATGTGAAATTTTTCGAGTTTGAAGAGCACACGATGACCGTTGATGCTGCTGTTAAGCGGCTTGGCGTGAGCCGTGAAAAAATAGTGAAGAGCATAATCTTTGTCGATAATGCTGGTTTGCCGCTTCTCGCTATTGTCACGGGCAACAAGAGAGTAAGCGAAGAAAAGCTTGCTGGCGCTGCCGGAGTTAGACGTGTTAGAAGGGCTAATCCCGTTGAGGTTAAGAATTTCACTGGTTATGATGTTGGCGCTGTTCCACCTGTCGGTCACAAAACACGTATAAGAACTTTTATTGACGAAAGAGTTATGACGTACGAAAAGGTTATCGGAGGCGGCGGGCAAATTAACATGCTCCTTGAGATTAGCCCAACTGAAATAAGAAGGCTGACGAATGGCGAGGTTAAGGATATAAGTGAATGAATATGGAAGCAACAGTGGATTTTTACACGTTCATTTTCTCAGCGATTTTGTTGTCTTTATCTGGAGTAATGTCTCCGGGTCCATTATTTGCTGTGACAATTGCAAAGTCATTAAAAGATAAGATGGCCGGAGTTCTAATATCCATTGGGCACGGAGTTGTGGAGTTTCCTTTGATGTTCTTGATCTATTTTGGTTTAAGCCAGCTTCTCGCTTCGAACCTTGTCCAGAAAATTATAGGCTTTTTCGGGGGTCTAATTTTGATATTTATGGGGGTTCAAATGCTCAGATCTCGGGAAGAAAACGATAACGGGGGTTCTTATTTAAAGTATGGCTCGTTGATTGCGGGGGTTCTTGCAACTGGAAGCAACCCTTATTTCTTGGTGTGGTGGGCGACTGTTGGCGCTGACTTGGTGATGAAGGCGGCTGTTTTTGGCTTGCTAGGGTTTTCAGTTTTTGCTGTGGTGCATTGGTTGTGCGACTTTTTCTGGAACACGTTTGTTTCTGTAACAGTCTTTAAATCTCAACGCTTCTGGAACAGGAAAGTGCAAACCATAATATTGGGCTTCTGCATTGCCATTTTCATCGTATTCGGTGCATGGTTTGTTATTTCAGCGGCACTTTAGGAAAATTTAAACGTGGAAAACCAAATTTTAAACTAAAGGAGAGAGGAATGAACTATATGGAGTTTCAAGCTGGCAAAGCAAAAGTTGTTCTGGTTCAAGGAGATATAACAGAACAGGAAACAGACGCCATAGTCAACGCTGCTAATTCAACCTTGATGGGAGGCGGAGGCGTAGACGGCGCAATCCACCGCAAAGGCGGACCAAAAATCCTCGAAGAATGCAAAAAGATAAGGGCAACCGAATATCCTGAGGGTCTCCCAACCGGAAAAGCCGTCATCACTTCTGGAGGTAACTTAAAGGCTAAACACGTTATTCACACCGTTGGACCAGTTTGGCGAGGCGGCAGAAGCGGAGAACCAGAACTGCTGGCGGATGCCTACCGCAACTCCTTAAAATTGGCGGTTTCTAAGGGTTTAAAAACCATAGCCTTTCCATCTATAAGCACAGGCGCCTATGGATACCCCATTGAAAAGGCAAGTCAAATAGCCATATCAACCGTTAAAGAGTTTTTGGAAAGAGAAAATCAGCTTGAAAAAGTCGTGTTTGTGTTATTTTCAAGTCGCGACTTGGAAATTTACAAAGATGTGGCAAAGAAAATCTTTAGCTAATTAAAGAGTTTATATGAAGTCAAGAATATTAAAAAAATAGTGGTTTTAGGTGTAAGCTGCGAATCCTTTGCCCAATATTGTGTAGCCCGTTATCAACTTCATTATTTCACTTGTGCCATCTGGAATCGTCATCATCCTTGCATCTCTGTAGTATCTTTCCAATGGCATCTCGTCTGAAAGCCCTAAGCCCCCGTGAATTTGTATCGCATCATAAGTCACCTTAACAGCAGCCTCTCCACCATACACTTTCGCTGTTGCAGAAAGCCTCCTTGCCTCTGGACTGCCTTTTGCAATAGCATCTATGGCTTTGTAGCCCAAAAGCCTACCAGTTTCGATTAAAACACTCATGTTGTAGAGCATTTCTTGGATAAGCTGGAATTTGCCGAGGGGTTTGCCGAACTGCACCCTTTCCTTAGCATATTTCACAGCAGCCTCGAAAGCAGCTTCAGCTATCCCTATTGAGGTTAAGCCCATGCCGGCTCGTGGTAGCGTCATAAGTGCAGTGAATGGTGCCATTTGGCTAAAAAGCCGCGTCATCCCTTCTGAAAGTGGCAAGAGCTCCATCAGTTTAGGGTCTGACATGGCTTTGGCCATCATGGTGTTCATTTCGTTCTCCTTTGGGACTTTGCAGTCCACTAAGAACATTTCGTCTGTGGGAGACGCCTTCCAGCCTATCTTGTGCAGCGCATTGGTTTCAAATGGCGATGCTTCTCGGTCTACTAGGAAGAAGGACTCTGCTCCAGTGGTTAGGTCTTTAGCGCCTACGAAGGCTGCATCTGCGATTGACGCGTTGCTTATCCATGTTTTGTTGCCGTTAATTATGTAGTAGTCGCCTTCCAGTTTCGCCGTGGTTTTGAGGTTTGAGGTGTCGCATCCGGCTTCTGGTTCTGTTTCAGCGAAGCATCCGATGAATTCTGCGCGTTCAAGTTTTGGCATTAGCCTATCTTGAGTTTCCTCAGACGCTAAAGGGACAAACATTGCTGGAATGCTGCTCATTCCAAACAGCGGCAGTATGCTCGCCCAAACCTTTCCAACTTCTTCAGCCATTATCCCAAACATTATTGGGTCTTCAGCGAAAACTGCCTTTGCACTTTCTGGGTCTAGTCCAATGCCCACTTTTTTGAACTTCTTCATTATGTCTATTGCTTCCGCCTTCGTAAAGGGACCCTTCTTATCTCGTTCGTCCGCTATCGGTGCAAATTCTTTCTGTAAAAGTTCTCGGAGACTGTCTCTGAACATTTTTTCTTCTTGCGTAAATTCGAAATCCATTCGATAACCTCCTTAGCTCAGTCTAGACATTAACCTTTATTAATTTCTTACCGTCAACAAAACATTTTTTTACAATAAAAGTCCCTAACTTACCTCTTCTATACTCTGAATTTAAAGGCGCATGATTCTTAGCTTGTGTTTACTATGAGAATAATTGTTTCTGAGCGAGTTTGGAAGCGCAAAACACTATGTTATGTTACGCAGAACTCCATTTTTTCCGATTCTTAATTGTCTTTCGCCTCTGAAAGTTGATGTGCTTGCGTTTTCAATTTGGACAACATCCCCTGTGGATATAGCGTCAATCTGTTTGTTCCACAAACACAGCTTAATAGTTCCAGTCTCGTCTGCTATCAAAGCGTTGGCTACGCTGGCGTAATTTCCAAACCTTGTAAAGACAATTGTCGGTTTCGCTATTTCAACAACCTTAGCCTTCAAATTAACTTTTTTCATTCCTACACGTAAGTCTCTGATTTGAAAAGAACGTGGTCGATTATCCCTTCTGATTAAGCGTCTTTGGAACATCACAGTCTCTTTGAACTCCCTTATCGAATTACCTTGCTTTGATAGAAATTCTTTAGGGACTGGAAACTGAGCAACAACCTTCGCACCTTTTGTTATCAAAAGAGTGACCTTGTTCTTTTGCTCGTTGCGGCGCTCAATCGAAAGACTTCCACATGTGGATTTCTTGTTTTCGCTCGCTGAAATTAGTGCGTAGAAAAACTTTTCGGGGTCAACTTCATACTTTAAAGAAAGAAAAGCGAGGTATTCGCTGTGTGATACTTTGTTCCGCATTGTTTTCCTACTCTTTTGTAAGTGTTATTTCCATTGTTGAAACCATCCTTGCCTTATTTTCGCCTTCTCTCGGTGGCATTTCCGCTGTGCCTATGGCTATTTTACTTATTTGCAAGTCTTTTAGAAATCGCCTTCGTGCTATTTCAGCTACGTCAACCGCTGTTGTAATTGCTTGTCCGCGGGCTTTCAAAGTTATTTCTTTAGCATTGCTTGCTGAAAGGCTTGTAATTATTGCTAGAACATATGCCATTGGTGGTTTGCTTCCAATGAAGATAACATCTTTATTTTCTGTCATCCCTTTTTCACTCCTTTTTTGTTTTTATGTAACGTTGCTGTGTCTGCGCGTCTGTGAATGACAGAACGTTACTGGTATAAGATCCTCAATCTTGCTTATAAGGGCACATGGAAAATAATTAGGGAGTAATGGTGCTATATCACTTAACAAACTTAGTTGGGTGTCTTTTGAACTTCTTCTTGCAAATTAATGAACAAAAATGATAAGTTTCACCCTCGTAAGTGATTTTGAATTTGGCTGTCTTTTCGTCGAGAATCATTCCGCAGACAGGGTCTTTGGGCATTTTCAGTTTTAACCTCGTTTAAGAGTGTGCGCTCTGCTTATTATGTTTAGTGGAGAAGGCGGCTATGTTATCTCTTCTATGCGTGTTTTGGTAAGAGCTTTTATAGTGTTTAATTCTGCAATTTCTCCATAACCCACAAGCGTTATGGCTGTTCCACTCTGTCCCTTTCTGGCAGTTCGCCCTATCCTATGGAAATAGACTAAGGCATCTTGGGGGACATCATAGTTTATTATGTGTGTTACTCCTTGAATGTCCAAACCCCGTGCGGCAACGTCTGTTGCAACAAGCAACTTTAGCTTTCCTCTTCTGAAAGCGTTAGTGACGAAATCTCTTTGCGGTTGAGTAAAACCAGCATGTAACGGTTTTGCGTCATATCCCCTTTTCCTCAGCTTGTCTGCGATTATGCTTGTTTCCAGTCGGGTTTTACAGAATATTATCGCTCGATCCATGTGATTCTCGTCTAGAATGTTGCATAAGATTTCGAATTTGCTGTGAGGGTTTACAACCATGTAATACTGGTTTATCTGCGAAAGGGCTATTTCGTCTTTGCTAACAAGTATCTTTTGTGGGTTCTTCATGTATCTGCCACACAACTTCATTACTGTATGGTCTATTGTTGCCGAGAAAAGGCTCGTCTGCCTGTTGGACGGCATTTTTGAAAGTATGTATTCAATATCATCTATGAAGCCCATGTCCAACATTCTATCCGCCTCGTCTAAAATAACAACCTTCACCAACGCCAAATTTAGAATGCGTCTATCAAGCAAGTCAATTACACGTCCTGGCGTGCCAACAACAATTTGAATGCCTCTTTCAAGTGCCCGTATTTGTCTTTCAATTGGCTCTCCTCCATAAACTGGTAAAACTTTCAGCTTCGTGTATTTTGCGAGTTGGCTGATGTGTTCTGCAACTTGAACGGCGAGTTCGCGAGTTGGCACCAACACTAAACCTTGAACGTCCTTAACTTCTGAGTTTAGTCTTTCAATCATTGGAATGCCAAAAGCCGCAGTTTTTCCAGTTCCAGTCTGCGCTTGCCCAATAACATCTTTGCCTTCAAGTAATGGGGTTATGGCTTGGGCTTGAATTGGAAAAAGATTATTAAAACCAAGCTCTTCGATGCCTTTCATAACTTCCATGCTTAAGGGTAAATCTTTAAACTGTTGTATCTGCATATTTTATCATTTCTCCTGCCACAAAATTTTTCATGCATTTTCCAAGAGCCTTTCAAAAGCCTCGTTGATTACATGAATTAATGTGACAGCAACATCCAACGCAACACGCTTATAAAAAGGTTTAGCCTGCAAAAGGGAGAAACCGTGGATAAAATTAACCTTTTACAAGCCACACTAGCCTTTAACAACTGCTAAGGGAACTATTCTCGCAACTTTCGTGGCTATTCCAACTTTATCGCTTACTTCTGCAACAATATCCACATTTTTGTAGGCTGGGTCCGCCTCCTCGGCCAAAACAACTGAGCTCGCTGCTCTAACGTAAATGCCCCGTTGCTCTAACGCCTTCTTTATATCTCCACCCCAAAACCTCCGTTTAGCAGCGTTTCTACTCATCATTCTTCCAGCACCGTGGGCTGTGGAACCAAAGCTTATTTGCATAGCCTTTTCCGTACCAACCAAAAGCCACGAACTTGTTCCCATACTTCCAGGGATGAGCACGGGTTGACCATGTGAACGGTAGTCTGCTGGTATTTCCGGATGTTCCGGTGGAAAAGCTCTTGTCGCGCCTTTTCTGTGAACCCACACTTTCCTGCGATGTTCATTCACGCTATGGTTTTCTATCTTTGCAATGTTATGAGCAACATCATAGACAAGTTTTAAACCGAATCTCTCCGGGTCCTCCTTGTACACTTGCTGAAAGCTTTGTCTAACCCAATGCATTATTACTTGACGATTTACAAAAGCATAATTGACTGCACATGCCATTGCTTGATAGTAGTCCTCTGCCTCGTTGCTTTTTCCAGGTGCGCATGCAAGTTCTCGGTCTGGCAGAACAATTTTGTACTTGTGAACCGCCCTCTCCATAACCCTCAAGTAGTCTGAGCATATTTGGTGCCCAAATCCCCTAGAGCCACAGTGTATCATTATGGTTACTTGACCCTCATGGTCTATCCCAAAAGCCTTAGCCGTTTTCGAATCATAAATTTTATCAACCTTCTGCACTTCCAAAAAGTGATTTCCCGAACCCAAAGTGCCGATTTGCGTTAAACCCCTATTTTTTGCGGTTGTTGAAACCTTATCTGGATCGGCACTTTTCATGCAACCACGTTCCTCGCAGTGTTCCGCATCTTCAGACCATCCTAAGCCTCTGTCTATAACCCACTGGACACCCTCAACAACGAGCCTATCCAAGTCGGTAGCAGTCACCCTAAAATCTTTTCTCCGACTTCCAAGCCCGCATGGAACATTCTCAAAAATCGTGTTTGCGAGTTGAGCGAGTTTCGGTCTGATGTCTTCTTCAGAAAGGTTGGTTGTTAACAATCGAACGCCGCAGTTTATGTCGTAGCCGACGCCTCCGGGGCTTATTACGCCTTCATCGTAATCTGTTGCAGCCACGCCACCTATTGGAAAGCCATATCCTTCATGCCCGTCGGGTAATGTAATTGCATATTTGTAAATCCCTGGCAAATGAGCAACATTTACACATTGTTCAAGAGTTCTGTCCGTCTGCATTTTCTCTAATAGTTCTCTGTTAGCAAAAATTATCCCTGGAACGCGCATTCCAGGCTTGTATTTTGGGATGCGCCAAGTATAATCGTCTATTTTCTCAAGAGGAACCTTTTCAGAGGGTGGACGGCTTTCTCCTTCTTCCACAAGTTTCACCTAATGCTAAGATTTGAAATGCCTCATATAAACGATTTTGGTATTCATTGCAGAGAGGGTTATATATTGCCGTAGTTCTTGACAAAATCAATTATTCCTTGGATGCTTTCTCTGAAAACTGTTTGCTTCAAGATTGGATGTGCTCTAATGTATTTTTCAGCTTTTTTCAAAGATTCATCCTCTGAAATTATTCCATTTGTTATCATTTCATTTGTTTCTTTCTTCTCTAGCCCTTGCTTTGCAACTTTAGCCCAGAGCCTAAGTTGTTCTCCGTAGGCTTGAAGTTTTTTCATAGCGTCCACTGCCTTGCCAAAGTGGCTGTAATATAACACGCTGGGCTTCAAACTGGCGAGTTTGTCCAATGAAGCGAGTGCAATGTCTAAACGGAAAGGCGATGGCGTCGTAGGTACATTAATGTCAAATTCGTTCAAGTAAACTCCAGCGGCGTCTCCGCAGAAAACTCCATTACTTAATGTCTCATAATAGCCTAGGTGATGCGAGGCATGACCGAGGGTTTCCAAAACCTTTAACTTGACACCTTTTCCAACGTCAAAAATCATACCCTCCGCTGCCGCGATAATCCTATTTTCTGGAACTGGTTCTGGCTTGCCATATATTTCAGCTATTTCTTTCAGGACTTGTCTCGACTGTTGCCAGAGCTTCTCTGGACTTGCCAAATGCGGCGCTCCCCTCGGGTGGACAATGAGCTTAGCTTTAGGCAAATGCTTCAGAAGGGTTCCTGCTCCTCCGCCGTGGTCTAAGTGAATGTGCGAAACGGCAACGTATGCAACTTCACTAGGCTTAACGTTCAGTCTCTCTAATCCCAGCAACAAGTTGGGAATTGAGGAAGCGGGACCCGTTTCAACAATGGCGACAGAATCGCCTTTCAAAATGTAGCTGGCGATGAAATTTTCTATTCCAGCGGGTTCAACATCAACCAAGTAAATGTGTTCTTCAATCTTTGTCACATGCATTTGGAATACGCGCCGCAGCCTTGAGCAGAGCCTTAAATTTTCCGCCAACAGCTTTAAATGTTTCCGTAGCAAGTTCAGAGGTTCTTCATCTGGAAATCTTGTTAAATAGATAACTTTCCCGATATGGTAACCTTTAATTATAAACCTACAATTTTCTATAGGGAAACAAGTAAAATGGTGAAAACATGGTAAACGCCATCATTTTCGGTGCTCCCGGTTCGGGAAAGGGCACCTATGCTTTGAGGCTTCAGTCTCAGCTTGGCTTGGATGTAATTGCAACTGGCGACATTTTCCGCCAAATAATGAAAGAAGACACGCCTTTAGGAAGGAAGGTAAAAGACTTTGTTGAGAAGGGTTTGCTTGTTCCTGACGATGTTGTCATAGAGGTTCTTAAGCAAAGTTTAGCTAAAACAAGCGGCAAAGGCTTCATTTTGGACGGGTATCCACGCACAATTGAACAAGCCAAGGCTTTAGAGAAAATCGCCAAAATAGACGTAGTAATTCACTTGATAGTCCCCGAATGGATAATTATAGAACGCTTGTCTACAAGGCGAATCTGCAAAAACTGTGGGCAAATATACAATATACGTTATTTAAAACCAAAAGTTGACATGATATGCGACAAGTGCGGAGGACAACTTTATCAGCGTCCAGACGACACTCCAGAAGTCATAAAGGAGAGAATTCATGTTTACGAACGCCAAACCCAACCGATTCTAAATTATTATGGAGAGAAGGGCGTTCCGTTTGTTGAGTTTAAGTGTGAAGAGTTGGATGTTCCGCCTGAGGTGGGCGTGGAAGAAATCAAAAAAGGTTTGAAAAAACTTAAGCTGATTTGAAAAGCCAATTTTTAATTATATGTCGAGAATGAATTTTAGCGTGACTTTTTCTGGTTCTTTAATTATTTCCATGCGGTGGTAAGTTACAGCTTTCACGCCAACCTTCTGCACATGCTTGTTTGGGTTAAATTTTTCTCCGAAAATTTTGGCTTTAAGCCTAAAACCGCGAGGGGTTTTCTCTATGCTTAAGATTTTAAACTTTGAGTAAAGCATCTCTTTTGTTTCAGATTTTATAAGTAGTTCTTCAAGCCAACTGTAAAGGAGTGCGTATTCATCTTCTGCTTCAACTTCAACGTAATCCTCAACTTCTGCTTTAACCTCTTCTACGTTTGTCATAACTTCAAACATTGCCAACGCCGCGTTTTCAAAAGCCTCCGCCAAGTTCTTTCCGTAAGCGGCGATGTAAGCGTCTGCTGTATGTTCGAGAAAATCAAATTTTTTCTCCCGCATGACCCAATCAACTAGATGATTTGATTAACAGCCTTAAAATGTTAGTGTTCGTTGATTTCCGCCAGCATCTCCACCATTGTCTTCACGAAACCAACGCATTTCTTTTCAAAAACCCCAGCCTTTCCAGCTTTCTCCAAATCCTTGGGATCAGATAGGTTATACCCAATAAGCTCTCTACATAAGACAGTTCCGTGGCGCTTCTGGAACTCTGTGTAGACAACGCCTGCCAATTCATAGGCTTTCAAATGCTTTTTTGCTGACGGTTCATTGGCTCCATGTTTGATTCCTATAGCCATCACTCCGCCAGTTAAAGCTCCGCAAACAGACCCACGAAGTCCTATTCCTCCACCAAATGGGGTGGCAATTTTTGGGACAAGCTCGCTTTTAATGTTCCAAAACTCGCACATTGTTGACAATACGCTTTGGGCACAATTGTATCCTTCAAGAAACCTTTTAACAGCCTTTTCGCAAAGCAAGGCTTTTTGATCCACGTTTTAACACCAAATGCAATGCGATTTTGTTCAGAAACATTTTGGAATTTTCTGAATAGCGATTGCTGTCAATTTTGCCGCGTTTTCTGCGTCTTCAAGGCTTAGCAGAGCAGCAGGGCCGTGAATGTAACGTGTTGGTATGGAAATTACGCCGCTTGGAACGCCTTCTCTTGTGAGGGATATTCGCGCCGCATCTGTTGAACCTGGCAAACCAGTCTCAAGCTGATATGGAATCTTATTTTCTTCAGCTGCATCCACCAGTAGACGCAAAACCTTCGGGTGAGTAATCAAGCCATAATCGGCAATGGTCAGGGAGGGTCCTTTCCTAAGCTTTATTGGAGCTTCAACTTCCTTAACTCCTGGGACATCGCCAGCTATGGTTACGTCGAGGGCTATTCCAACATCTGGGTATATGCCGAAGGCGGCTGTTGTTGCCCCTCTTAAACCAACTTCTTCTTGGACAGTTCCGACAGCGTAAACGGTGCACTTTGTTTTTTCTAAAAGCTTCATTGCCTCAATCATGACGGCGCATCCAACGCGGTCGTCGAAAGCTTTGCCGATTGCTATGTTTTTTCCAACTTTTGCGAATTTTATGTCGAAGACTGCGGGGTCTCCGATTTTTACTCCCATTTTCTTTGCTTCTTCTTGGCTTTCTGCGCCAACATCTATGAACAACTCATCGTATGTAGGAACCTTTTTGCGCTCTTCCTCTTTCTGTATGTGCGGGGGTTTTGAACCTATTATCCCGTGGAGTGGTCCTTTTTCTGTGTAGACGATGACTTTTTGGGCGAGTAAAATGCGGTCGTCTATTCCGCCTATTTTAGTGAACTGCAAGAAGCCTTCCTTTGAGATTGTTTTCACCAACAAGCCTATCTCGTCCATGTGGGCGGCGAGCATTACCTTCGGAGCGTTTTTCGCGCCCTTCTTTATTCCAATAACGTTGCCAAGTTTGTCTTCTTTTATCTCGTCAACGTAGGGTTTCAGGAACTTTCTCATCAAGTCTCTGACTTCTTCCTCTCTGCCAGCAACTCCGGTTGCGTTTGAAAGCTTTTCTAAAGTTTCAGCTAACGCCATACTGACCCCTCTATATAGAGTTAGCAATTTCCGAAACTTTATATTAAACTATTGTGGTATTTCCAAAACTCAAAAAGGAAAAGAACGGCGATAGGTGTGAACATTGAAAAGTTAACCAACTCAACTTTCATCTCGTTGGTAGCCGTTTTCGCAGCCTTCATCATCATTTGTGACTCATTAACTGCATCTTACCTGCCCCTATCCACTGATGTTTGGCACAGTTGGATCTTCATATCAGAACCCATTACAGGGATAATACTTGGTCCGTTGGTCGGTTTCTTTTCAAATCTTGTCGGGGCTATGGTCGGTCACTCCATAAACTTCAAGGATGTTTACGAATTTTTATTCACGCTTGGCGCTCCAGTAGGAGCCGCGGTTTCTGCCCTTATTTTTCGAGGAAGGTGGAGGATACCTCTTGCATACTATTTGGTCTTGCTTATAGGATATTTTGCTGTGCCTGTCGCTTGGCAACTTCCTCCGTGGGGCATGTGGGATGTCTATCTGGCATTTGCCATTCTCGTTGCTACGTCTATCGTAGCGACGAAATGGAAAGGTTTTTGGAACACTGAATCAAGCGCTCGTCTCGTTTACATTCTTGCACTAAGCGCTTTCATAGGCTTAGAGGCAGATGTTCTTTTTCGCATATTCATTTTTGTACCATGCCAAACATACAGTTTGTTTTACAGCTTGGATGTAGGTTCTCTTCAAGTAATATGGGCTGCTGGCGCTGTTGAAACTCCAATAAAAGCTGGATTATCTACTCTCGTAACGGCTCTGACAGGTCCACCGATAATCTCCGTTGCTAGAAAGATGGGTTTGCGTGTCTAGGCTGAGCGAAGCCCGTCATAAATTAGTTCAGCCTCCCTCTGAGCCTTTCTAAAGGAGGCGTCACGGCTCTTTGCTTCTGTCAAAACTGAGCATAAGGGCTCTCCTTCTTCGATTATGCTGCTTGGAAGAGGTATATCCCACACGTTTGGAAAAACCGTTAAGTCTGGAACAACAACATGTTTGGGGGCGTACAAAATTAGACGGGTGCAAAATTTTGAAGCTTTTCTTACCGTTGGCATTTCACCGTAAAGACAAGCCTTAATGTGGGCATCTACTAAGTTTATTCCAAAAACTCTTTCGACGCAACCTAAAGTTCCTTGAAACCTCGGGTTTATCTCCACAACGTAAGGCGTTCCTTCCTTTGAAATTACAATGTCGATGCCGTTGGAGCCTCTAAGACCAAAGTGTAAGGCAGTTTCCTTCGCAATGGATTCGCATTGTTCAAATGTTGAGTCAGCCAAGCGTAAAGGGACAATGTTGCCACAATATCCGAAGGGTTCTTTCTGAAAAACTGATGGCAATCCCAACAACTGCTCGTTTATAGACACGACTTTAACGTCTTTGTCTCCGGCTAAAATGGATATGCTTGCGTGAACGCCTTCAATAAATTTTTGAACTAAAATCGTTTCACTCTCTCGAGATACTTCAGGAAATGCTTTTTCAATTTCTTTATCGTTCACTGCAAGCCTTGCGCCTACCCCTCCGAAACTAGCGGTTGGTTTTATAACAACAGGATATCCAATCTTGGCAATGGATGCTTTCGCCTCAAAAACATCGTTTACAAGCTCGGTTTCGGGATGGGGAATACCTAACAGTTCAAGTTCTTCAAAAAACCGTGGTTTTTCACGAACACGCTTGATAATTTCGGGAGAGTTACCCAATATTGGAATTAAACCGTTCAATTCGCAAAGAACATCAAAATAATCGTCAAGACCTGAAGAGAGCAATATCGCATCTACTTTATGCTTATTGCCTAGAATTTTCGCCATTTCCAGAAAAGCTTCCGGATTAAAATTTAGCTGCATTCTTCCGCAACTCTTCCCTTTTTCCTGTTTAATTACACTCATAAACTCAGAGCAAAATCTTTGAAGGTCCACGTCGCCGAAATAGTCTGCTACATATACGTCGTAACCCGTCCTCTTTGCGGACGCGGCAACAAAAACCGTGTCAACTCCCGTTATCAACAATTTCTGAATTTCAGTTTTCTTCAACTGCTTTAAACCTGTCATTTATGTGTTCAAAATATGTTAAAAAATAAAAGGTATGTTTAGGATTGAGGTGATTGTTTCGGTTGTTGTCTTTGAAGCTCCAGATACTCTGTCAGTAATAGAACGCCTTCTATTATGAGGAATATGCCGACTACGAGGTTTAAAAATTCTTTCCAGATTATCACTATCAGTCCAAAGATTATGCAGAGTATGGCTAGAACTGGCTTTGAGACTGTTATTCCGATTTTTTTCAGTCCTTTCTCAACTACCTCTGTCAATCAAACACCCTCCTAACGTTTATGAAGATTCTAGGTGCTCGGTTAATATTTAAACTATTCGAAGGCAACGATGATGAAAGCATTTTAGAGCTTGAAACTTGAAGTGACATTTGTTAGAAGGGTAATGACGCGTGTTGATTGGTTATATTGTATATAAAAATATATATCTGTGCTTCTGTATTAATGTTTGTGGGGAAAACGTATGGAGCAACGAAAAATAATGTCCCTTGGGCGTTCCTCGCTTGTAATTTCCCTTCCAAAACACTGGACTCAACTAACCGAACTAAAACAAGGAGACACTGTTTCGCTTGCTATAAACCGCGACCGCTCCCTAGTAATTTTTCCAGGATTAAAGAAGGAGAAGGAAGCAAACAAAATAACTCTTTATGTAGAGCCGGATGAGAAAGACATCTCAGTGGTTCGCAAGATAATTGCGTGTTATTTAAACGGTTATTCAGACATTAAGATAATTTCAAAGAAATTCTTCACAGTAGCTCAGCAGAGAGCCATCCGCAGAATAGTCCAAACGCTTTATATGCGCATTATGGAAGCTGACACAAAAGAAATTCAAATCGCAACTCTAATAGACGAATCAAAAGCATCCATTCAAACTGGAATTAACAGAATGTATAAAATATCTAGTTCCATGTGCCGCGACGCCTTCACAGCCCTTAGAAATCAGGATGCCGCTTTGGCTAAATCCGTTTACTCCCTCGATGACGAGGTTGACCACTTTTCATTTTTCCTTTTGCGACTGATTCGCGGAGCATCCGTTGACCCAGCCTTAGCCAATCAACTTGGACTTGAAGCACTTGACTGCCTCGACTATGAAACTCTTGTGTATTTAATAGAGCAAGTTGCAGACCAAGCAGCTAACATAGCCAAACACATAATAATGCTTGAGGGGAGACAAAAGCAAATTTCTGAAACATTAAGAGAAAAAATGTATGCTGCTGGCTGTGATGCACTCGCCAACTTCGATAAGGCCGTAAACGCCATGCTCTCTAATGACGTTAAATACTCAGACGAAATAATGGAGAATCAAGCCAAAATGGAAAAATTAGATCAGGAAATAGCTTCATTAGCTTTTTTAAAAGAGAAAAGTACGGAGGTAATATGCGCTTGCTGTTCCATGCGTGACAGCATACTGCGTATAGCGGAAAACTCAGCGGACATCGCTGAGATTACCATACTCCGCTCTTATAGACCGCCAACGTAACTTTAGCTTGAGCCTTTCTTTTCTTTGGAAGGATAGGTTACCGTCACTGCAAGTTTGACGGCGGATATTTCTCCCTTCAAGAGTTTTCTCGCCAATTGGAACGCGTAGTTGTAGTTGTAAACCGTTGCCTTACCGTTTCTTCTCGCCTCTTTCAGAATCTCTTGCTCAAGTTTATACTTCAATCTGCCTATGGTCAACGCTCCTATAGCGAATATCCCTGGTGCTATCTCTCTCATGTTGTCTTCAAGTTTTATTCCTTCAACTCCCAAGGGCGGAACAGCGTTTACGTCTGCTATGACCTTGGCAAGCTTCATTTTATCAAGTATCTCTTTGCTGATTACGCGAAATCCTGCTCCAGCAGCGCAGAAAATGACGTCTGCCTTTTCCATGACTTCAGCTTTCTTTTCTGGTGTTGGGGCGAAGACCCCATCCACGTTCACGCCATATTTGGTGCGAAGCAAATTCGATAGGTTTGCAACATATTCCTCTCCATTTGTGCGCTCAGGGTTTGGACTGACTATTGTGACCTCGCATCCAAGCCTAGCCAACAGAATTGCGGCGACCCTCCCGACGGCTCCGGTTCCGAAAATGGCGCAGCGTTTGTCTTTCAAATCCCCAAGTTTTGAGCGTGCAATTGCATCCTCAACTTTAGCGACCATGGCAGCGGCTGTGGTGTAAGCTCCAGCAGGGTCAATTATCGTGTTAGCCTCAAAGGGCGGGAACATGGAATCCCGCACAACCTTCAAGACTTCCTCGGCTTTCTCCATGTCCTTTCCGCCGATGAAGAAGCATGTGTGTTTGATTCCCTTAGGGTCTCTTGAGAATATTGCGTCTTGCACTATTCTTTTGGCGTCTTTTGGTGTAACGTTTTCGTATGGGACTACTACGCTGAATCCCGCGTCATAAGCCATGCAGATGTCGAAGGGGCTGGCTCTTTCATCGGTGTCCAAGAAAAAAATTATGTGCGGCAATTCCTCAGAAGCCTTTTTGATCACAGGTTTTACCTGAATTTGCATAGATTTCAGCAGGTCTTCAAGTTCGCCTAAAGGGGCTTTTTTCTCTGTTATGACCAGTTTTTTTGTTGGCTGGATCGTTTCAACCTCCGCATCAACTGATTCAAGCAGTTTCTTTACGCCACTGACGTGTTCTGGGCTTGAGATGTGGATGCATGTTACTTCTTCCTTTTCAACTTTTCTAGCGTTTTCTAGGATTCCCATGGCTATCCAGCTTTCTCTGACTGAGAATTTGGCTTCGCGCTCTGCTTCTTCAAGTTCTTGCTGTAAGCATTGAAGATATGCAGTCAAGTACTCCTCTTCGACGCTATTTCCGTTTCCCTTTTTGGATGATAATTCATCGAGGGCTTTGATTACCCGGTCTCTTAATTGCTTTTTCTCTTCCAGGAGAGAAACTATGTAGCTCTTGGCGTTTTCGTCGATGTCAACGGCGAAGAACGGTATGTTCTTTTTCTGGAATACTTTGGCTAAGATGTTTTCTTCTGCGAACTTTTTGGGAGAACGGTTTCCTTGTTCTTCTGTTGCAAAGTCTGGTTTGACTTCGTCTGCGAGTTTTTCAAGGAAGCTGCTGAAGGCTATGGAAGGTTTAAAGATTGATGATAGCGAGTTTTTTGGAGCGTTTGTGTGTAGTGGTTCGATGATCCAGAATGGTTCGCTGTATTCTTTTTCAACTATTATTACCCGTAACCTTTTTCCTTCCAATGGAGTTATTTCAAGTGACTTCAATTCACATCACCTTTGAGTATAAGTAAGGGACAGAAATATATATACCTATTCGAAATATCATATATACATACTAATAACGTATATACATATATACTCTCTATTCGCTTATGCCATCTCTCTCCATCACTTACAAGAGCTTCAAAAACTTCATGAAACTCTACTATTTAAGCCATTTCTTGAGAATTTCCTCATCTGACGTTGGAGGCAGCATCAACTTATCCTTAACTTTTGGCGTACCATCCTTAGAGTGTGGTCTCCTAACCAAAGCGTCAGAGTACTTCTCTATCTCCCTCGCTTCCTCAGCTAATCTCGCTGCAACTTGAGCAATTTCGTGGGCGCATGCCACAAGTGGAATATATTTCTCCTTTTCTTTCTCGATGAAACACGCGCGCACATTGATTTCAGCAATTCGCTTAGTTAATTCATAAGCTGCCATGGCTTTTGCCTTTGCATAAGGGTTTTGAAAGTCGGAATGTTCCCTAACTTCGTCAGTGTCAATAATCAACCGAGGAAGTTGCGGATTCAGCCCCGCCTTATAACCATGAATAAACCTATCAATCTCTTGGTAGATTATTTTGAAAACGCCCGTTATCGCCAAAACCTTAATGATGTTGGCGTTAAAAATAGCCATTTCTGTTGGATCCAAAAATTCCTTCCGCGCTCCGATAAGCGGATCGCCCATGATTATTATGTAGCCGAAACCAGATTTTTCAAATTCTTCTTTAAGGCGTTTCCCTGGAGAGTCAGATATAAATATGCTCGGAATTTTCTTTTCGAGGAATGCTTGTCTCGCTCTTGCTGGTCCTTGAACTGCAGGGTTTGGCGATATGAATATCAGAAAGTCAGGGTTAAACTCAAACATTTTTGGCAATGCGTCTTCAACGGCTTCTGCAACCATCTTTGACCCTGTTGTCACGGTTCGCACGCTTATGTCTTCCCTATCTGCTAGTTCGTCGAGGAGAAGTTCAAGTATGGGGGCGGTTCCGATGTTGCCGCATTTCATGATTCCTACCCTAACTCTCTCCAACGAAATCACCAGAGTCAAATTAGAAGGCTATTAGAGGATTTCGTTTATAAGGGTTTCAGAATACTGCTAAAGCGAAACCACGTTGATGTACGCTACTTGGCATACTAGGAATGTGCATGGAAGAGAACCTCTGTGCGCGTCAAAGGATTTAAATTTATCTCGCTATTTGTATACTAAAATCTGTGCAAAGGAAGAGAGTTCGATGAGCGAAAAAGTATTCACGTATAAAGCGGAAAACGGGAACACTTGCGAGATTGTAGATACATTTGCTGAAATGTTTCCAATGTGGGCTGGCAGAGTTTTGATAACAGCTGAAAACGAAAAATGGGCTTTAACAGCAGCGAATGTTGCGACTGGCTTGGCAACAAGCGTCATCATGTCTCCAGCTGAAGCCGGAATAGAAGGTATCATGCCGCCAGACATGACTCCAGACAAACGTGTAGGAGTTTTGATTCAAATATACAACCGCAACAGATTTGACTTAAAGAATCAAATGATACTGCGTATAGGACAGTGCATAATGACGTGTCCAACGACTTCCGCCTTTGACGCCATGCCAAACGCAAAAAGAAAATTAAAAGTTGGCAGGAGCATAAGATTTTTCGGGGATGGTTTCCAAAAGAAAGGAATTGTTGGAGATAGAAAGGTATGGAAAATTCCAGTGATGGAAGGCGAATTCATAGTTGAAGACTCCTTCGGCGCGGCAGAAGCCATAGCAGGCGGAAACTTCCTCATCCTAGCAAAAGATAAGTCCTCCGGATTAAAAGCGGCTGAAGAAGCTGTTAAGGCAATCAAAAACAGAGCAAACGAGGTAATAATGCCATTCCCAGGTGGAATTTGCCGCTCAGGTTCAAAGGCGGGATCATTAAAGTACAAACTTAAGGCTTCCACTAATCACCCCTTCTGTCCAACATTAAAGACGCTAGTGCCTGACTCTCAACTGCTAGAGAACGTTAACTGCGTTTATGAAATTGTCATCAATGGTTTGACCGTTGAAGCCGTTAAAAAGGCTATAAGTGAAGGGATAAAAACTGCTGCAGGAGTTCCGGGCGTCGTAAGGATTTCAGCAGGAAATTACGGCGGCAAACTAGGCCCTTACAAAGTGTTCTTAAAAGAGGCTCTGGAGATTACGTAGCCTTTTAAAATCCAAACTTTTATTTGATGCTTTGCGTTATGCTCCACGGCTAAATCGCCTAAGTGAAAACACTTGAGTAAAAAAAGAACCTCTCTGGAACTGTTCAGGCTAAAAAAGATACTGAGTACGCTGGCCAACAAAGAGGGGCGCGGAACCGAACTTATTTCGCTTTATGTTCCGCCTGGAAAGCAGATAAGCGAAGTTATGAATATGTTGAGGGAAGAGTATGGAACGGCGTCAAACATAAAATCAACCACAACCCGCAAGAGCGTTCAAGACGCCATAGTGAAAGTTCAGCAGCGCCTCAAGCTTTTTAAGGAGACTCCAGAAAATGGGCTTGTTATATTCTGCGGCGCGATTCCACAAAACGGAGCTGGAAGCGAGAAAATCGAAACCTACGTCATTATACCGCCAGAACCAATAAACATATACCTCTACAGGTGTGACTCGCGTTTTCACACGGAACATCTGCAAGAGCTTTTGAGGGAAAAAGAGACTTATGGCATACTCCTCATAGATGCTGCAGCTGCCACGCTGGCGACGCTTCAGGGACGAAGACTTGAAATAGTTAGAGAAATAACGTCCGGCGTACCCGGGAAAACAAGGGCTGGGGGTCAATCCGCTCGTAGATTCGAAAGGCTTAGGGAGATGAGGCTTCAAGAATATTTTAGGCGTGTTGGTGAGCATGCTAACGAAATTTTTCTACCAATCGAAAACCTGAAAGGTCTGATAATTGCTGGTCCCGGGCCGACAAAGTATGATTTTGAGAAGGGCGAGTATCTCAATTATATGTTGAAGGAAAAGATTATAGACATAGTGGATACGGCTTACGTGGATGAACAAGGCGTTAAAGAGGTTGTTGATAAGGCTCCTGAAATAATGCGGAAACTGAGGTATATAGAGGAAAAACAGATAATGCAGCAGTTTCTTTACGAGGTTGGACATGATACTGGATTGGCAACTTACGGGGAAGAAGAAGTTAGGAAAGCCTTGGAAGCTGGGGCCGTCAAAACTTTACTGCTATTTGAAGGATTAGATGTTGTGCGGGTTAAGGTGAGGTGCAACGCTTGCGGCTATGAAGAACAACATACAATGAAAAGCCAGATGTTAACAGGCTTTGAGAAAGACCTTTTTGGGAAACCGTGTCCAAAATGCAAGGCACCAGCCCTAGGCATAGCTGAAACTCAAGATCTTGTAGACGATTTTGCGCAGATAGCGGAATATGCAAACACTGATGTGGAAATGATATCCGACGAGACAGAGGAGGGGCAAATGCTCAAAAACTCTTTCGGTGGAATAGCAGCAATTCTTCGTTTTAAACTCCAAAACCATCAGTAGACGCAATGTTGCACCTTAGCCTGTTTTGTTTTTGCGTAATTACACTAAAGTTTCAGGAAGAACCTAGAGATGTAGACCTGAGGCTTACCTACAAAAGGTTCAAGGAGCTTTATCCTTTCTCTCAAATAACATATCAAGAATATAAAAAAATACAGATGGAAAGAGCTTTCAAGCGAGCGATAAGCTCAGAAAAAACAAAAGAATGGTCAGATAAAATGGGCCGGACCG
>JBNAVK010000008.1:0-38331 GCA_049700435.1 Candidatus Bathyarchaeales archaeon
CCTCCTCCAACCAAGTATCAGAGGATGCTTATATTAAATTTGCCAGAGTTAGGGCGTAGATAAGATATCTAAGGCTACTTGATACCAATTTGGCCCCGTCGACCTAACAACGCGGCCATAACGAATTTCAAATGATGTTGTCAAACTTTGAAGTTTTTCAACAACCTTCAACTTAACTTTTTCAACGGGATTTTCGTTTCGTTTGGCGTGTTCAAAATCGTAATAGTGTATCCAGCCGCCAGTGTTTTTTAACGCTAAAATGGCATATGGCGCGTATTCAAGGGCTTTTTCAGGCAAGGGCATGAGAACTCTGTCTGCTAATTTGCTAAGCTTTGTTTGAATTATGTCTTTTGCATCGCCAAGCATTGGAACCACTTTTCCAAAAACGCCATTAACCCTAATGTTTTCCTGCATAAACTGATAAGCCGCAGGGTTGACGTCGATTGAATATACTTTTTGAGCTTTTGAATGCTTTGCAATAACCATGGAAAAACAGCCAACTCCCGCGAACATGTTCACAACAACCTCTCCGTTCTTAACTAGTTTTGCAATTCGCATTCTTTCAAAGAAAAGCCTCGGCGAAAAGTAACATTTTGCTACATCGACGGAAAATTGGCAGCCAGATTCTCTGTGGACTGTGACTGTTTTATTTTCACCGGCAATGTACTCCAGTTTTCTAAGCCTAAAATCTCCGGAGACGGGGGTTGTTTGAGCTAAAACTGTTTTAACGTTTTTGTGAATGGTCAAGATGGCTTCTGCAATTATCTTGCCATACCTCTCTGATTCTTCAGTTAAGCGTAGTATTGCGATGTCTCCAACAATGTCATATGAATTGTAAATGTAGGCTAGGTTTCTCTCTGGAACAAAGTTTGAAAGGATGTTTTTCAACCGTCTTTTCAAGTTTCATTCTTCCAACTATAAAATAGTAATTTCTCGGAAACATTTAAAAGCAGAACAGTTCCCTTGTAGGGAAAGGGAAGAAAACATGGAAAAGACGCCTACCGGAATTGTCTATGAATGTGTGAGATGCGGGTCGAAGGTTCCCAGCGAAGAACTGGAGCTTCGCGGCGGAGAAATAAAATGCATAGTTTGCGGATACAGGATTTTGAAAAAAATCAAGCCACCCGTTGTTAAGCGCGTTCAAGCTAAATAAAAAAGGATGTGCCGCCCGAGTCTGGCTTTGAACTTGCTGAACTAATCGCTGAAGCTAGAAGATTTCTTTTTCTCCAATTTTGCGAAAGGCTCTGCCGCGAAGCTTTATGGCTGGACCAGTAACTTCTTCAGGTTGTTTCTCGACAGTTTTTCTTTTTACGGTTTCTCCGCACACGCCTTTTGGAAGGAGACGTCTTTTCACGCAGATAGCGTATGTGCAGTTTGCAACGTTGCAAGGTTCTTCTGTCCATCTACACCATACACCGTCTTTTCTGTAGATAATGGCGTTCTTTGTGCACTTGAAAGATTGACATTGTGGAGAACAAATTTTCACTTGTGCCAATATATGCACAACCTTTGACGCAAAATTTTACTTTTCTACACCACGTTTTCCTATAAAGAAGTTGTTGGAGTGAATTGATATAAACTTTTTTCCTTCAAACTCCTTATTTCAACTCTAACCTGCACTTTTCTTTGCCGCAGAGCTTCTCCTTCGGTGAATTTCTAACAGAAGAACTATTGCAACAGTAACCGCAATTATTATTATCGTCGCCAGTTGGCCAGCTTCCACAAGGAATCCAGCCAATGAGATATACTTCTCTATTTTAATTTGTATAGCGGTGGAATACTCAACGTAGTAGTTTTTGGCGACGCAAACCTGCGTCTGTCCCGGCAAGTAAACGACCACTTGTATGTCTCCACCGATTAAGTCGCTAAACTCAGCTACGCCACCAGAGTTTGTCTGTTTTGGCTGTATGTTTAATCCTTGGCGTAACACAGTTACATTTGCGCCAGCGATTGGTTGCCCAAAATAGTCGACAACTTGCACTGTGAGGGTTAACCCGTAAAGTTTGCAGCTTAAAGGCAGAGTTGCGCTTCCATTGGTCAAGTCAACGGTTCCCTTATTAATTTTTATTCCATAGGCGTAAACTTCCACGTAATACTTTCCCATAGCGCAATCAAAGATTGCAACCCCGTTAACCGTCACATTCTCGTAATATAATCCTCCCATGAACTCTAGAACTTTAACTGTGGCGTTTATTGGCGCGTTGGCGGCGTTCGGGTTTGTCACGTTCACTTTCAACGAGTATGTTGGACAAACTACTGTTACATTATACCAAGCCACGGGTTCTTCGTTTACGAGCAACATTGAAATCCTCGTGGTGTTAAATATCACATCATAACGTGAAGAGTTTAATTGGTAGCTGGCGTTAGGCAACAACGAATGGAATTCCGCTACGCCGTTGATGTCTGTAGTTAGCGTCCGATTATCCAGCTGTGATGTCAAATCAATTTTAACTTCAGGCAAGCGAACTTCATTTTCACCTTTGATGGCTATGGCGATAACTTTCATGTTGGTGAGGTTACAGACTATATCGAAGGATGCTGCGCCGCTAACCTCTATTGTGGTTTCATTAACTTTTTGTTCCTTAAAATATGCTTGCAAATTGTAGCTTCCAATTTCAAGCGTTAAATGTGCTATTCCATCCGAGCCTGTTGTCTTGTTTACAACAGATTTGCCATCTTCATAAACTCGAACAGCAACGCTTTGCACAGTTTCACCCGCGAGGTTTCGGGCGGTAACGTTAACATCGAACCCTGGAACGCTGAAGTGTTGGAAATCTGGCACTCTCTTTTCTGTTGGAGGGCTTGAGGTTGAAGTTATGTTCACCGTGTATTCGCCTATTGTGGCATTCATGGGAATCGTCCAGTTTGCGTAAACGAAGCCTAAATCGTCAGCTTGCACGTCTGTTTGGTTAGAAAGTACTTCTGTTCCAAAAAGTATCTTTACCGTAACATTCTCGTATTGCTGGTAGCCCGCCGCTTTAATGTTTACTGTGTCGCCTCTATGGTATTCTGCGCGGTCTGTTAAACCTATGAAAAATGTGTCTGTTGCCAGAGTTTCGTTGAAAGAAACCGTGTAGGTTCCAGTATAGTTTGTGTGGGCACCACCGCCAAAAGCGTCTGGGTATGTTATGGTTGCGTTTCCAATTCCAGTGTCGGTGGTGTTTGAAAGAGTTACAAGCGCTGAATACGTTTCATTGGAGGGAGTGGGCGCTTCAACAGTTACGTTTGCAACGTAAACGACGTTTGCTTCCCCCCCAGTTACACTTACTGAAATTTCGACTGTTGCGTTCTCTTGCAGTTGTTCAGGTGGCGTAGGCGTGCTTATTTGGATGTAGTATGTGGTTTCTATTACAAACCATGACGTGGCGTTAATGTTTGCAGTAACATCCGATAAAGTTAACGTGTAGTTTCCTTTTGGAAGTGTGGGAACAAGGAATGATGCGTTTACATTGTTTTCTGCGGCAGTTTCGTTCACCACAAGGGCATCACCAAACCAAATTTGATATAAACCGTTTGTCGTGTTTATGGTTCCAATAACGCGGACAGTGTCTCCAACATTCCCTGTTTGGGTTTCCGGAGAAATAGAAGTGATTTCCACATCAACAGCCTTCACATGCGGAAGAAACAGTTGTGAAAACATTGTTAAGGTTAGTAAGGTAATTAACGCAATTATGATTGCTTTTTTATTCAAACTTCATTACTCTCCAACTGCTGCAGTGTTTCTCATTGCAATGTGAAACATTTACTATCAAGAGAACATTTTAAACTTTACCTTTGTTTGGCGAGAAACCTTTGGGATGGATAGAATTTGCCTTGGCTTACAGAAACTACTTAAATGAAGAAAATCAACTATTAGCCCAAACTCGAGGGTTGCTGCATGATTGAAGACATTTTAAGTTTGGTTAAGAAGCATGAAGAGTGGCGCGGAAAACAATGCCTTAACCTTATTCCCTCCGAAAATGTCATGAGCCCAACTGTTAAAGCCCTTCTCTCATCAGATTTCGGAAGCCGCTACACCGCAAGAGACCGTTTTTACATGGGAACAAAATTTACTGATGAGCTGGAAAAGTATGGCGAGAAACTTGCAAAGGAAGTGTTCAAGGCTGAAACAGCAGACTTACGCCCACTGTCAGGGCACATCGCAGATTTGACATTCATAGCCAACTTCACCAAACCAAAGGACATTTTAATGTGCGTTTCGCCAGAAGATGGCGGATACCCAGGCATGTGGAAACAGGGATTAGCTGGACTTTTACATCTTAAAACTGTGCCTTTTCCCTTTTCAAAGGACAAAATGAACATCAACATCGAGGAGGCTAAGGGAACTATAAAGCGTGTCAAGCCAAAAATGATTGTTTTTGGTGCAAGCTTAATCACTTTTCCACACCCAGTTAGAGAATTGGCTGAAACTGCTAGGGAAAGCGGCGCAATTGTAGGATATGATGGCTCTCATGTTTTGGGGCTGATTGCTGGCGGAGAATTTCAGGACCCATTAAGGGAAGGAGCATGCGCCCTTTTCGGCTCCACCCACAAGACATTCTTTGGTCCACAAGGAGGCATAATTTTGGCAGACAAGGAGCATGGAGAAATCCTTAAAGAGAGAATTTATCCAGCCTTTGTGGATAATGCCCATTGGAACCGCATTGCAGCTTTGACTATGGCGCTAGCTGAAATGAAAAGTTTCGGCAAAGCCTACGCAAAGCAAGTGATTGCTAACTCGCAAGTTTTAGCTAAAGCCCTCTACGATTATGGTTTTCCAGTAATATGTGAACATCTGGGCTTTACTAAGTCACATCAGATTATTCTGAGATATGATGGTGAAGAACGTGGCAGGCTGGTGGCTGAAAAGCTTCAGCAAGCAAATATAATAACTGATTGCGTCATCAGAATCGGCACAGGTGAGGTTACGAGGCGCGGCATGAAGGAGGGGGAGATGCTGAAAATTGCGGAGCTAATCAAGCGAACAGTCTTAGACGGAGAAAACCCCGACAATATTAGAATGGAAGTTGCCAAACTTTGCGCTGAATTTCAAAAAATCGGGTTCTGTTTTGAAACTTAGCATGAGTTTGCTTTATTTTGCCGTTTCCCATTTTATTCCTAACAAGCAATTGGTAAGTGAAAACGTTGGAGACTTTGGTTCCGCAGTCCCTCATAAATGCTCTGAAGAAGCAGAAATATCATTTTGTTGGTAGACACTCCGCTGTTAAAAGATGCAGATGGCTCTATGAAACTCTAATCAACGATAGGGCATGTTACAAGCAGAAGTTTTACGGAATAAAAACGCACCAGTGCATACAAATGACGCCGGCAGTCTTTTACTGTACACAAAAGTGCTTGTTCTGTTGGAGAGCGCAGAGTGGCGACCTACAAATCACGTGGGATGAGATGCGATTACCAAAATGGGATTCTCCCGAAGAAATAGTCGAAAAGTGCATTGAAGCCCAGCTTAAAATTTTAAGCGGATACAAAGGTAATCCTAAAGCCAACAAGCAAAAGTTTGCGGAAGCCCTAACCCCTAAGCATGCTGCCATAAGCTTGACTGGTGAACCAACACTTTATGAGCCCTTAGGGGAACTGATGAAAGCTTTTCACAGGAGAGGTTTCACCACCTTTCTTGTTTCAAATGGAACCGTGCCTTCAGCTTTGGCAGAGTTAAGCGAAGAGCCAACGCAATTATACGTTTCTGTATGTGCTCCAGACGAGGAGTCATTTAAGCGTGTTTGTCGTCCTCAAATTCCAAACGTGTGGGAGAGGCTGAATGAAACTTTGGCTCTTCTGCCAAGCTTCAACTGTCCAACGGTCATTCGTATAACGCTGGTTCGTGGGTATAATATGGAAAATATTGGGGGTTACGCGAAGCTTGTTGAGAAAGCTAACCCAACTTATGTTGAGCCTAAAGCTTACATGCATGTTGGGTTTTCTAGGCTTAGACTCGGCTATGAAGGCATGCCGAATCATAAAGAAGTACGGGATTTTGCAGAGCGACTAGCGAGTGAAACTGGTTATAAAATTATTGATGAGTCATGTGAAAGCCGCGTTGTTTTGTTGAGCAGACTTGAGAGACCTATTAAGTTTGGTAGCGGATAGTTGCAAATGATTCAAATATGCAAGGTATTAATTTATGATAAGCTTTTACCTATGAATCACTTAAGAATAAACCTTAAATAGTATTTCAGCTATTAGCCTAAGTCTTAAACCAAAAATTGAATCTGGGTGTCAATATGGTTAGCGAAGGAAGAGGACGATTGTTCAGAAGAAAAGACGGCAAATTCCTCATATACCTGCCAAAAGACCTAGCTGAAGACAGCATGTTTCCATTCAAAGGTTCAGACTCCATATTTGTTAAAGTGAGCTTCAAAATAGGAGACGACAAACTCATCATAGAAAAATGGAAAGAGCCAGAGCAGCCAGGAACCTAGCAACTAGCGCATTCAAAAATCCCTCACCCACCTTTTTAAACCAGAAAGCATACAAATACTTCACCACATACTTCTCTAAAAGCAGAAGTGGTGTAAAATTAAAATGCCGACGTTAAAAACAGTTCTGAAGGAAATAAGGAAGGAGCTAAAGGAAAAAGAGAAGGTGCGAGAAGAAGCCCAAAAAAACATGAGAAAAGCAACAAGTCTTTCCAAGCAAGCCATACTTCTCATTCACCAAAAAAGGCTGGGGGAGGCAAAGAAACTCATAGGAAAAACAAGAGAAATTTTCTTAAGACTTAGCAACCTTTCAACAAAATACCCAGACATCATCTACAGCGGCCTTTTAAGCTCTGCACTCCAAGAATATTCTGAAGCAAACATCTTTTTGAAACTAATAGAAGAGTCAAGATTCATAACGCCGAAGGAAATAAACGTTCCCTCAGTTGATTTTGTACTTGGATTAGCTGATGTTATAGGAGAATACAGGCGTTTGGCTTTAGATGCTTTACGAGAAGGAGATGTTGAAAAGGGGGAAAAGTGCCTACAAATAATGGATGAAGTCTACACTGAACTTATGGCTATGGATGAGGCTTACATGCTTGTTCCTGGTCTTAGGAGAAAATGTGATGTCGCAAGGAAAATTATCGAAACCACGCGTGGAGACTTAACACAGGAAGTCAGGAGAAAATCGTTAGAAGACCATTTAAAGCGCCTTGAAAGTCTTCAGCAAAAAGGCGCCGAGATAAGAAAAGGTAAATGAAGTGAACATGAAAAGCGTGTTGACTCGTTTTTCAGTTGAAAAAGCTCGTAGAACTCAGTTGCGGCTGTCAAAGCAAATAACATTTGAGGATAGGCTGCCAGAAGAAATCAAGCATGTTGCAGGAGTTGATGTTGCCTATACGCGAGATGTCGCCATAGGCGCCGTGGCAGTTCTAGATTATGCCTCTCTAAAGCTTGTTGAGGCGCAAACAGCCCTTTACAAAACCCGTTTTCCATATATTCCGACACTACTCTCCTTTAGGGAAACGCCGCCAGCGGTTTTCTGCATCATAAAGTTGAAGGTAAAACCGGATGTTTTCCTCGTTGATGGACACGGTTTCGCACATCCATATCGCTGCGGATTTGCAAGCCACCTGGGACTCGTAATTAATAAGCCAACTATAGGCGTCGCAAAAAGCATTCTGCTTCATAATGTCAGAGAATTGAAAATCGAAGATGATGTTGTTCTCCTTAAGCGGGATGACGAAATTGTTGGGGCGGCTGTGACAACAAAGCATGGATGTAAGCCCGTTTATGTTAGCGTTGGACACATGATTTCGTTGGAAACAGCCGTCAAAATCGTCAAAAACTGCACGCGCAACAGCCGAATCCCAGAGCCAATTCTGAAAGCGCATGAAATAGCAGATGCTGAGAAACGAAAAATCAATATTGCCTCTACCCCTTAACAATAGGAAGTGGAATACGGCTTGCTTCACCCAAAACTTAAGGCCTTAGCGAATAGAATCCGCGATAAAAGCCTAAGAGAAAAAGTTACCGAATTATTAGAAAACCCAACATTCGAAATAAAAGGCAAAAAGTACCCGGGCTTGCCGCTGGAAACATCACCAGCCGGGCTGTCACATCATCACTGTTATCCAGGCGGATACATTGAGCACATTGTTTCAACAGCTAACATCGCAATGGCATTATGCAACTCTGTTGAGAAAGTTTATCATGGAAAGGTTAATCGAGACCTTGTTTTGGCAGGAGTTTTATTACATGACGTTTTTAAGCCAATAACCTACGCTGTTAATGATAAGGGAAACTATGTTTCAACAAACCTAGCAGATTACATGGACCATTTATCCCTTGTTATTTCAGAGCTTGTCCGAAGAGATTTCCCAATAGAGCTAATCCACGTCGTGTCAGCCCATCATGGGGATTACGGTCCAATTAGACCCCATACTGTTGAGGCTTTAATTTGCCATTTGGCGGATTTGATTGATTCTAGATTTAATGGGGAAATCCTAAACGCAGCAGCTTATCTCGCAAGAAAAGCCACGGGAGAAGAATTGCAAGGGATGAATGCAAAAGAGGCTTTTGAAATAATCAAATCAAAGGCTGTTGAAGGCTGGGAAGGTGTGACAAAAACAGTTGAGAAAATAAAACGAAAAAGAAAGCGTAAATTATAAAGACTTGATAGTTGTTTATTGTTTGACAAATACAAAATGAGGCGTGCCACATGGAAATATCCTTTGAGGAATTTCAAAAACTTGACCTGCGCATCGGAAAAATTCTGGAAGCAAACCAAATTCCCGGTTCAAGGAACCTTATAAGAATGATTGTGGATTTTGGAACGGAGAAGAGGCAGGCTGTTGCTGGGCTTCTTCAGTGGTATAAGCCAGAAAACCTTGTTGGGAAAAAATGCGCTTTTATACTTAATCTTCAGCGGAGAAAGTTCATGGGTGTCGAGTCGCAATGTATGATTTTAGCTGCGGAAGATGAAAAGGGCAATGTTGTGGTGTTGCAGCCAGAAAAAGACATTGCAGAAGGCAGTAGAATACATTAAGACCGCCCTTTTAGAGTCGGAGTTCAACTATAATAGTTAAATATCTCCTATCATCTAGTTAATGAGCTAATTTGTAAGGGAAGGATAAAAATGAGGAAAGCATTAGGCAAAAACTTGGTTGGACTTCTAGTTATTGCAATGTTACTCATGGCTTTCGTACCGAATTTGGCATACGCTGTAAACGGTTTGGAATTAGAAATAAGCCATGAATGGATAACTGAATCTAGTAGCTACTCCATGGCAGACGCCATAGGAGACATTGATGGAGACGGCGTCACGGAGATAGTAACTACAGGATACTGCTACAATTCTACGTTGGGTTTGTACATGGGTGAGTTAAACATATGGAATTGGAATGGTACCAGCCTAGAAGAGGAACACAAGGAGATTTTTGAAGCCTCAGAAACGTTGTCAAGTGATACAAGATTTTACGGTGTTGCGATAGGCAATGTGGACAATGAAACAGACATGGAAGTAGTTGTGGCGGGATATGGAAAATTCCTTAATATAGAGGAACTGGGACTGATACTTGTTACAAGTTGGAACACTACAACACTGAATGTAAAGACGGGTACATACTGGCCTGAAGCCCAGAATGAAACGAAATTTTTTGGTTTGGCAATAGGCGATGTGGATAACGACGGAACAAACGAGATAGTGACTGTTGGTTACAGGAACTCGACATTTTTAGGACAGGGCTTTCATGGAGTAGTAACCATATGGAATGTAACCGGAAGCGTTATGATGCTTGAAACAAGTTATGAATGGATGACAGGTAAAGAAACAACTTGGAAGTCAATAGCCATAGAAGATGTAGATGGAGATGGCGTTTTAGAAATTGTAATTGCAGGAGATTTCTTTGATAACACGCTTGGTCATGAATGCGCTTTGCTCAAAATATGCACATGGGACGGTTCCTCACTTAATTGGGAAGTCAGCACCCAATGGTATACATACCTTGAAACTTACACTGAGGATGTCGCGATAGGCGATTTAGATTCTGATGGAACTCCAGAAATAATAACAATAGGATACTACGAAGGCGCAGAAGGCTATAATGCTCAGATTAGGGGGTGGTCTTGGAATGGCGATGCATTAACGCTGAAAACTAGTGCAGAAGGTGGCTTAGCAGGACCCCTAACATCCACTATGGGCAGAACTGTAACAATAAATGATGTGGATAACGACGGAAAAAACGAAGTGATTGCAGGTATAGATGTCGCACAGTTTCTGTGGTCGGTTCCGACCATCAGGATTTTTTTGTGGGATGGAACAAAGTTGACTTCAGAAGACTATTGTAATTGGGAGAATGCAACAAACATTCAAGACATTGCCACTGGCGATGTAGACAATGACGGAATAGTCGAGGTTGTAGCTGCAGGTTACGCCAGTCCTCTTATGTCACCAACAAGCAAGTCTCTACTTGGAATCTGGAGTGTCAACAAAGTTGCAAGCCTAATTACCGTTACTTTAAGCCCAGCAAGCATTGCCATTGGCAATCGAGTCACAATAAGCGGAACAGTTACAAATGAAACAGATGCAACACCAATATCAAATGCGGAAGTGACAATAGAGTATTCACGTGAACCGTTACCAGTTTTCATATATTTGGCAACAGTTAAAACAAACGAGAACGGCGAATACAGTTATTCATGGATTCCACAAGCAACCGGGCAATACATTATTAGAGTTAGTTGGAAAGGCGATTACGGACATGAAGGCGCAAGCAACATGGCGGAATTAACGGTTGAAAAGGCATCAAGCCTAATAGCCTTAACACTATCAAGCTACACAGCGAAAATAGGAGACACGATAAACGTTAACGGCACATTGTATCCTGTAAAGGCAACACAAATAACAATAGAGTACACGCTGCCAAACGGCACAATAACAGCTAAAACAGTTGATTCCGACAGCGCAGGAGTATTCAGCGACACCTTTACAGCAAACCATGCTGGAGTGTGGAATATTAAAGCAAGCTGGATCGGAGACGACACCTACGCAGAAACAGAAAGCTTGCCTGCAATACTACGCGTTTCAAAGATCCAAAGTGCCTTAACAATATCTGCTTCGCCGTTAACAGTTAACGTAGGCGGAGACGTCACAGTAAGTGGAACGTTAACACCAGCGCAAGCCGCCACTGTGACAATAACATACACTAAGCCCGACGGCACTTCCACAACAAAAACCGTGGCAGCTGCTGGCACAGGAGCATTTACAGACACCATTAAACTTGACCATGCTGGAGTCTGGCAGATTAAGGCAAGTTGGAGTGGAAACGAACAATACGAGGCAACAACAAGCATTTCAGTGGCAGTTCAAGCTGTTGACCAGACAACCTCAATTTTGGCTATGGCTGGCTTAGGACTAGGAGTAGTGGCTTTGATATTGGCTGCTATTGGAGTTATGGCTTCTAGAAAGAAGACTGCAAAACAGCCGCCACCAACAGAAGCCCCACCTTCAACTCCAGCCTAAAACCCTTTTTCTTTTTCAACCTAACAACTTTTTTATAGCCTCAGCTTTTTCGCTTCCAGCTAAGTATTCAATCATTTCAGCATCCAAATCAAGCCATTTGGCAATTCCAGCAGCCATCGCCGCATTATTCTGGAAAATAATACGCAGATAAGGAACTATTTCTTTCGAAGCCCTAACAGCTGAAATGTGACATTTACGCTTAATTTTATAGCCTATGTTTAGTTGCATCGCCCGTTCAGATTTGGACCTTGACAGTGCTTGGATGCGTCCGGGAAATTTGAAAGGTATCCACCCGCCTGGTTTAGTGTTTTGTCTTGCCATAGCTACGCCAGCAGTCATATAGTCAATTACGTACCGCATGAAGCTCCAATCTTGGGTTGTCCGTATCCTTCCACGATAAACGTCAGCCATGGAAAGGGCATCCATTGCCTTGGCTAAGTCATGGGGGTCTGTTAAATGTGCTGGGACATTTTCGTATATCCATTCAAAAAGCATGTCGATGTCGACATCAGCCATGTCCACCGCGTTTTTCGCGCCAGCGCAAGTTTTTCCGTAAATTATCATTCTTAAAACGTTGAAAATCGTTTCTCGCCTATCGCGGTATCCAAGCCAGCTAACATCATCATAAGCGAGCTTTTTCTTACCTTGCGCGAGAGCTTGAAGGTCGTTCACAGCCGAGCGGACATCTCCTTCAGAGCGTTGGGCAATAAACTTAAGCGCGTTTTCTTCAGCCTTAATTCCCTCACGTTCACATATGCGTTTTAGATGCTTCATGACCTCGCTTGCTGGTGGTTTTTTGAACTCTATTAAGAGGCAGTAGTTGCGGAGATTTGTAAACCGGGGGTCATAAGCATTGTTAGCTATCAGAATTACTGGGCACTGCGCAGTTTTAACAATGTCAGTTATGGCTTTGACACCGCCCTTGTCGGCTGTTCCAGTTAATCCATCTAACTCGTCTAAAAGAATCATTCTTTTTCGACCAAAAAGCGAGCCATACTGGGACGCTAGTCCCGCGAAACGTTTTATTGCCTCTTCTGTTCGGTAATCACTTGCATTTTTCTCTATAAACTCCATTTTGAAATCATTCGCCAAAGCCTCAACCGTAACTGTTTTTCCAACTCCTGGAGGCCCATAAAGAAATGCGGCTCTTTTTTTGGGTATACCTTTATCCCAAGACTTTATCCAGTCAACAAGCTTTTTAATGGCTTCTGGGTTCCCAACAATTTCCGCCGTAGTTTTTGGCTTGTGCTTAACTGTCCATGAGGCATACAAGAGTTGCGCCTACCTCGCCCTTCTCAATTCGCTTCCGGCCTCAACAAGCCTAGCAAGTAGGGCGCTGAGCTGAACTTCTTCATCTGCACCCGTAACAAGCCTATAGTCTATTTCGCCAACAATGTCTGTCAAGCGTATTTTCATTGGTTCTGGTATGTCTGCTCGGAAAATTTCTGTGTGAATCTGGCGGATTATGTCGCTTCCAGCCACTCCGTATTTCTGAATCATTTCACGGAGTTGTTTTCGCGCTTCTATAAAGTTGCCTTTTATGGCTGTGTCTATCATTTTTTGGACGTCCGCTGGGTTAGCTCTTCCAGTAATTGAATAAACAACTTTAGCATCTATGGGCTTGTTCAGCGACGCTGCAGCCTGTAAGGTGTTTATCGCTCTTCTTAAGTCTCCGCCGCAAACCTCAAAAATGGCGTCTAACCCTTCGTCGAGGAGTTTTACGCCTTCTTTTTCAGCTATATACCTCAAATACTTGTCATGCTCTTCTCTGGGCAGAAAAGTGAAACGGAAAGGGGCACATCTGGATTGTATGGGCTCTATTATCTTTCCACTGTAGTTTGCGCATAAAATGAAGCGGCATGTTTCTGTGTAGCGCTCCATTGTCCGCCTCAGTGCTTGCTGCGCGTCTGCAGTCATATTGTCTGCTTCATCTAGAATCATCATTTTAAAGGGGATTTCACCGATGGAGCGAACCCTTGCAAAGGTTTTCACAGTTTCCCTAACAACATCAATTCCCCTTTCGTCGCTGGCGTTCAATTCCATAATGTGCTCTCGGTAACCTTCGCCGTAAAGGTCTCTTGCCAAACAAAGGGCTGCCGTTGTCTTTCCAGTTCCTGGCGGTCCGGCAAAAATGCAATGAGGTACATTTCGCGTCTTGACGTAGCTCTTTAAACGTTCAACTATTTCTTTTTGGTCAACCATTTCATCTAATGTTTTAGGTCTGTATTTCTCAGCCCACATTTCAAAACTCAAAGTGAACCCCACTACGTTTGATAGTTGGAATTATTAATAAATGCTTACGTAATAAAGAAGCAACTTTGTTATAATAACCTGGGTAGTGTTTAGATAGATTAAATGTTTCATTTATTATACAGTCCTTCTCGGAATTTCTGGAAATAATGTTTAAATGTTCATTGGTTAGTTTAACGCGCCATACGCAATTCGCAAACGTAAGGTGAGGAAATGACAGAACGTGTCTTTAGAAACAGCTCTTACCTAAATGGCAAGTCAACAACCGGAACGACAACACGCGTAAAAGACACGAGCCCTACAAGCGGAATGTGCCCCATATGTATCAGAGACTGCCCAGTACTGTGTGAGATAAGCCTATCGGCCTTCAGAGGAAGAGAAGCGCTTTACCCCGAGCCAGTTCAGTTTGGATATAGCACAGCGGGAGCCCTCAAAGACTTCGGATTAGACTGGTCTCACTTCAACATTCAAGCTGGTTTATTTGATGCCATGGGCATCGAAGAAAATTCTGATGTTGCGCTTTTCCCAAACGTTAACATTGAAACAAAAGTGGCGGGTATACCGCTTAAAGTTCCAGTTTTATGCGGAGCTTTCGGCTCAACAGATGTTGCAAGGCTGAACTGGGAAGGGTTGGCGATAGGCGCAGCCCTTTCAGGCACAATGATAATAGTTGGCGAAAACGTGTGCGGCATGGATCCTGAAGCACGGTTTACTAATGGAAAAGTTACCTATTCAAAGGAGCTTAAGCGTAGAGTTGAATTGTTCCGAAAATTCTGGGATGGAAAATACGGGGACATTGCAGTGCAAACAAACGTGGAAGACCAGAGGCTTGGAGTTGATGTCTACGCAATTTCAAAGCTTGAGGTAAACGTTATTGAAAGGAAGTGGGGACAGGGTGCAAAGGCAATTGGAGGCGAAGTTCGCATAAGAGACTTGGAAAAAGCGATAATGATGAAGAAAAGAGGCTACATTGTAATTCCCGACCCCGAAGACCCAACGGTGCAGCAAGCTTTCAAAGATGAAGTCTTTAAATCCTTCGAAAGACACAGTAGGGTTGGCATACCAAAAGAGAAAGACTTTGTAGAAGACATAGAGTGGCTGAGGGAACAAGGTGCAAAACACGTAACTCTTAAAACAGGAGCCTATCGACCAACAGCCGTAGCATACACTCTGAAAATAGCGTCGGAAGCGAAAATTGACGCGGTATACTTTGACGGAGCTGGTGGTGGAACGGGCATGAGCCCAGTCCCAATGATGGATGAAATGAGCATCCCAACAGTCTACCTAGAAACCATAGTTCTAAAGTGTGCTCAAATACTGAAAAAGAAAGGACGCTACGTGCCAGACTTGATAATGGCTGGGGGCTTCATAAATGAAACGCAGATTTTCAAAGCAATAGCAATGAGCAACTTCGGAGAAGGCCCATTTATGAAAGCGGTTTTAATGGCGCGGTCTCCCATCACAGCAGTTATGAAGGCAAGCTACTTCAATCAGCTGGCTAAGGAGGGGAAGCTTCCCAAGGCGTTCGCCGACAAATATGGCACAACACCAGAGAAGTTCTTTATCGCTACCCCCGAACTTAAAGCAAGATATGGAGAGCGCTTCAAGGAAATACCGTGGGAAGCCATAGCGCTTTACACGTACCTAACAGACCGCATAGGCGTAGGGTTAAAGCAGTTGTTGGCTGGAGCTAGGAAATGGAAACTGGAACTTATAAACAGAAACGACTTGATGAGTTTATCCGAAATAGCTAACAAAGTCACGGGTATACCTCTGCCGCATGAGGTGGAAAAAGACGCAGTTGAAAGAATTTTAGACTAATAATATCCTTTCTTTTTCTAAAAACATTTGACTTGTAACCCTTTAACAAGATGACAACCCTCTCCGTTTTAATTTTCAAAAGTCTTAATCTAAGTTTTTAAACTGCTGATTTTATATCTGTTAGCAGCAACAAAAACAAGACTGGGAAGGGGCAGAATGGTCAGTGCTATTATAACAAAAATGCGCAGTTTAGATTTTGTCTTTGAAAATTTACCTGTAAGAGTTATTGCTAATAGAAACTGCCCAGAGATTAAGCTTGCGGGGTTAAATGTCGGACCATTCGAAGAGGGGAACGAATACGAAATTCGATACTGGATAGCTAGTGAACTTCAAAAGTTCGGAGTCGTTCGCTTCCGCGGAGAGGAAACATTAGATGCATCTACACTTTACAGAATTCACTGGAAAGAGCGAGCTCAATCCTCCGGGCAACTGTCCTCTCTACCAGAGGATTTCTATCCAAAAGTTCGGAGAGTTCTCGCAGAATTAAAGGCGGAAATTGCCAGACAACCAGAAAAAGTGCGGGAGTATGAAAAAATCAAACATCTTTCTCTTGACATCGTAAATTTAAGATTAAAGAAAATTGTTTCTCTCGCCACAACCCCAGTCCAGACGGAACAATTCCTAAAAAGTTTAACACAGGAAGAAAGACTTCTTTATGAGGAGCTTTACAGAAACATCAATTTGTGGAGAACAAAGATACTGGAATTTAAAGGTGAAAAAGAATGACTGAAGAAATAGAAGTTGCAGATCCACAAGAACGTTTTCTAGAACTTTTTAAGACTGAAAAATACCGCCAGAGAATATCGCAACTTGCAGTTTCGGGAAAAACTTCGTTAATCGTTGAGTTTGAAGATGTTTTAGCATTTGATCAAAGGCTCGCTGACGAACTTTTGGAAAAACCAGATGAATACATAGAAAAACACGCATGTAACGCCGCCTACCAGCAACTTGCAATAGAAGATGCTGAATACGCGAAGAAAGTGGAGAAAGTTTCAGTTAGAATTGTGGGGCTTTTGGAAGTAACACCCTTGCGGAAACTTGGCGCCGACCACATCGGAAGACTCGTCATGGTTGAAGGCATCGTTGTGCGCTCAACTCCAGTTCGCCCCATGGTCATGCGAGCCGCGTTCAAATGTAAAAGATGCGGAGAACCAACACTCCTAGACCAAAGCGGACCTTTTCTAAGAGCCCCGTTTCAATGCCGAAACCCTCAGTGCGGCTCAAAGGGACCATTTGAATTTGTCCAAGAAGAATCAAAGTTCATAGACTCACAAGACCTCCGCGTTCAAGAAAGACCAGAAGACCTTCCGCCGGGACAGTTGCCCAGAACATTACACGTTAAGCTTGTTGGAGACGAAATAGTTGACATTGCAAGACCAGGCGATCATGTTTCGATAGTGGGGGTGGTTCGTGCAGTAGCGCCTACAATGCCAAGAATTGGAAAACTTCGCACATTTGTTCTGCACCTTGATGCAAACTCCATTGAAGTTTTGGGCAAAGAGCCTGAAACCGCGCTGCCTTCGCCTGAGGAGGAGGAAAAAATTCTTGAACTCGCCAAAGACCCGTGGATACACCGCAAAATAATGAACTCTGTTGCCCCCTCAATCTATGGATATGAGCACATTAAAGAAGCCATTATGTATCTCCTTTTTGGCGGCGTGCCGAAAACTCTCCCAGACATAGCAATAAGAGGGGAGTTAAACGTCCTTTTGATAGGAGACCCTGGAACAGCGAAATCCCAACTTCTGCAGTATGTGGCGCGAGTTGCACCACGCGGGTTGTATACGTCTGGGCGCGGCACAACAGCGGCTGGTTTAACTGCTGCCGTCATAAGGGAGAAGGGTGGAGGCATGAGCCTGGAGGCGGGAGCGCTTGTTTTAGCGGACAAGGGTATCGCGTGTATTGACGAGATGGATAAGATGCGCCCCGAAGACAGGGTTGCCATCCACGAGGCTATGGAGCAACATACAGTTTCGGTTGCAAAAGGCGGAATAGTCGCAACACTCAACGCAAGAACAGCCATACTTGCAGCTGCAAACCCAACCCTCGGAAGATACGAGCCCCACCGCGCAATCGCCGAAAACATCTCTCTGCCAGTGACGATACTCTCAAGATTCGACCTAATCTTCGTTTTGAGGGATGTACCAAACAAAGAAACAGACAGCAAGATGGCAGAACATATCCTCGAAATCCACAGGAAAGGTTTAAGCCCTATCGAGCCTCCGATGTCACTTGAGCTTTTGCGAAAGTATATAAGCTATGCCAAGGGGATAAAACCGGTTTTGACTCAAGAGGCGCTACGGCGGCTAAGCGATTTTTATCTAGCCATGCGCTCTGCAAGCGAGGCTGAAGGCTCTCCCGTGGCGATAACAGCCCGCCAACTTGAATCCCTTGTGAGGATAGCAGAAGCCCGGGCTCGCGCAGCCTTGAGAAAGGAGGTTTTAGCTGAAGATGCTGAAGCAGCAATTGCTATAATGAAACGTTCGCTTGAAGAGGTTGGGATAGACGTATCCTCATACAAAATTGACATAGACCTTATTATGACTGGAAAACCCAAAAGCATGAGAGACAAATTGCAGATAATTCTTTCAACAATGCTGGAAATGGAAAAAGAAACAGGAATGGTTGAGAAAGTAGCGCTTCTAAACGAGTTAGAGATGAAATATAAAATTCCCAAAGCAGATGCGGAACGCCTCATTAAACAACTTCTACGCGAAGGAACAATTTATGAACCCAGAGAGGGCTACTTAAAGAAAACGTAAAGAGAAGGGGGAACGGTTTTAATGTGCAGCTTCAACATTGGCTTCTTTGTAGTATTGAGCGTTGGCGGTGAACACTGTTATGCCAACGGTCACACCGATGTCACTAACTGAAACATGATCCGGATCTGTTACGTATATTATCATGCTCCAGCCAGACCTCAATATAAGGTCATCACTCGCTGCGGTGAGCGCATAGTTGCTTGTCGCTCCGCCTAATGTTGCATTCATGCCAGTTAACGTTCCATTCGCATGCGGTTCAACATATCCTAGGTCTTCATTTACCGTGTCTGTGGTTTTACAATAGTAGACTGTGCTCCACAAGCATTCTTGACCTCTAACGGATATTTTGTCAATTACAAGATCCCTGCCGCCAGTGTTGATTATTAGAAATGTTGCTTCGGCAAAGTTTGTGCCGTTGTGCCATATGTGTAGCTTAAAGATTTGAAGGTTTTCTTCTTGTACCCGGGTTGTTGTCACGTTTATTGCGTAAAACGTCACCACAGTAGCCAGCAACACTGAAACAACCAGTATTATCAATGTTGTTACTACCACGCTTAATCCTTTCTTATTTTTTAACAGACGCATAGTTCATCCCAATGTAAACTGTTTGAGAATTTACATCAGAAAAGAAAAGTAAGAACATTTGTATGTCTAAAAAACAACGCAACCGAGCGATAAAGATTCATGAGGATAATTAAAAATTAGAAACTTGCAGCAACATTCAAAATTAATTTCAGCAAGACACATCACAACTTTGAGGAAAACGTTAAACGCAAGTAGTGGGCAACATCTGATTTTAAGGAATGATAAATGAAGACACTAATGGTTGTTGTAGGCACACGCCCCGAAATCATAAAAATGGCGCCAGTTATCAGGGCATTAAAAAAGCAAAAAATTCCATTAATTTTCACGCATTGTGGTCAACATTACGACTATAACATGTCCCAACAGTTTATTGAAGAACTTGAACTTCCAACTCCCAATTACGAATTCAAGATTAAGGCGTACACGCAAGGAGCACAGACCGCCCGCATAATGACTTGCATGGAACAACTAACAAGAAAAATTTGTCCCACACTAGTTTTGGTTGAAGGGGACACAAACGGAGTACTTGCAACCGCCTTGGCAGCGGTAAAACTCGGAGTGCCTGTAGGCCATGTGGAAGCTGGATTAAGAAGTTTCGACTTGCGCATGCCGGAGGAACACAACAGACGTTTAACAGACCACGTATCCGCTTATTTGTTTGCGCCAACGAAGACTGCCGAAGAGAATCTGAGAAGAGAAAATGTTTGGGGCAAAATCTACGTGACTGGAAACACTGTCATAGACGCCGTAAACCAGCATCTACCCATAGCCGAAAGAAAATCAAAAATAATGGAAGTGGTTCGCTACAAAAAATTTGCTTTAGCGACAGCCCACAGAGCCGAAAACGTTGATGACTTGACAATTCTCAAAAGTTTTATGGAAGCATTTGCAGAAGCTCCGATACCAGTTGTTTATCCAATGCATCCCCGCACTAGAAAAAGACTGCGGCGCAACAAAATTTATGGTAAAATCAAAAAATCACACAACGTACAGATTCTGCCGCCATTAGGTTATCTGGACTTTCTGGTTTTGATGAAAAACTGCGAAATGATAGTCACTGATTCAGGCGGCATCCAAGAAGAAGCGACAGCTCCGTGTATAAGAAAACCAGTTTTAGTTATTCGTCTCTCAACTGAGAGACCAGAGGCGGTAAAGGCTGGTTTCGCCGAGGTTGTTGGCACGGAAAAGGAGAAAATTCTTGGCGCCATGAAAAAAACGCTGGAAAACCGAAGGGAATTGCCAGTAAACTCTCCTTATGGAAACGGCGATGCTGCAGAAAAAATCGTTGAGATAATCATGAGGGAAGTAAATTTTTAGCCTGTTAAGAAATGTATGTTATTTTCTTGTCCTCTTCCTTCTTCATCTCCTCAGCCTGTAAAACCCTTCGCGCTTCAATCTTCTGCAACCTGGTAACCATCTTTTCAGCCTTAGAAATTTCCTCATCCAAACCAGCCAAATCCACATCAAAACCCAAAATTGTTTGCAGCACTTCCAAAACACTTTTAGCAGCCATGGGATCCGGCAGATATCCACGCGTTTCTCCTAGGAGACAAAGAGCGGCAATCTTTTTGAAACGGGCTAACCCGAGTATTAGTCCGGCTGTGCCGACGATTGGGCTTCCCATGGGGCTTACTATGGCTCCAGCATTCAAGGCTTTGTTCAGAAGCTCTGTGGTGGTTGATGCTGCAATAACCTTTGGCTTGTCCTTTGCCTCTACGCGATAACCACCAATCGTTACAATCATTTCCACATTATGTTGTTTGGCGAACTCTAATATGCTGTTGGAGATTTCATACTGTCCCTCAATTGTTTGTGCTTGGCTATCTCCGGTGAAAAGGATTAGGTCATTTTTGCCTTTCGTGTTTTTCCAGAAATAAAATGTTCCCCGCAGGAGCCTCACGCTTCCTTTTTTGTTGACAAGCACAAAATATGGGAAGTGAGGGGAATATAGGTAACCCAATTTTTCAGCCTTTAACTGTTTAACCAAATAGCGTACAGCAATTTTACCAACAAGCCCTAGACCTGGGAGCCCTTCGATCAAAACTGGCTTGTTTAACTCCGTCTTTACGAGTTCTTTAACAACGGTTTCCTTCATCTCTTTGCGCCTCCTTCTTCAAAGCCATTCGATATTTGATATATTTATCATCTGGCGAAAACTTAGGCGGATGTGGCACTCGAACTTTTCCGCCACAATGCGGGCACTTATTCGTCTTTAACGTGTAGTTTCCACAGTTCACGCATTTTCTCAAAAGCCACACCATCATTTTTCCCTTCTAAAAACTCCTTGTCCGCCTGCTTGCTCAACGTTTGAAATCACATTCTGGGCAACCCTTTGGAGAACAGCCTCCGCGTGCTTATAATTCTCCGCGACAACTTCAATGCAGTATTTTGGTGCGGCCACAACGTAAAAGCGAAGTTCCACGCCTCGCGTCTTTTCAGCCTTTTTAGCGTTTAGAAAGGCTTCTTTAATTACTTTAACTCCGTTCGGCTTCATACAGCGAAGTTCCACAATGCCTTTAACCTTGACGGTGGGCACTCTTATTCTTTCTCTTGCAACTTCTACGAAGGCTGAAGCTAATTCTTCTGAAATCCCCATCTTTGTTAAAACCTCAATTCCTTCTCTTGCAACTTTTTCAAAGCCCTCATACAATCCATATTCCTTCTCCAAGAGGGCTCCAGCCTTCTCATAAACTTCGTCCAGCGACAGCCCAGCTTTTTCAGCGACACTTCGAAGTAAGGCTTCAGCCTTTCTCTCCCTTTTCCAAGACATAATCTTCTCAATTTTCTCTCGCTTAGTAACTCTCCTCAGGGACAAGTCCACATGTCCCTTTTCAACATCAACCCGCAAAACTTTCAAAACAACTTTCTGCCCTTCACGGACAAAATCACGTATGTTCCGTATCCAGGAAGAAGAGATTTCTGAGATGTGAAGTAGCCCTCTCTTATTAAACTCGTCCAGCTTCACGTAAGCGCCATAATCCGTAACCGTTTCCACCGTAGCAATAACTAACTCGCCGACTTCAGGCCACTCTGGTTTCTTAATCGCCATTTACCCTACACGTTCCTTATTCAAAAACTGCGACTATTTCCCCCTTAATTGTAGCTCTTCCTCCAGATGGCTCCACAAGCTCGGCCCCGCAAACGTTGCAGTTAACCTTGTTTACAGCGTGGCTAAAGACTATTTGTTCGTTACCGCATTTTAGGCATTTCACTCTGAGGAAACTGCTCCTCGGTTTTGGAATAAGCTTCTCCCATTCGGTCAAAACTCTCCCTCCAACATCAAGCAATTGTCAGTTTCCTGAGCCGAATGCCATCTTTATGCCTTGTGTACCCGCAGACTTTACACTTAAGCTTCAAAGTCTGCTTCTTCGTTGTTTTTGCAAATTCCCTCTGAAGGGGATACTTCTGCCCGCCGTAACCCTTCTTTTCCCTTTTGTGATGGCGTTCTCCCGCAGCTAGGGCTCTTCTTTTTCCAGCCTTATATAGGCTGACAGTGTGAACTTGATGAGCTTTACATCTTGGGCAGTATGTTCTTATCTCTTTAGGAACGTTCATCCTTGACACACCAGCTTTGCATAAAGAATTCATACGCGCTATTATACTTTTTCGCTATGCCAAACGCCAAGCAAAGCGCCACAATACAACCTAGTCGCTAACCTCAACCATTTCGGCTAAACCTTGCTTTGACAAGATTTTAGCGTTTTCAACGGGCAGAGACGCTATGTCCTCCGCTTTAAAGGGACCATAGGTGCCCATGTCTACGCCTACTATTGCTGGAACATCCTTTAAGAAGCGCAGAACAACCCGTCGACGCTTTGTTTCAATGTCAGCTTTAGGCGCGTATCCGTGAAGAATGTTCCTGACAAGGTTTCGGTATGCCTCTGCAAAAGATGAAGTTTCTTTGTAAATCTTTTCTTCCTCAACTGTCAAAACATCTGCTGGAACCTTTTCGCCCTTAGCCATTTTTCTGATTAGCTTTCTGTAGCGCAATCGAGTTAGCTCGCGAATCATACGTTTAGCATTTTGCATCTCGCTTTTGAGAAGAGACGCCTTAACTGTTCTTTTATCAAGCATGCGGTTTTCTTCTCTAAGCCTTTTCAAATATTCTACAAGTTCTGAGTAGAAATTTTTTGGAAGTTTGACAAGTTCGACGTTTTCAAATTCACCTTTCCAAATCTCGTATAATTCATTGTACATGCTAATTCACAACCTCCGCTCTACCTTTGCAAATGAGTAATATAGCTGCAGCTGTGGGCAATTCAACTCTATGATTTTTATATGGACCAAAGGTTTCGTCACCAATCCTAAATTCGGGGGCGTCAGAAACAAAAACTGTTGCTGATCCTTCCTTAAAGGCTATCGCACGTTTAAATGGGTCGAAGCTCTCGATTTCCGAGACGGGGAACTCAACTTTCTTTAAGCCGGTTTTGCCATGCAACGTGTCTGCTAATCTTATTAGGCGGTGAACATCGGTTGTGACCACCGTGTCAATTTTTGCCGACAACAGCCCCGAGACGTAATCCGCTATTTTTCTCCAAGTCTCAATTCCAACCCCTTTGACAGCACTTGCCGCGGCGGAACCTTTTAAACCAGCGATAAGGGCTTCCCTGTTTTTCAGTATAGCCTCAATAACGTTCCTCTTCAATCCGATCTCCCTGAGGTCTTTTTCGCCTGCTTTTGAAATGAAGTCAGCCATGCCACTAGCCATTCTCCTACGCCAGCCAACATCAGCGCTGGAGAAACCTAGGCCAAAAACGTTCCTTTTTAGACTTTCCTCTCGCAGACCATGAAAGGACATATCTAAGCCTAAACCAGTTATATAATCAACTATTTCCTTCCGTGCCAAGGCATCAAGGCTCGCGTAGGCTTCACTTTCAACATGAATGTGGTAACCACGGTGACCAGAAAAAAACACGTGAATTTCACTTTCGGAAAAACCGAAATCCTGCATCAGCATATCTAGAAGTTTCACAGTTTCATTTTTGGCAGAGTTCAAACATGTTTCGCAGGGCCATGTGTTTGCATCGAATTTTCTGCTGCCACAAACTGGACAGTTTTCCGGAACTATGCCCTTGCCCGAAAACCCGCATGAACCGCAAACCCACTCGTCATGAACCTTATTGCACACTGTGGAAATGTGGTCCGCATCGATGTCAAAAATCAGGTCGGCGCCAAGCCAACCTTTTTTGTCCATTTCCGCCTCTGCATTTTCATAGTAGGCACATGAATAATAGGCGTCTGAGTAGGCTTCTCTTCTCAAAAAAGATTCTAAATTTTCCCTTGTCTTAAAGCTGATATGCCTTAGCATAGTCTTTCCGTCAAAAGCTAAGAAGCCAAACTCTCTTCTCTCAATGTTTTTGGGCGCATGGTTGGCAGTGTAGCTTTCCCTATAATATGTCTCGAATTTTCTTTTAACAAATTCGCGGGAAAAACTCATTTTACACCGCCAACTCTCGACAGGACAATTAAAATAACCTAAAGGTTCTGCTTTTAAGTTTGTTCCATAATATGCGGCTCACGCTTATTATTAAAGGGTAAGCGACAATCCACGACAAAGAATAAAGTGGACCATAAAAATCATGGAAACGGCTAAATTCAACTGATCTGCCTCCAAAGTTCAACCCGATGATGGAAAGTGTAACTATTCTTAAAATATTCAAAATATAAGTGATTATCGCACCGATGACAAAGTAAATTACCCTATGACTTAATGGAATGTCAGTTTTTTTCAAAAAGATTAGGATGACAACTGTATAGATTATGAGGCTATCGATGCCTGAACAAGGCCAGTCCACAACTGCTGAAAAAGGCCATTTTCCAGGAGCTTTGATCTCTAATAAGGGTACATAACCGAACATGGGACTATTCCACATAATTACGTTTGCGTTGTAACCCATCCATCCCAGAAAAAGCGCTGCAAGATTGGCAGTTGTTGGGACAAGAAACTGGAAAAGCGTGAACCTGCCATATGGGTGCAAGTTATCTATTATGTATACCATCCCGATGATTCCAAGAAAGAAAATAGAAATCGAGTATTCTTGCAAATAGCCTGTCTCATATTCCAGTATTATTATTAAAGCGAATAAAATTGTGAAAACTAAATATTCAATTGAAAGAGGCATCAAATTCACAAAAAACGATGGATCAAGAGTGTTCAAGCCAATGTTTGATTTAGCAGATAACTCTATGATTGCTGAATTCAACCAGCATTGAGAAATACTCACGTACAATGTCGGAAGCACACAAGCAACAGTAAATAGGATTGTTCTCAACCTGGATTTCGTTTTTTCAGGCTTAAACTCTTCCCAAACTATTAGCGTTTCTAGGGACATTAACCATATGAAGAAAAGGTAGTAGGTTCTTCCCTTCCACGTGAGTTCAAAAGTGTCGGGATGGAAATAATAGAGAATTATGAAGGGCACAATAAATGAAATGATTGGCGCAATTTTCTTTAACAATATCATTTTTTGCCTATTTTTGACAGTCATTGCGTTCATATATTTTAGGTTTGTTTATTAAGGTTGCCTAAATAATATTTAGGAAATTCTTTAATGCGTATGACAGCATATTAGGAACAGCGATGGAGGCTAGAGATGGCTGGAGATGGCTCTATGGGCGGTATTCTGGTATTGGGGTTTGTAGTATTCATTGCTGGTTTTCTGGCGGGATTGTTGGCTGTTCTTATGATTCCAGTTAGCCCTGACGTAACAAGTTTTGGTGTGATGTATTTCATCTTGGGGTTTGCAGTAGGGATAATTGTATTTGCTCTTGTGCGGTTAATTATAAAACTGAAAAGACATTGAATTTTATGGTATTGAAACTATTTTGATGTCGTCAACGTATGCTACATTCTTAACGCCGTCTAAGTCGTAGTTTACCATTTCTAAAATGAATGTGCTGGGGAGCGTGGAGTTGTACCATTGACGCCACAGAGAGCTTAAACTTTTGCTACCATTAAATTCAAAGAACCCCTCTCTTCCAGATAGCGAGACAGCGTGGGCGTAGTTTTCGTAAACTCCCCCGGGAGTTGTAATAATCATGGATTGGTTGCGGAAGACATTTGAGATAATGAAGGCAAAGGTATCTTTGCCATTAAAGCCTTCAGTCGCGTTTAAATAGAATGAAAATGAAATGTCTGAATTGTTTTGCACGAACATTTTCCGTGTAACACAATATATGTATCGCATGTCCTCAACCGTATAAACGGCTTCCGCCGTAATTTTCAAAGTTTCTGAACCTTGTCTTGAACTGTTTGCTATTGTAGCGTTTCCAGCACCGTTTCCGTAGTAGCATGATTGCCACCCAAATTCATCCCAGTGCTCATGTGCAAAGTCATCGAAGAAAACCACATGCAGAGTCGAATAGTTAAACGCGAATAAATAGGCTGTGCTAAAGTTTTTCACCAAGTTAAAATTCGGATTTCCAAGGAAAATGAGAGGATTCAACTTCCGCTGTTCAAACCACCAATAAGCCGCGTTAGAACCGACAAACACATGCGAAATGTTCAGTTTCTGCATTAACTCGTAAACAGTTTGGTTTAACACGCAATCAAGCATCATGTCTGTCAAGTTCTGATAAGAACGACTAAATGTTGTTGCTGTGTATGGATAAACAATCTTATGATGAGAGATAACCGGAATAAACAGACCTGACTCGTAGGGGCTAACCAAAATTACAGCATTGGAGGACACATTTTCCTCCATCCAAACCATCAGCTTAAACTCATCCTCAGTAGTAACAGCAAACATTCGATAAGTATCCAACATAACCTGAGGGTCTCTAAAAAATCTATAATAAAGAAAAGGAGTGTTCAACAGCAATAGGACAAGCCCCGCTACAAGAATGTTGCGAGGAATCTTCTTTGAAAAAAGAACATAAACCCGTTCAGGCTTGACACCATAAAAGAAATTTTTTAGTTTTGCATATAGCACTGCTAAGAAAATATTTAATGAAATTGCTATAATTATGCCTTGATGTCCCCAAGATATTACCTCTAAATCGCTTGGAAGAAAGAAGGAAATAGCAGAAAGTAACGCAGCGGAAAAGAAAAGAGTTAGAGCAAAAGCGATGGTCGACTTTGCACCATTGTAATTCCTTGTTTTCCATAACCAAAAGGCGAGACCTCCAAGCATAAAAAGCGTCAAAAAGCGAAGCAAATAGTGAGGAGACAAGTTTCCAAAAGCCCACTCTAAAGCCTGAGTAACGGTAAACGGCAACCTCGTTGTTTGGTAACCCAAAAAATCCTCTGGAAGACCAATATTGTGACCCGGGTAGGGATAGAAGATAAAGAATCTGTAAAAAACTGGGCTTAAAACCAGCACCGCAGCAGCAGCAATAACGAAAAACTCGTACAGCTTTCGATATCCAAAAGCCCTCTTGCGAAGAAGCCAATAAACACATATGATAAAAGCCATTAAAGCTAAAGTTTGGATATAAGAAACTATGAGTGATCCATTATAGCCAAAGAGTAATCCTATAACAACAAGTTCAGCAAATTCGTTTTTCTCTGTACGGATGAGGGAGAAAAATAAACTGAGGTTGACGAGAAACAATGGAAAACCTACAAGAAATGGGTTGCTCCCCCAAACTATATACAGTGGCCAGCTTGAAACAAACGTGAATATAAAACTTAAAAATAGGGCGTATGTCCTGCCAGAACTTAGTTTTTTCCCAAAGAAGTAGGCGCCAAAAACTGAAAGCGCCTTAAACAAAAGCGTTACATAAAAAACAGATTTGGGAACTATTATATTCAACATTTGAGTGGCATAAGCAAAAATGACGTGAGATGCTGCTGGATAAACTATGCCTTCTGGCAAGTATGGCTGCAACGTCATCGGAATTTGTCCGTTTTCTAGTATGACTTGAACTTTTAGGGCGTGAATAGACTCATCAAAAATGCCACCAAACACTAGTCCAGATAATGCGCCGATGTTGAAGAGTAGAAGAAAGAGAAACATGCCGAAAACAAGAAGGTAATCTACAACCTTCGCGTTATTTTTTGAAAACAAAGTTTTGACTCGATTAAAATCCCGGTACTTACGGAGAGAGTCAAAATGGGCAAATAATGAAGCTAAAAAACAAAACACCGTAAGAAAAAGGACGATGAAGAAGTTGAAAAGCTGAAAAGGTAGAACAGCCAAGACATATAGAACCAAACCGCCAAGATATACATCAAGAATTAGCGCCTGTATAAAATCCATATCTGAAAACATTCTGAGACGTTTTAGCAGAAAAAATCTTAGAGGTTCACCCAAGATTGCGAGGAGAAACATCAGCAGCAACATCTGAAGCGTAGGCAGCAACATAATTGTTACCTCATAATCTAACCTCAACGATTTTCTTAAAAGGTTTACCACTCAACACATAAAACTTTAATCGCCAACAAAAGCCTATTAAAGAACAAGGTCCGCATCAATGGCAATGATGAAAATAGTGGCCTTTGTCGAATATTTTCCACCGAAAATGGGAAGCGACAGAAGAATATTTGAGCTTATGAAAAAGCTCTCTAAATGTCACGAAGTTCACTTCATAGTTTTTCCACCACTTCGGATATTAATAGGCAAAGCGAAAAACATCACAAAAAATGAGCGTTCACAACAGAAAAACACTTCAATAGCGCGCGAAGGAATCAAAGGACATACGCTAGAGATACCCCACTTCATAGCAGCAATTTGGCGCTCATCCATTTTAATGGCATACATCCTAACAGCGCCGTTACTGCTAATTAAGACATTAAAGATCCTAGCAGAAACAAAGCCAGACATCATCGTGTTGAACTATCCAAGTCCATACACAGGTTTGCTGGGACTTATTTTAGGGAAACTTTGGAGAAAACCGATTGTGCTAGATTTTAGCGATCTTATAGCTCAATACACTGCGAATTTACTTGATTTAAAAAAAGATGATTTCAAAGCCAGAATGCTGGTTTACATACAAAACTACATTGCAAGAAACTCCCAAAGAGTAGTTGCTCCCACATTATTCATCAAAAAGTATGTAATGTCCCACGGAATTCCAGCAGGAAAAGTAACGTTAATCCCAAACGGCGTAGACACGGAAAACTTCAATCCGCAAAGGTATGACAGCAACAGAATCAAAAAGGAGATGGGATTACGTGAGAAGAAAATCTGCTTTTATTGTGGACGGTTGGATTCATGGGCTGGCATAAACCTAATGTCAAAACTATGCGAAATAGCCGATAATAGGGGTGCAAATGTAAAATTCGTCTTGGTAGGAAGTGGAGAGCAGAAAATCGCCTTAAAGAAAAATGTGGTTTTATGCGGAGAACTTCCCTACAAAGAAGTGCCCCGCATACTTTCTGCAGCCGACATAGTGCTTATTCCATTCCCGGACAACGAAGTTTCTCACGCCGCGAGTCCTCTAAAGCTTTTTGAGGGGATGGCCATGCAAAAACCAGTGATTGCAAGCAGAGTAAAGGGAATCGAAGAAGTAGTTTCAGACGGAGAAAATGGTTTTCTCGCCGACCCAGAAAATGTTGAAGAGTGGCTTACAAAACTAGAAAAAGTGCTGCAGTCTTGGCAAGATGCGATGCGGGTGGGGCAGAATGCGAGGCGAACCGTTGAGGAACGGTTTGACTGGGGTCTTCTAGCAAAACAATTTGAGAAAGTCTTAACTATAGCTATTGCCGAACATCATAAGCCCCGTTGATGTGGAAAACAAATGCATATAACCCAAGTAACTCCACGCTTTCCCCCAGCCATAGGAGGAGTAGAAGAGCATGTGTATAGGATTTCTGTTGAACTTGCAAGAAGAGGACACAAAGTAACTGTCATCACGTCAAACGAGGTTAACCATAAGACTTTCCCAACAAAAGAGGAAAAAGAGGATGGCGTGGAGGTTCATCGTTTTCCATTGTTTATGCCCAAAGTATTTAGAGAGTACTGGTTCATCCCAGACATTCTGAAAAGTTTACCCCATCTTAAGGCTGACGTGGTTCATGTTCATGGATACAGATGTTTAAGCTCATGCATCGCCATATGTCTGGCTCATTTTGAAGGCACCCCTGTGGTTTTCACACCTCATGGAATTTATCCTTCGCGCTCACTCGCCAACGCTTTCTTAAAAACGGTTTTTGATTCAACTCTAGGACGTTTTATGCTGAATTTTTCCGACGAAATAATAGCATTAACGGAACACAATAAACGATTGCTTTTGCAAATGGGGGCTTCAAAAGAGAAGATAAGTATTGTGCCAAACGGTGTAAATTTAGAAGAGTTCGCAAATATCAAGCAAAAATACGAACAAAAAGCAATGGAAGAGTTGAATGCCAACGGGCCAACGTTATTGTATGTGGGGAGAATCGACTGGAATAAGCGAATAGAGAAAGTAGTTGAAGCAATGCCGCTTATTCTCAAAAAATTTCCTTCCGCCAAATTCGTCATTGTAGGACCGGACTATGCAAATTATGCCAATAAACTGAGGCAGCTAGGCGAAAAACTGGGAGTAAAACATACACTCGTAATAAAAGGAGGCGTTCCGAGAGAAAATTTGTTGGCTTTATATTCGATAGCTGATGTCTTTCTCTTGCCGTCATCCTATGAAGGGTTCGGCATAAGTCTTCTTGAAGCGATGGGCAGCAAAATCCCAGTTATCGCATCGCCAAGCGGAGGTCCATGTGACATTCTGGCGCACGGGGTTCATGCATGGCTATTAAAGGAGGCAAGTGCCATTGAAATTTCTGAAGCTGTTAACTTATTTTTGACCGATAAAAAACTGCGGGGAAAAATTGTTCAAAACGCCTTTGAACTCGTTGAAAAGAGATACACTTGGAAAAGTGTTGTTGACAAGTTAGAACTCGTCTATGAGCAAGTGATTGAAAATAAGAGACTCTAGCACTTTAGGTTGTATTTTTTATGCAACTCGCTTGTAAAGTAAAATGGATTTGAGTATGTGAGATAGAAAAGCTATAATTTCGCTTGGCGTCAATTTTGATTTTCCCTTTTTCCTGTTAGCAAATGTTATTGGGACTTCTTTTATTTTGAAGCCTCTCAAGTGAGATTGCCTTATTGTCTCAATTTGTATTTCATAGGTTTGACTGTGTAAATCTCCTAAAATTGTTTTCACGAGTTTCGCTGAATAGCATCGCATACCACCAGTATAATCGCGAATCGGAGCCCCTATGACGATGGAAGCAATAAGGTTAGCCACTTTACTTATTGCGAGGCGTATGGCACTCCAGTCAGAAACGCTTCCTCCTTTGCTGTATCTGCTTCCTATGATAAGCTCGTTTCCCCTTTTCGCGACTGCTATGAGGCGCGGCAAATCTTTTGGGTTATGAGAGTAGTCAGCATCCATCGTAACTATATACTTTGGCGGATTTTCCAAAGACAAGAATATCTTGAAACCATCTGTTATCGCGGTTCCAAGCCCAAGCTTTCTTGATCTTACAAAAAGCATGATGTTATTATACCTTTTTTGCATGTTCCTGACTATTTCCGCCGTTTTGTCGGGACTGGAGTCGTCTATGACAAGTATGGAAATGTCAAGGTTTAGGCTTTCAATTTCACTGATGATCCTCTCTATGTTGGCTGCTTCACAATAAGTGGGGAGAATTAAGCCAACTTCCGATTTTCTTTCTAAATTTCCCTCGACAAAATCATTTACGCTTTCTTCAGAACCCAAGCCTCCTAGTTGCTTTTCAACCATAAATGGAGACTGGTGGGAGACTTGAGTGTTCATTGATGTGTTTCCACCTAAATAGCTCTGATTAATTTGGCATTAACTATATAAAGCCTATTGTAGGATGGATTATGTTTTGTTTGCTAAATCGTCCTTGAGCCAATTTTCTTCTTGTAATAACTCAGCGGATGGCGTATTTTTTGGCATAATGCGTCGGGGTTTGTGCAGACCCCGTGGGTTTTAAGCGTGTCGCATCTGGGCGGGGTGTACCGCGTTCTTGAACCTCTTTCTCCTGCTATGTGTTCCACTTGGTAGCGGGTCATGCGTTCATTGAAGTCGGAAAAATTCTTGAATAGTTCAATGACATTTTCTGTTGGCATTCCTATGTTTATGAGGAATGATGTTAAGGTGAATCTTCCTATGTGGGAAAGGTGATGTCCGGATAAAATTGATTGGTGGAGTATTTTTATGCATGGCGGAAAAGCTTCTTGCCGTACTGTTTTTGGGATTGGCTCAATTTCCGTCTGGCTTATTTTTTCCGCTGATAGCTTGTTAATTTTCTCCGCAACTTCCATTATTTTTTGTGGAAGTTTTGGAAGTTCCTTTACTTCCAGCCGCTTTTCAACGTATCTGCGGATTTCCTCGCTTAGTAGCCTTGCAGTTTCGCTTCTTGTTAGGTAAACGTTTCCCTTTGATAGAAATCTGTTGACGAGTTTCCATTTTTTCTCTCGTAAATGTGTTACATTTCTTAGGTAGTTGACAAAGTGGAGTTTAAATTCATATGATATTTCGGCGTCGTCGTTTGCAGCGAGTTTCCATCCGAAATTCTGAGCAATTGCCGAAATTCTTTCAGAGTTTTCTTCTTTTAAGTCTTCGTATGACCGCTTTGCCTCTGCCAGCGCGTATCTTTTTTTGATACGGGAGTTTTCGGTTGCTATTGCCAATATTATGGCAGTAGGGAATGATAGAATTTCAACTTCTTCATCGCGCAGTTTTCTACTTACAATCGTGTATAGGATTGCCTCTTCAATTCTTTCTTCGGCGCGTTCAAGGATCTTGGTGAAGTCGGGGCTTGTTAGGTCTTCGATTTTAAAATCCAGTTTTCTCACGTAGTCCGCTGTTTCTTTTAGGAAGGGATATTTTGCCATATCGTTTTTTGTAAATTTAACGGTTGTGAGTTGCATTTTTGTTTCACATTTATTCCATTTCTATTCTCGGCGCCAAATAGAACGTGAGTTTTCCTTCCTTTGCTTGTTGGAAATCTATTCTCGTCGGCATGTCTGTTGAAAACTCCAATGTCGCTATGTCAGCGGTTGCGGATGCCGCCTTTACAATTTCTGATAGGTAGCTTAGACTGAATGTTGCTTTGGATGGCTCTTTGGCTTCTAGGTCTAGTAAGGCATCGCTTCCTTTTTGAAGCGATATGGTTGCGCCCATGAGGTCGCCAGCCGCGTGGAAAACCAGTTTTTCGTTGTCTGCTTCAATTCTGACATGGTCACTTACTAGCTGGGCGTCTTCTATGGCGCGTGTTAAGCCTTCTGTTGTTACTTTTGCTTTAACGTTGAAGGTTATTTTTGGCGTTGGCACCTCCTCCTCAGAAGCTTCAAGGGTTGGCATTGTGAAGTTTCGAGTGTATTTTCCCGTTATTTTTACCTGCAACCGTCCGGTTTTCTCATCTAGAGAAAGCTCCACAAACTCGTCTTTTCCCGCTCTTCTAAGCAGTTTTAGCAGTTCACTTATGTTTATGCACATTTTTGTTGGTTCTGTGCATTCGTACTCGTCGAAAACTGTTTTGGGCCACTCGAAGTCCACCATCGCAACGCGGGATGGATCCATAGCGCGAAGTTTTATGCCTTCCTGGTCTATTTTAAATGTGGCTTCGTCTACGAGGATTGAGATTGCTGTGGTCATATCCCTTAGCAGTTTGGCGTCTGCAACTTTAAGTCTGAACATTTCAGTCACACCTTTCTACTGAGTATATTTTAAGCGCTATAAAAATTTGCATGTTAACAGTCTACGCGAGGCTCGGAAACTGCAAATTTAGGCTTTGGGCGCACTGCTAAATTGGATATCCCTCTATAGTTTTTGGTCAAATCGCCTCGCTAAACCAATGTGCCGGATTCTCGATAGTTTTTTATTTCCTAAGTAATCAAATGGTTAACAGGGGCGAAGGAAAATGGTTTTGTATCTAACTAAGGCATGGTTAGATGAATATCGCAAAATGCTAAACCAGAGCAAAGAATACAGAGAGGCTGGAAAAGGCTGGGGTGTGGGCTGGAACGGTGATTTCATTTTTCAAATCGAAAATGTTCCAGTTGACAAAATAGCCTTTGAAAACATTCCGCCAGATGTGGCTAGGGAAATGAAAGAATACATTGTTAATGGAACAGTTTACTCCTACATCAAGCTAAAAGACGGCGAATGCCTAGATGCGCGCTCCGTCAAAGATCCGAAAGAAGTGCAAGTTGGTTTCATCCAGAAGGGACCGTACGAAAACTGGAAGAAAATGACCAGAGGAGAATTGGATCCTACCAGAGCGTTGCTGACTGGCAAGTTTAAGCTTGAGGGTGACATGGCAAAAGTCATGCGCTACAGTAGAGCAGCTAACATTATGGCAAAAATAGCTGCTAGCATAAAAACGGAATTCCCAGACGAAGTGTACCCTAAAAAATGAAAAAGTTCAGCAGTTTGCAGTTTGTAGGGCGCGATAGTGGAGTAAGGTATTATGTGGGTCATCACGTTTCCGAGAACGGTTGTAACGGGCGAAGACGCACTGGAACACCTAAAAGAGATTGAGGGTACACGTGCCCTTATAATCACGGACAAAGTGATACGCAAACTTAATTTTGTAGAGAAAGTGGCAAACTACCTAAAAGCGAATGGCTTACAAGTAGAAGTCTTCGATGAAGTTGAACCCGAACCATCGATGGAAACCATAGTAAAAGGAGCTGAATTCGCTAAAAACTATGCTCCAGACTGGTTCATCGGGTTAGGCGGCGGCAGCTGCATGGACGCGGCAAAAGCAATATGGGTTCTTTATGAGCGCCCAGACATGGCTGTGGATGCAATAAACCCTCTTGAAAAACTGGGATTAAGAAAAAAGGCGCGATTAATCTGCATCCCAACAACAAGTGGAACCGGGTCGGATGCAACATGGGCCACCCTAATCACGGACGTTAAAGAGAGGAGAAAACTGGAACTCACTTGTAGAGAAATGGTGGCAGATATAGCCATACTTGACCCGGAACTTCCAAAATCTATGCCTCCGAATCTGGTGGCAGACACAGGTATAGACGCGCTCACTCATGCAATAGAAGGTTACGTCTCCCAGTGGAGGAATGACTTCTCAGATGCTCTGGCAATTAGGGCAATACAGTTTGTTTTCAAATATCTTCCAAGAGCATATAGAAATCCGGATGATAAAGAAGCCAAAGAGAAGATGCATAATGCTGCCACTATGGCTGGAATGTCCTTCGGTAACTCTCAAGTGGGCATCGCCCACGCCATGGGCCACTCTCTTGGCGCAATCTTCCACATCCCCCATGGCAGGTCCGTAGGCGTTTTCCTTCCATACTCCATCGAGTATAGCGCAAGAGACGCCCTCGAAAGATACGCTGACATCGCTAGAGAAATTGGAATTCAAGCGGAGACAGACGAAAAAGCTGTGGAAGAATTGATTGAGGCTGTCAAGGGGCTTTGTCGTGAGGTGAAGGAGCCTGCATCCATTAGGGAATTGGGGATAAGTAGGGAAGACTTTAACAAGGAGTTAGAAGAGTTGGTAGCTAGGGCTGCAAACTCCTCATGCACTTTTATGAACCCAAGGGTTCCAGACGTAGAAGACGTTAGAAAACTCTTCATTTACGCATATGAAGGAAGAGAAGTTGATTTCTAACCAGAAATTTCCCCTCTTTCTTTTATTTTGGCTATTTCTTCTTCCCGAAGTTTTCTTTTGAAAATCTTCATAACAGGAGTTAACGGCAAATCTTTCCTAAACTCAACGAACTTTGGCACAGCATAGGGCGGAAGTTTCTCTCTGCAGTAATTGATTATGTCTTCCGCTGTCACTTTGCCTTCATACGCATCCTTCAATATTATAAACGCCTTTACCCTCTCGCTGCCCGGGCGCTCAGGATCGGGGATTCCGATGACTCCGGCTATTTCAACTGCTGGATGTTCATGTAAAATGTCTTCAACAACTCTTGAGTAGACTTTCATCCCAGATACGTTAATCATATCTTTTATGCGGTCAACTATGTAGAAGTAGCCGTCTTCATCCATTTTTGCAATATCGCCGGTGGCAAGCCAACCTTCCTTTAAGCCGCTGCCAGGGTTAGGCCAGTAACCTTTCATGATTTGTGGACCGCGAATGTAGAGTTCTCCTGTCTCGCCTATCGGGACTTCTTCGCCTGTTTCGGGATTTACAATTTTAACTTCCGTATCTGGGACAGGCACCCCGATGGACCTTTTTACATTCGTCATAAATCCGGTGACTTTTGAAAAGGCTGAAAGGTTTAGGTGGGTGGCTTGACTAGTTTCTGTTAGACCATAACCCTCGCCCATGGGAACTCCGATTTTCTTCTCGATTTTTTCAGCAACATCCGGAGGAAGGGGGGCTGCGCCAGAATAGAGGAAAATAGGCATTCTTGGCAAGTCTTTGTTAAGTAACAGCATAAAATGGGTTGGAACTCCTACAACCATAAAGGGTCGGTATTTTTTAATTAACTCAACGATTTTGTCAATGTCTCTTGGGTCTGTCAAAATTGTGCGAAGAGCCCAAGCAATGTTTTGGTGTAGAACTTGGTGTCCAAATTGGTGGGAAAGTGGAACACATATTAGCACGGAGGCTTTTCCTTTCAACGCTACCTCTAGGGGCTTCATCATCCATAATACTTGAGCTGCATTAGTGGTTATGTTGTAGTGTGTTAACATGACTCCTTTGGGAACCCCTGTAGTGCCCCCAGTGAAAGGCAGCAGCGCCAAATCCTCTACGGGGTTTACCTCAACTTTTGGGGGGTTAGGCTCGTATCTCTTTATCAAATCTTCTAACAAGTAGGCGCCATTGACTTCTTTCACGTCAGGCACATAGTAATCGGGGAATACGGGTACATGCGTGAAAATTACGTTCTTGACTTTCGTCTTATCCTTTATAGAGTTAACAAGCTCCAGGCGTGCATATGAGCATATTACAGTCTGGGCTCCTGACTCGCCTATCTCATATAGCAGATCTGGAGCTTTGTGGGCTACGCTTACTGGGACATGTATTGCTCCTAGCCTCATTATTGCATAGTCGCTTATTATGAACTGCAAGCAGTTTGGAAGAATTGTTGCAACTCTGTCGCCCTTTTTTACGCCTAAATCTGCGAGTGCAGTTGCTAACTTGTCCACGTTAAGCTTTAACTCTGCATAGGTCATTTGTTTATCTAAGTAAACGCATGCGGTTTTATCTGGAAATTTAGCCGCTGAATCCTCTAAAAACTTGTAGACTGGTATTTTTGGATATGGCTCAAGAGTTTTTGGTAGTTTATGCGGTCCGGTAAAGTAGCTTTTCAACCACGGTTTGTCAGCGTACGTCATTTTATCGGCCAAATTACACCCACGTGAATGTTAATCGACTTGTTAGGATTAGTGAATTTCTTTGATGACCCATTCTAGTCCAAGTCCTTTGAGTTTCTCAGGGGTTGGTTTGCCGTTTTCGTCCCATCCGCGGAACTTGTAATAGGCCTCTAAAAGTGGTTCTAAATTCACCACATGTCCTTTTGCTGGTCCTTCCGGCAGTGGTTCTTCCAACAAACGCTTTGGGAGGGTGTCGCTGGTTCTTGTTAATCCTTCTCTTACGTTGAAGGCTCTTTCGAGATTATAGATTCTCTCTCCTGTTTTTCTGAAGTCGCTTGCGGTGAATTCCCAGCCTAGGAGGCTTGATATCAATGTTGCCCAGTCTTCTGCGGTTAAAACCATTCCCATAAATTTGCAGGCTCCGATGGCGTCGAAAACGGCTAGTGCGTCTTCCATGTCTTTAACAATCTTGGCGGTTTCAGGGATTTCTTGAAGTATGTCTCCGACGTCGCTTTCTTCAACGATGAGGTATGGTGTTGACAGGAAAGTTGGTCCTTCCACGTAGGCTGTGATATGGCATCCTCCACGGTTTGATGTTGCGTATGCCAGCCCTGTTAGCTTTGCGGCTCTTGGGTCGTAGGCTGGCATTTCAAGTCCTTTAACGTGCATGGCAAATCTTTCGGTTCCCTTATTCAATTTTTCTGAGACAGCTTTTGTTCCTTCAGCTAATAGGTTTCCAATGCCTTCCCTTTTTGCTATTTTATGCACAAGTTCTATCATGATGTTTGGGTCGCCGAATTTGATCTCTAATCCGCCAGTATCCTCTTTTGTTAAAATTCCTTTTTCGTAACATTCCATAGCGAAAGCTATTGTGCTTCCAGTGGATATTGAGTCAAGACCATACTCGTTGCATAAGAAATGCGCGAGTGTAATTGCTTCTAAATTATCTATTTCGCACATGCCGCCGAAAGATCCGAGGGACTCGTATTCTGGTCCTTCTCCGCCAGTTGCGTATGGACCAGTTTTAATCTCGCTTATTCTTCCGCAAGCGATTGGACATGCGAAACAGGCTTTTCTTTCCTTTAATATTTTCTCTACAATTGCGGTTCCGCTTATGTTGTCCGCTCCTTTAAAGACTCCGGTTTGCCAGTTTCTAGTTGGGAATCCGCCTCGAATGTTCACTAAATCAAGGACGCTTGCTGTTCCGTATACTTCAAGGGACATTTTTAGTAGGCTTTCATTGACCCAATCGTACCTTTTTTTAGCTTCTTCTCTGAAG
>JBNAVK010000009.1:0-34536 GCA_049700435.1 Candidatus Bathyarchaeales archaeon
CAAGCGTTAAAACAATTAAAGAAATATGAAGAATTCATCGAAAAACACAGCCCAGTAACGAAAAACAGCGGTCTTTTTTTCTTCGACTCCATTGGGCTAATAAGACCAGAGGTTGTGAGGCATAGGCGAAAGTTTACACAGAGATATCTACCTCCAAAAGATGCGAAAGTTCTTTTGCTTATGCCGCAAATCCAAAGCAAACCGTTCCACAAGGCAAAGGAATTTAGGAAAAGCGAAAAGCTTCTCAAGGAAATTTTGAAAACAGACCTAAGCAAGGTTCACGTGTGCTTTTACGCTGCTCCTTTTGGCGTTGTTCCAATCGAGCTTGACGAAGTTTACCCGCTTTCTCAACACGAAACTGTGCTTCCACTTGACACGGAGACAAAAGTGCATGTAGCTAACGAAATCGCGGAATACATCAACCGAACAAATTATAAGACAATAATACTTGTAAACGACCCAGAAAATTGGAAAAACACTGTTTTAAACGCATGCAGAAAAGCTTGTAAACAAAAAGGCATCAAATTCAAAACCGTAAGCATGAAAAGTTTTAGGCTCAGCCAAGGCAAACAACTTATAGTTCCCGAACAACCATTTTCATAAAGTCACGAGCGAGTAAAAGTGATTCGCGCAGACCTACACATCCACACAACATATTCATTTGACGCGTCAATCCAGCCAAAAACCCTAGTGGATCAGCTCTACGCGCATCCATTTATTAAAGCCATAGCCGTGACAGATCACAACACGGTTGAGGGCTACTACAAAGTGCGCGAACTAGCCTCACCATACAAGGACATTCTGATAATTCCAGGAGTTGAAGTATCCACGGTTGAAGGAGACCTAATAGTTTTAGGCGTTGCAGAACTACCGCCTGAACCATGGACAACCCAAAGCGTAATTAATTTCGTGAAAGAAAGAGACGGTGTAGTCGTCGCTGCCCATCCCTATAGGGTTTACGGTTTAGGCGATCTTGTCAAAAAATACAATTTAGACGCCATAGAAGTTCTAAACGGCGCTTCACCGCCTTATACAAACAAAAAAGCTGAAAACTTAGCTAGGGAGCTGGGTTTACCAGGCGTTGCTGGCAGTGACGCCCATGCAGTAAGTGAATTGTGGACTGTTTACACGGAAATTCAAGCCTCTCCGGATGTTAACGAAATTTTAGAAGCTATAAAAAAGGGATTGGTTAGAGCTTCTCCAATTGGGAAGTCAATACATTTTTAAAAGAGCAAAATGCATGATTAGGCATTAGTGCAAATAGGCGAAGTGATTCCGTTGAAGATTAGGTTTCTAGGCGGAACCCAAGAGGTTGGAAGAATAGCCATAGCGGTAAGCACGGAAAAAACGCAGATACTGCTCGATTACGGCGTCATGCTGAACCACGAACCAGGATTTCCCATGCATATACCGCCAAAAGACGTTGACGCATTAGTCCTAACCCACAGCCACCTCGACCACTCCGGCGCAGCCCCAATCTTCTACGTCCACGACAAAAAACCGCTATACACGAATAAACTAAACTTGGAGCTAACCCAACTTCTAATTTCAGACTTCATCCACTTATCGGGCTATTATTTGCCATTCGAATATTTAGAACTAAGGTCCATGGCTAGAAGCCTCAAGCACGTAGACTTTGGAGCTGAAGAGGAAATCGGAGACATAAAACTCCAATTCTTTAACGCAGGGCATATACCGGGGAGCGCGCAAATACTCGCCGAAGCAGAAGGGAAAAAGGTACTTTACACAGGTGACTTTAACACCATAAACACAAGGCTCTTGAAAGGCGCCAAAATGGATTACAACGACTTAGACGCCGTTATAATAGAAAGCACCTACGCCGACGAAGACCACACAGAACGTTTAGAGCTGGAAAAACGCCTCGTAAGCGAAGCCACAGATATCGTGGAAAGAGGCGGCACAGTTCTAATCCCAGCCTTTGGAGTTGGAAGATCACAGGAGATCACATGCGTTTTAGCAGCTCACCATTTTGAGCATCCCGTTGCCATAGACGGAATGGCGCGAGAAGCAAGCAGAATAATGATGACCTATACACAGTATCTTGGGGACCCCAAACTTTTCATGGATGCCATACATTCCGTCGACTGGGTTGAAGGCTGGAGAGACCGCAGAAAGGTAATAAAAAGACCTGGAGTAATAATTGCTCCGGCTGGGATGCTTAAGGGTGGTCCAGCTGTTTTTTACACATCAAAGATTGGTAAAAGGGGGAACAACGCGATTTTTCTAGTGAGTTATCAGATTCCTGGCACGCCGGGAAGAGAGCTGTTAGAGAAGGGCATATGTGTTATTGATGGTAAGATGAGGAAGGTTAAGGCTCGTGTGGAACATTTTGATTTTTCATCCCACTGTGGGGCAAAAGAACTTAGAGAAGCCATTAAAAGCCTCGGTGGAAAACCAAAGGTTTATGTTGTTCACGGTGCAGAGGGAAACTGCGACCTTTTCGCTAAGTGGATAAGGGAGGAGTTAGGTTTAGAGGCTTCAGCTCCAAAAGCCGGAGATATTGTTGAGGTCTAGAGGAATCATGCATATTGGGATTTTGCGCGTAGGTCAAGTAGATCAGCAAGTGATAAGCCGAATTCAAGAAAACTTGCACATGACCCTCCCTGAAGCCACATGCACGTTAATTGATGAAATGTTACCAATACCCGAAGAAGCTTTGAACAGCGCAAGGCAACAGTACCGCTCAGACTTTATACTAAACAAAATTCGCATTTACGCTGAAGAACAAAAGGCCTTCGACAAAATTTTAGGGGTTGTTGACGTTGACATTTTTGTGCCAAACTTAAATTTTGTTTTCGGAGAAGCAGAATGCCCCGGGAAAGTGGCTTTGATAAGTTTGTGGAGGCTTAGACCAGAATACTACGGAAGTCCTTCAAAAACTGAACTTTTTATAGAAAGAGGCACAAAGGAGGCTTTGCACGAACTTGGGCATACTTTAGGTTTGAGGCATTGTTCCAACCCTTTTTGCGTTATGTATTTTTCCAATTCGATTTTCGAAACCGACAGAAAACAAAGCTTATTCTGCAACAAATGCTCCTTAAAAGTTGAAAAAGCTTTAGAAAACCTTGGGTGAAAAGGGCTTTGAGTTACAAGTTTAAGGCAAGACCAATCCATCTGGCGCCGGTTTTGGCAAGCCTACTGTTTGGTGTTTTCTGCGCATTTTTAATAGCAACCTCCCAAATGAGCATCTACACAATTACTCCATTCCAAGACGACATTTTCGGATCTTTCGGCAACGCCCTTTATTTTGTCGTTCTCGTTGGCGTTGGCGCATCGCTACTATATTTTCTTATAAAACGGGGAAACCGTAAATTGATTAACTTGATTACAGGGTTTGCTTTAACAATGGCTATCTTCATGTTATGTGTTGTTTATACGTTCGCTGTGTTTTCAAGAATCACTTTTCCATACTTGGAAGCGTTAACCTTAACTTTTTCTCTGATCCTGACGGTCTTTTCAAGCTTTGTGATATTCCGACTTGGCGGCAAGATTCGCGATGTCATAACCATTTTTTTGGGGGGAGCCCTAGGAACATTTTTGGGAGTTTCAATTCAGACACTAAGCACCATAACGATTCTGGTTTTTCTGGCAATCTACGACGCTTTCACAGTGTATTATGGACCTGTTGGAAAGATGGCGCACATAGGGCTCGAACAATTCCGTGGCTTAAGCTACTCTTTTAAGGGCATCCAAATGGGTCTAGGCGATCTGACATTCTATTCCATGCTTTCTGGGCATATGTTTCTAAACTTCGGCTTTGTACCATGCTTAGCCTCTATTCTCGGGGTTCTGCTTGGGTGCTTGTTAGTTTTCAAGATACTTGAGAGAAAAGGAATGTTTCCTGGACTTCCATTTCCTGTGTCATTCGGTTTAGCTTTTGGTTTCCTCGCTTCGCTTTTATGCGCTTGATAGAACCAAGCGTGTGGAGTTAACATCAACCTCCACAATTTTGCTGTTTTTGAACTCCTTAGATTTTCCAAGCACGTCTTTAACGATTACCTTGTCGCTTTCCACTTTGGCATAAACTGCGTCCTTAAAGACTGTTTTTCCGTTAAGGATTACGGTGAACTCGCACATTCTTCATCACATCCACAACATCTAGCGTGTTCAATTATAAAACTGTTTTAGGAACAGAAAGCGTGTATTCAACAAAAAAGAAAAGGGGTCTTTGTTATTTCCTGAATTTTTGCAGTCTTTCCAACAGTTCCTTATCGCCTTCGTAATCCCCAGCGCACGTTGCAATCACACCGTCTACAAGGCCTTCCAGCTTTTCCGCATAGCCCTCAACGCGATCCATAGTTGTTGTGACCGGCCACCCGATCATTTTTACAGTTTCTGCGTTTCTAGGTGTTCCTACTAGGAAGTATGTGTATATGGGCTTGTTTAGACGTTTACATTCTTTAGCCACTTGCTCCATTGTCGGGAAGGATTTGTCTTCAAGTCTCATGAAGAATATGAAGTCCCAAGCGTCCCTCGCCCGCGCAACAGTTTCCTCCACTGAACGGCGTGCCGTGAGCAAGCAGCCTAACTTCAGATTCTTCAAACGCACAGTTGTACGCAGGAAATCTCGAGCTTCCTCAGAAGACTTCAACATTTTGATTGGTTCTCCGTACTTGGGAACATCGCCCATGGTAAGCACAAGACCGTCAAGACCTATGGCGTCTGCTGCTAGAGCTAGACCTCCTACTTCAACTGGTCCTTTGTAGTGCAGTATGAATATGGGTATCACTATTTTGTCTGGGTACTTAGTTTTGAGTATACAGCTTACAACTGTACCACTGGGGGCTGGCATACCTGCGGCGCTGTCGGTGACATTCCATCCGTCAACAAGGTCCTTGACTTCTTCGGCAAGTTTCAGAAATTTTCTTGTCGGAACAAATTCGTGTAATATTTTCATTAAATATCCCGAGTGAGGAGTGTTTGTTAGAATTAAAAAATCTTTTGCATGCAACTCCTCGGATTGTTATGTGTAGTTTTGTTCTACACACACTACCTTATCTTATCACGAGGCTGGAAAGTTTTGATTAGACATGTAAGAGAGGAGGCTGTAAGGTTTGTATATAAGACATTTCAGGGAAAGGCTAAGAAGGCTGCTGTGTTCGAAGAGGGCATTAGCCATACCGGTAACCTACCTAATCCTATTCGTTTCGCTGCTAGCCATAATCTCCGCAACTTACAGCCTCGCAGTAGCGAAAATAAGTGCGAGAGGCGCGATGCTGAATGCTTCCGTCTCCAAAAGAAACATGCAAGTCCTAGATGATGCAGTGCGTTCTGTCACTTGGAGCTTTGGGGCTTCAGAAGTTGTTTACATGGATGATTGTGGGGGCGTCTTCAAAACACAACCAGAAGCAAAAAACCTGATCTTAAACTTCACGGATGGACAAACATTTTATGATTTGCTGTTTAATAGTTCTGTTGGCAAAGCCCTCTATGAGCTTGAGCCTTCAGAACTCAATTATGAAGGCTTGTATTTAAGGGGAGATGAAAGAGCTCTAATAAGCCAAAGCGCCTTCACAATGACACAACTTTATTTTGGCACAGGCGAAAACGCAAAGGAGTTGACACTCTGTTACCGCCCATTTGTAACGATAACAGCCACGGGTTCGGTTGGCGGAAAACCATTAAACATAGTTCGTGTGTACATCATAAACCTAAATTCCTCGCAGTCTCTGATGCTTAAGGAGAAATTCTATCTCAAAGTAACAGCCATGGACGTCATAACAACAACACGTCAATACGAGTTTAACCAGTCAGTCTCTTCGCTTCTGTTGAAGGCGTTTCTCGACGAAGCTCAAAACACCGTTATGCTTCCAATTTCCAGCAGCGATGAAGGCGCCGTTGTAAAATTGGAACTGGTCACATGTAACATCAAAATTCAGAGGGTGGAGGTGTAAAGGTTGCCATCAATAACGCCGAGCTACCTCTACACTTTCATCGCATTAATAGCCGTCTGCAGCCTCCTTACGTTCTCTTCAATGGCTTACACGAACACATTACGCACTTTTTCGGAAATAAGGAAACTAAAAAATTTAATAGACCTCTTGGCAGCCAAAAGTACAGAACTTTTAACACTCGCCAAAACCACGAACGCCACAGCTGAAACATTCATTCAAATGCCCACAACAATAGGAAACAAACTGTACTGGCTCCAACTCTGCAATGACTCGTCTAAGGCTTGGGTGGAAGGCGGCTTCGGAAACAACCTACAAGAAGAAACAGAACTAAGCGTCTACCTCCCAAGTGCAGTTTCAGCCAGCGGCTATTACGTGGCTGGGCATGGAGCAGCACGCCTACTCTGCCATGTTGATAATGGAATTTTGCAAGTAAGGCTCACAGGCTTTGCGGAAGGTGAATAAAGTGAAGTTAAATTTTAAATTGAGAAAGGAAAGGGCTCAAGGTGAAGAAGCCTTCAAGGAAATGATGAAGGAAGAGGGAAGCCTAGTCGAGTTTTTAGATGTTAAAAAATGGAGTGTACCTGAAGGTTACGTGGAAGTTGAATATTATCCGCTTAAGCCTCCCTTCTCCTACGCAGCCATAGTTCAGAACGAAGAAACCATGGAGTACTTGTATGTTCTCGACGAGCTCCCCATAACAAGGGAGGAGCGGGACGGCTACTTCAGGTTAAGAAACATTTTGGAGTATGAGCTTCAAGCGCCAGAAGGCGAGGAAACACTAGCAGAGTCCTTCAAAAGACAAATGCCGTTAATACTTTCAACTCACCAAAAACTATTTGCCGGAATCTCCCCCGTTGGAATGCGCAAAATCCTCTACTACCTTGAGAGAGACATCGTAGGCTACGGGAAAATCGACCCTTTAATGTATGACGAATATGTTGAGGACATCGGATGCAGCGGAATTAACAAACCCATATTTTTGTGGCACAGAAAATACGAGAACATAAAAACCAACATTGTTTTCCGTGATGAACAGGAACTTGACGACTTCATAATGCGCGTAGTCCACAAAGCTGGAAAACATGTAAGCATAGCCTTCCCCATAGTGGATGTTACGCTCCCGGAAAAGCACCGTTTAGCAGTCTCCTTTGGAAAAGAGACAACGCCGGCAGGAACGTCGTTCACAATAAGGAAGTTCCGCAAAGACCCATTCACAATAATAGACTTAATCGAAAACGAGACAATAGACGAAAACATAGCCGCGTATCTGTGGCTTTTGATGGAGAACAAAATGTCCCTGATGATTATAGGGGCAACGGGTGCTGGAAAAACAACGGCTCTAAACGCCATTGCATGTCTCATAAGACCAAGCCACAAAATAATCTCAGTTGAGGAAGTTGCAGAAATTAATTTGCCGCATGAAAACTGGACTTCAACAATAGCACGTTCAGGCTTCGGAGTTGAGGGCGAAGGAGAAATCACCCTATATGACTTGATAAAATCTGCTGTGAGACACCGCCCAGACCTAATAATTGTTGGAGAAGTCCGCGGCGAAGAAGCCTACGTGCTGTTTCAGGCGCTTGCAACTGGACACGGAGGTTTGTGCACTCTTCACGCTGAAGATGTTGACACAGCCATTAAGAGATTAACGCAACCTCCTATGAGCATTCCACCATCAATAATTCCGCTGATGAACTGCGTTATAAACGTAAAACACGTAAGAACACCAGTATTCCTCGAATCTGGAAGAAGACTTTCAAGCAGAAAATTCATAAGCGTTTCAGAAATAAAAGACGCGAACAGTTTCCAAGAAGTTTTCAGCTGGAACCCTTCAAACGACACATTCCAAGAGAGATTAGCTGAAAGCTACCTTCTGAAAAAAATGGCTGCAAGCCTAGACATACCAGTTGAAAAGCTCCTCGACGAACTGGAATACCGCAAAAGAATATTGGTGCATATGGTTGAGCATAACATCCGCGACTACAGAAGCGTGAACAAGGTTTTAAGCAAATACTACAACAACCCGCAGCTTTTCCAAAGGGAATTTCTAGAAAACTTCAAGAGGTGAAAAATTGCAAGCCCAACTTAAACCAAAAATATTCAAGTGGATAACGAAACTTCAAAGCGAAGAAAGCACAGGTCAAATCAACCGCGAACTCCCATTTGTTGCGCTACTTTTCACTCTATTGGCAGCCAGCGGCGTAACAATTTATGAAAGCTGGAAAAAACTCTGCAACATAGATTTATTGCCAACCTTCAAAAAGGAGGCAAAAGAGGTTGTTAGACAAGTGGAGGTTTTAGGCTACGACCCGCTAACTGTCATGTATAAGCGGGCTGAAAAAACAAGGTCAAAAACCTATCGTGAATTCCTTTTGGGATACGTTTCATCTATTAGAAGCGGCGGAAATGTAGTCAACTATTTAAAAAGCAAGCTGCGCTCCATATTCGAAGTGCAGAGTGCAGCGGCCTTTCGCTCAATTGAAAGGCTCGGCACGCTTGTTGAAGCTTACGCGGTAATGCTAATTGTGACCCTTTGCTCCTACATACTATTCATAATATTTGCTACAACATCAATTTTCGAGCCGATGAAAATTAGCGGAACACCAGGCATATCCTCAACATTGGTGTGTATTCTAATTTTCTTTGTCACCCCGTTAATTTCGATATTTTTCATGATTATCGCGCATATGGAAAGAAAAAGCAACATTGTAGGGGTAACTCAGCCCTATTATGCAGCAGTGCCGCCGCTTATCGCAGCCTCAGCCTTCATAGCAGCTTTATACTTCCTTCCGCAACTGCAGTATTTGACAAGCCCACAAACGTTTCCTCTAGTAGTTACCCTCTGCTTATTGGCGATATCTATCCCGCCAACTATAGTCTACATGAAAATTGCCAAAATAAATTCAGACGCAGAAAACTACATGCCAAACTTCCTAAGAGACGTGACAGAAGCAAGAAAAATAGGGCTTTCACCAGAGAAATGCATAATCCACGCATCGAAGAGAACTGGCTACGGAAAATTTTCTGAAACACTAAACCTAATAAGAAGCCAAATGGAGTGGGGTGTCTCCCTCAGAAAAATCTTCGTAAACATAAAACAGAAGATTCAAACATGGCCTGTTCTCGTAAACTTTCTAATACTTGTCGAAACAATAAAAATAGGTGGGGGCTCGGCCACAGCCCTAGAAATACTGACAGATTATAGCGAAAAGCAGAAAGATGTAGAGGTAAACAAAAAATCGCTTTTAAGACCCTACGTGATGTTAGCCTTCATATGGAGCGTTCTCATAGCTCTAACAACAACAATGGTTGCCCTAACAGTTTTCGCCTTAACGCAAATATCGCTTCCTGGCTCGACTGCCATGCCGATTGAGGCAATGCAAGACCAGATAAACTTGTTTTCAACGGGCATAATTCTACAGTGCTGGCTTTCCGGATTCTTTGTTGGCAAAGTTAATGAGGGCACTGTTGCCGCGGGCTTTAAGTATTCAGCGATGTTGGTGATTACGGCTTACGTTTCGCTGATGCTTTCGCAAAGTCTCCTAGGCGGCTTGTACGGCGTTGCCATCTCATAGCCAAAAGCGTTGTGGAAGTGCTGAGGATGCCTGCAACATCTGTTGACACATTCTTCGCATGTTCGCTGATGGTTCTTTTGGTGCTTTCAGCCATGGCAGGTGCATCAAAAATTCTATATCCGCAAATAAGCAATTCTGTTGACGAGTTTGCCTATGAAAGGTATATGGAAATATCAAAACATCTTCTCCTAAACTCCGGGGAACCAGCGGATTGGGGACAGGACAGCCAAGTAGTTCCAGAAAAATTTGGTTTAGCCGAAGCAGACGCGGAAGCTTATACTTTGGATATAGACAAGGTTTCGAGACTAAATAGCGAAAATAGGTTTTCTCTGAGTTATGCGCAGATGTTCGCGTCCCTCAAAATTTCCGACGTGTCCTTCAGGATAGAGATAGAACCAATTTTTGAAGTTTCCATAAACCTAACGGCAACGTTCCACGCTGAAAATGATATCATTTACCAATTTGGGGTTTCCACAGAAAAACATGGCGTTCCAGTTGATGCTGAACTTAAATTTTACGTGGTTGCTGAAAACCACTTTGAAGCAAACCAAGCCTACACCTCAAACGGGATGGCAGCCTTTAATGTGACAATTCCAGAGGATGTTGGCGGACCAGCCTTACTGGTTGTTTTTGCAAAAGCCGTTTACAATGCTAGAATGGTTTCTTTCAGCGCTTACGCCTTTGAACACAATCTAGGAAAACCACAGCCAGTAGGCACGTTCCTAAGGCTTAGTCCCTTAAACCACACGTTAGAGGCTTTCTTTGGCTATCAAGAAACAACCTTAACAGAGGCTTATGCTTTAACCTTCAACTATTCCTCAACCCTAGCAAAAATTGCAAACGATAGCCAATTAGCCATGTACAGAATACCTTGCCTTCAAGACTCAAGCCCTATTCTTCTTGTTGTAACTGGCAGAAACTCAACAAGCTTCTTTGCCGAGTGGGTTTCATACCCTCAAGTGCCCCTTCAAACAGGAGCAAACTTTGAGAATTCAACAACCATCTCAAACATTTTCACCTACTCCTATATCGTCACCATAAACAACGCCTTTTACCAATGCAAACTATGGCTTGGAGGTCCAAAACGGTGAAGGGGCAAAACGCTGGGCAAATGAGGATACTTGAGGCTTTTCTAGCCGTCATCATTATTTTTTCAGCTTTCGCCGTTTCCGCAAACCTCACGGTAACAAGGAGCAACGCGGAAGATGATGATTTGGCATCCTTTGGGTTGCAAGCGCTTATGCAACTTGATTCTGATGGAAGCTTAGGCAAACTTATAGATGAAGAAAATTGGGTTGAATTGCGGGAAACCCTAAGCCTTGCGTTACCTGCTGGCACGTCCTTCAACATGACAGTTTACGACGAACAGATGCAGCCAGTCAATCCTACATTAATATCGAATGGAGCCTTAATAGGCCAGAAAACAGCTTTCGTGGAATACGTTTGCGTCAGCAGAAGCCCCGTGTTCCGCTGCTACATTATTCATCTTCAGTTGGCGGTGGCAAAATGAAAGCACATAAAAGGAAACTTGCGGCTAACAGTTCAGGACAGCTTCTTATAGTCACAGCCCTAGCCATAGCTATACTAATTTCTTCAACGGCAGTCTACATCTACGAACTAGACATGGAAACAAACAACACGCCCACGCAATACATCGGCAATTTTTTTCTCGCCTTAAAAGCAAGCACGAGAAACGCAGTTATAAGCTCGCTTGTAAACATTTCAAACGGCGGAGAAAAAACAATTCTAGCGGCTAACTTGAACAAGCTTTCTCAACTTTTCACAAGCATACGCAACATTGGATTTTGCAACTTAAACTTCACATTGTTTAATGACACGCAGTATGATTCTGGAACACGAATTTCATGGGACACAAACACCGGCGTTTCAAGCGCTTATGTAAACTTCGTCTTAAGCGTTCAGGGCATGGCTGAAAATGTAACGGCAAACTATGCCATCAACATAACAACAGCCACCACAATTGGCGGTTATTTCACAAAAACTGAAGACGACGGCAAACTTGTTAACTTAACATGCAAAGTATACAATGAAGGGGAACCAGCCTTAGCAAAAAATATGAGCGTTTTCGTAGAAAACCTCGGAAGCTGGATTCCAGCTTCCGCATCCGACAACCTTTTGATAGTGGACTACGGTGATGGAACATATGCGATTTCATTCATTGTTGATGTTCCATCGGAAACGGTGCATGTTTTAGTGAAAGTTTACGACATGCGCGACATACTTGTTCAGGCAGACGCCTTCTACAACGAGTCTTAGCAAGGCATTCTGATTTTCGAGTCGCTTAAATACCTAGCATTCTTACTTTTAAGGTTAATAGCGAGGCTTCCAAAATGGTTGAGAGAGACTCATGGCGCCACCTTTTCACACTAATAAGATTGGCTGAGATGGGTGCTCATCGTAGAACAGCCAAAATCTCCACGGAATACTTAGCCAGTAAACTAGGCACTTCTCAGCAGACAGCCTCGCGTTGCATGATTGAATTAACCAATAAGGGGTGGATTGAGCGCGCCATAACACCGGAAGGCTGCCTAATAAAAATAACAGAAGCTGGCGTTAAAGAACTTCAAAAACTCTATTCAAACTTGCGTTTTCTAATGGAAGCCACCTACCCGCCTTCAATAACCTTGGAAGGCATAGTCTTCACGGGATTAGGCGAAGGAGCCTACTACATTTCAAAAGAGCAATACAGAAAACAGTTCATCGAAAAACTCGGTTTTGACCCATACCCTGGAACCCTAAACATTAAACTCGCAACAGACTACGACTTAAAGACACGTTCAGAGCTTGAAGCCTACCCAGCAGTCGAAGTGGAGGGTTTCAAAAATCAAGACCGAACATATGGACCAGTGAAATGTTACCCGGCTATAATTGATAATAAGGTTAAAGGTGCCATAATCTCGGCTTTAAGAACTCACTATGACGCTTCAGTTGTAGAGCTTATAGCCCCAGTCTATCTTCGGAAACACCTGAACCTCAAAGATGGACATAAAGTGAAAGTTGAAGCCTTAACACTTCCATAGTCGCGATTCAAACCTGAAATGAGTGAACATAACGGAACACTTGCGAAGTTTTCTGCTTACGCCTAAAAGCCAAAACATACCCAATCAAAAGTCCCGCAGCTAAACCGCCAAGATGAGCTAAATTATTCACGTCAGGTCCAGTGCTGATCATCAGCCAAAAGAGGGAATACAACAACGCGCCAACTATTGACTGGCCAACTGCGCGATGAACATAAATCGTGCATGCTCCAAACAACCCAAAAATGGCGCCGGAAGCCCCAGCAGATGGCGGAGCAAAAGGCCCAAATAGTAACGTTAAGAGGTTTCCAACTAACCCACTTAGAAAGTATGTAAGCAAATACTCTTGTATGTTGAACATTCCCTCAGCTCTGAGCCCAAAAATTAGCAGAAATAACATGTTTCCCAAAAGGTGTACGATGTTGACGTGGATGAACATGGCTGTGAAAAGCTGCCACCATAATCCATTCATAACAAAGTAGTTTACTTGACCATACTGCAAAATAACATCATAACTTGTTTCCATGAAATCTCCGCTTAAAACTGAAGTGTAAACGTAAACCCCTATATTCAATGCAACAATAATGTAGGTTGGCATAAACCTTTTAGAAGTTGCAAACGTCAAACTCACCTTCTAAAATCCTCAATAATCTTCTGCTTAATCTTCGAAGAACTGTCCAACTCGTCCTCGCTAAACTTTCCAATTTTAATGACTTTTATCTTTAAACCATGCTCCCCCAAATACTTCTTCACAGTTTTTTCCATGCCATCTTGATCGTATCCAACGGCAATTACGTCTGGCTTTATTTTTTCAATAACTCCCCCAATGTCGAAGCCCTCATATCCCAGAATTGCCTCGTCAACAACCTTCAAAGATTCCACGAGTGCTCTACGCTGGTTTTCTGGCATTATCGGCTTCTTGCCTTTTCTGCGCTCTACGGTGCTGTCTCTAGCTACAATAACTATGAGTTCAGCGTCTTTCCCGCCAGCCTTCTTCGCCTCTTCCAAAAACCTTACGTGCCCAAGATGCAGAAGGTCAAATACCCCTGAAGCCAAAACTATCTTTCTCTTCCGCTCTTTCTCCTCGCCGGCCATTCAAACTCCACCGCTCCAAGCAGTTTTAAAGCGTCTAATAAACCTTCGCAATAGGCGACTGCGGCTAAGCTAACCTCAAGCCGCATTTTCTCTTTATAATACTTTGCGTCATCCAAATAGGCTCTAGCACACTCAATAACTTTCTTAACGCTTTCCAAATCCACATTTAAGGGCTTATCAACGGTTTTGATTTCTTCAAGGACATGTTCCACAGAGCTTATATAATTAGAGACAAGCTCCTCCATACTCATTCAACAGCCTCCCTCAATTTCTGCGGAGCACCTGCAAAGGCTATTAGGGCTTCAGCCTCCATAAAATGAAGCTTTCCCGGGAATATGAGACTGTAGGGCGGCTCTCCAAAACTGTAATTTAACAGTTCGCTTATTGTTGAGGCTTTAACTGTAGGCGCGTCGCTTCCAGCCCTCGCTATGCCAATCACAAGCGTGTCTAACGTGATTATGCCCTTCCTCTGTTCCTTCTCAATTTTTAACAGAGCATCCAAAGCCTCTCGAATGCTTAAATAACGTTTATCTTCAGCCTTTATGTCAAGCAAGCAAAGCGTGTGAAGCCCAAGCCGCCCATTTTGACCAATAACCTTGTAGGGCGTTAATGGCTTGGTTTCTTCTGGAAACGGTATAGTAACGCTTTTACCAAACTTGTAACTGTGCAAACCAGACAAGCCAACAACAGCAGAGATTATGGATGCGCCATGGATAATACGCGTCTTTATTCCGCGCTTCTCAGCCTCCAATCGCAAAGCAACATGGGTCGTAGCCACAAGCGGGTCGCCCGGAACAAGTAAAACAACTTTGCCTCTATTTGCGGCTTCTAGGATGACTCTTCCGTTTTCCTCCTCCAAATTCCTTCGCGAAACAAAATTAAGCTTTTTACCTGAAATCTCCTCAAAACGCTCTTTCGAAAATTTTGGCAACAGACTCGTGTAAAGCTCCACGAAAACGGCATTCGCATCTTTTACCTCCTCTAACCCGCGCAAACTTATTCCAAGCTCGTCATGTAATCCCAAGCCAACAAAAACAACTTCACCCAACACTTCCCGCTCCCATTAACAAAATAGAAACTAGACACAGAATCATTTAACTTTTAACAAAGCTAAATTTATTAAAGCGCAGTTCAATGCATATCTACGAAAACCAGCGGGCCCGTAGCTCAGTAAGGTAGAGCGGCGGACCAAACCGCTGCGCGGGATGGGTTGAGGCTCTTAACCCGTAGGTCCCGGGTTCAAACTTGAAAAGGCTATGCCTTTCAAGGAACAGTTCCCGGCGGGCCCGCTTTAACATTTTTGAATAAAATTTGGGATTGTAACTCTTCGAAAACGCATCCTTTGTAGTAATATTCATGATTACGGAATATTTGTTAAAGAAATCAGCATATACTAAAAGCTTGATGACGATGGATACTAGGCTCAAAAAACTAGCGGTTATGCTAATAGCTATAGCATTGCTCTCAAATTTCGTATTGGCAAACGTGGAGACTGCGTTTTCAAGCAGTTACGCAGGAGAAATAGACCTCTTCACACAGAAGGAGCCTTACAGTGGTAAAGGCTTAAACATGCCGAGCGACGCGTTTGCCCCGGGCGAAGTCGTTATTCTTTATGCCTTAGTGCAGTATGGAGGGGCTCCTGTGCAAAATTTTCTTGTGACGTTTTATGTACGAAGCCCCGACAACTCTTCTTTTAGTCTGGTTGCCCCAACTAATGGAAGCGGAGTTGCATCAGTTAACTTCGCGATACCACAAAAATGTGCACCACACGAAAGTGAGGTTTTCGGAGAATGGTTCACATTGGCAAGTGTGCGTATCGGAAGCCAAATTTTCCAAGACACATTATCTTTTAAGGTGGGCTACATAGTGGAGTTAATCTCGGTGAGGACTATAGACGAAAATCTTAATAATCGAAGTTATTTCGGAATTGGAGGCGATGTTGGATTTGAAATTACTCTAAAAAACATAGCTATGATTGGAAAAAACGCCTCTTTTGCAATAGTCATAAAAGATGATTTAAATGTTCTTGTTAGCTTTCTTGAAATCGCCTCTTTTGAGGTGCAGCCAAACGAGAAATTAATTTTCCTGTATTGTAAACTTGAAATTCCAAAATCAGCATTCGTTGGAAAGGCAAAGGTTTTTGTGTCCGCCCTCACTGCTCCATCGGGTGAAGGTGGAGCGCCTTATTGCCCATCAATTTCAACAGAATTTTTCATTACATTAACTGAGCCCTTGAAGTTAGCTTTCCATGATGCAGCGATAGTTAAAGTCGCTCTTTCAGCTACATCTGTTATGGCGGGGAAGACCGTTTCCATAAGCGTAACCGTCAGAAACGAGGGAACGGAGCCCGAAAGCTTCAACGTTAGCGCCTATTACAACAACACACTTATTGGAACAACCGAGGTTTTAGCGTTAGAACCGTATCGCACGACAACCATAAACTTCGTGCTAAACACGTCGGCAATTAACCCCGGCAACTACATTATAAAATGTCTTATCCCACCCATAACTAACGAGGCCGACCTTACAGATAATATCCTTGTCGATGGAACAATAGAAATTGGACAGCTGCCAACAGTAGCACGTTACCTCGTTACTTTCTCTCAAGAAGGTCTTGCTTCTGACGCAAGCGGGACAGTTGTGGTTGTTAATGGTACACAACTTACGTTCAGTTATTTGCCTTACAGCCTTTGGGTTGATGAAGGTGACAAAATTACCTATTCTTATGAAAGCATAGTTTCAAGCACAATGTTAAAGAAGCAGTTCAAACTCCAAAGTGTAGTGGGTCCGTCCTCACCAGTTACTGTCAACGCCAACATGACCATTACAGGAAACTATATTGCGCAATACATGGTAACCTTTGAACATACTGGGGTAGACTCAAGCGCCATGGGCGATATTGTAACAATCAATGGCTCCTCAAAAAGCTACTATGATTTGCCATACTCATTATGGGCTGACAACGGCACAACTATATCCTACTCATACAATAGTATGGTGTCAAGCACCATCTCCGGAAAAAGATTTAACCTAACTGATGTAATCGGTCCAAGCGCTCCATTAATTGTAACCGAACCCGCAACAATCATTGGAAACTACAAAATCCAATATTTCTTATCAGTACGAACTGACCCAACTGGAATAGCCACTATTCCTGGTGAAGGCTGGTACGATGCTCTTCAAAACGTTACCTTGACGGCGGTTACGGTGTCAGGGTATATGTTTGAAAATTGGGACGTTGACGGGGCTTTTTTTGCTGCTGGAGTTAAAAATGTAACAGTTTTTATGGATCGTCCACGTACAGCCACCGCGCACTATTCTTTACATGCTGGAGGCGGGTATGTTCCATGGTGGTTTTACTGGCTTATCCTCTTGCTTCTGCTTTTGGCGATTGCTCTACTAGTTTTGTGGTTGTATCGTAGAAGAGAGAGAAGAAAAGCCTCTTTAACTTTTTATAGAGGTTGGACTGCATGGTATTACTGTTACAACCTTAGGGGAAATCTAAAGTAAGGTTTTTGGAAAAAGATGGTGATGGAAGCCCTCTCCTTTCTCCCCGGTTGGGCTGAAATTGTATATGGCGGAGTCTTTATAAAACACTTGCTATCCTTGCTGGCATATATCCTTTACAACAATATACCGCAATGCAAACTTATTTCATTCGTGGAAACTTTGCTTTATAGGCTGTTAAGGTTATTGTTCTTTACGGGAAGGCTTAGCATGTTTGAGGAGATGGCTTCCGATGCTGTTAAAATGTTAATAATCCTTTTCTGGATTACAGTTGCATCCCTAGCAATTTGGGGAGCACTCTGGGTGCGCAACATAAAAAACTCGAAGGCAGAGTGACCTAGGCGATTATTTGCTTTCAATTAGATGGCAAGACACGAAGTGACCAGATGTCGCAGCTATTAATTCTGGTTCCTTTTCTTTACATATTTTCTCCGCGAATGGACATCTGGGATGAAAACGGCAACCGACAGGAATTTTAATGGCTGAAGGCACTTCACCTCTAAGTTCTATTTTTTTTCTTTTGCGTTCAGGGTTTGGAACTGGTATGGCTGAAAGCAATGCTTGGGTGTAGGGATGCAGCGGGTTTGAGAAAATTTCTTCTTTTTCACCCATCTCCACAATTTTTCCGAGATACATTATCGCGATTCTGTCTGAAATGTATTTAGCAACAGCCAAATCATGCGTTATAAACAGATAGGTGAGTTGCAGTTCCCTTTTAAGATCTAACATTAAATCGATTATCGTTGTTCTCAACGAAACGTCAATCATGGAAACTGGTTCGTCTGCCACAATAAATTCGGGGTCCAGAATTATGGATCTTGCCATTGCCGCCCGCTGTCTTTGTCCTCCGCTTAGTTGATGCGGATACAAGTTCATAAACTGTTCTGGAGGCGTTAAACCCACGCGCTCCAGCAGCGCCAAAACCTTTTTTCTCCTTTCCTCGCCTGAAGCCAAACCATGAATCTCTAGAGGATGCCCAATGGCGTCTCCAATTTTCATTCGCGGATTAAATGAGGCGTATGGATCTTGGAATATTATCTGCATTTTTCTTCTCAAAAGCCTTAGTTCTTCTGGTTTAAGATTTGTTATCTCTTGGTTTTTGAAAAACACCTTTCCAGATGTTGGTGGAATAAGTCTTAAAATAAGTTTTCCAGTGGTTGTTTTTCCACATCCGCTTTCGCCGGCAAGAGTGAAAACCTCACCTTTTCGCACAGAAAAAGTTACATCGTCAACTGCCCGAACGAAGCTTCTAGTGCGGGTTAGCAGTTTCTCGAGAAAACTTTTCTCAACTGGGAAATACTTCCTTAAGTTTTCAACCCTTACAATTTCAGCTTGACTCATTTTCTGCCGTCTCCATACAGAAAACAACGAACAAAGTGATTGGGTTCGGTTTCTATCAGTTGAGGCTCAGTTTTTCTGCATTTATCCATCACGCGGGAACAGCGCGGCCAGAATCTGCAACCTTTGGGAAGGTTAAGGAGGTCTGGTGGAGACCCTTGTATTGCTTCAAGTTTTTGCTCGGCAAGTTCGATGTTTGGAATAGACTTTAGAAGTCCCCGTGTATATGGATGTTGGGGGTTTTTATAAATGTCTTTTATGTTGGCGTGCTCGACCATGTGTCCAGCGTACATTACGAGGATTTTGTCGCATCTTTCAAGTGCTATGCTTAAATCATGCGTGATGAGGATTAGAGTCATTGCGTAAGCATTTTGGATGTCTTTTAGGAGGTCAAGTATTTTCGCTTGCACGATGACGTCAAGGGCTGTCGTTGGTTCATCAGCGACAACTATGTAAGGGTTGAGGGCTATAGCCAAAGCTATCATTACGCGCTGTCGCATTCCCCCGCTTAGTTGATGCGGGTAATCGTTTACGCGTTCGGGTTGTATACCAACGTCCTTGAGGAGTTTTTCCGCGCGTTTAAGAGCTTCTTCATCGCTTATTTTAGGCTCGTGGGTTCGGATTAACTCTACAAAATGTGCGCCTACCTTCTTGACGGGATTCAGAGAAGTCATTGGGTCTTGAAAGATGAAAGCTATTTTTCTCCCCCTCACATTGCGCATTTCTTCTTCTCGAAGTTTAAGAAGATCCTTGCCTTCAAGCCACACGTGTCCTTTAACTATTCTTCCGGGTGGTGGAACAAGGCGGATTAACGATAAGCCTAAAGTAGATTTTCCCGAGCCTGACTCGCCAACAACACCCATTGTTTCAGCTTTACCTAGAGAGAAGGAAACATTGTCTACTGCCCGCACTTTCCCTCTTCTTGTCCAATACTCAACGGTTAAATCTTCTATGGTTAACAGTTGTTTTTGCATGGGCTTTCCCTTATTCTCCAAGTTTCGGGTTTAGGAGTTCGCTTAGTCCTTCTCCCATTAGTGTGAATCCTAAAGCCAAGAGAATTATGAATATGCCTGGAAACGTTATTACCCACCATACTCCGCTGGGAAGAAGCCTGCGCCCATTAGTCAGGTCCCAACCCCAGTCGGGGATGTCGACTGGAACACCTAAACCAATGAAGGTTAAACCCGCAGCAGTAAGGATAGCGTCTGCAAAATTTACTGTTGCAACAACAACTATGGAGGGAACAACGTTTGGCAATATATAGTTAAAGAGGATTGTGCGGCTTTTCGCGCCTATGGACTGAGCTGCCTCAACGTAAGGCATTTCCTTTATACTTAGCACTTGGCTGCGGATTACCCTGAAGTAGGAAGGGATGTACACGACTGCTATTGACAAAGCCATGTTTGTGACGCCTCTTCCCAGCATCGCCGCGATTGCTATCGCAAGAATCAAACCGGGAAATGCGTAAACGCTGTCCATTACGAGGCAGATGGTTCTGTCAAGCACTCCGCCTATGTAAGATGAGAACAGTCCTAAAGGAACACCTATTACGAGACATATTATGACGGATAGGAGTGCAACTTGGAGCATTATGCCCCCTCCGGATATCACTCTGCTCAACATGTCCTGACCTAAATCGTTTGTTCCGAAAGGAAATTGGGAATTTGGCGGAGTTAATGGTGCGCCCACATTTATCCCCTTGGTTGATGGGTCGTAGGGAGAAATCCAAGGCGCAATTAAAGTCATAACAATTATTGACGCCACTATCACAGCGCCAAGTATTATCAGCCAACCGGCTAACCCTCTTTTTGCCAGAGAACCTATGGCGGGTATAATTCTTGAGAGCATGCTTCCTTTTATACCCAATTTGTTCATCTCAATCCCCTACAGCCGAATTCTTGGGTCAAGGTAAGCGTAGAGCAAGTCCACCGCCAAGCTTACCAAAGACACCAGAATGCCAAAGAACACAACAGCCCCTTGGATGGCTGTGTAATCTCTGAAGTTGATGCGGTCAACGATGTATCTTCCAAGGCCAGGCCATGAAAATGTGGTTTCGGTCAGCACTGCCCCAGCAAGGAGCGTCGCAAACTGTAGCCCCATCATGGTGAGTATTGGAAGAAAGGCGTTTCTGAAGGCATAGCCATAAATTACAGTTGCCTCTTTCAGTCCCCTTGCTTTAGCTGCTGTGACAAAATCGAGTCTAAGGGTTTCAAACATGTTGCTTCTCGTTAGCCTAATGAAAACTCCTGAAAGCACGAGACCCAACGTCAAAGATGGCAAGAATAAGTACCTGAGAGCTTCGGCAAATTTGTAAAGGTTTCCTTCAAGAAGGCTGTCAACGGTGTACAAACCGGTTGCGATGCGCAGTTCTCCTACAGAAATGTAGTACCACCCTACCTCAGCCCAAAGAATCCATGTTGCCGAGAAAATAAGGATGAGGAGCGCCAAAACCCTCCGTGTAATTTTTTTACCTTTCATCTTCAGCGCAACTAAACATAATGTAAGTGGTACTAAACCAGCTATGCATGACAGAAGAAAATGAGTTAAGAAGCCCCATGGAGGTCGTGCAAGCGGAATTATAAGGCCCACAGGTTCCATGGTTGGGTAAGTCCTCCCTCCAATCGGAAGCCAACGTAAACCAACTCCAAAAATTATCTGAAATATCATGCCCAAAAAGAAAACAGGAATAGCGTAGGTCACTATTCCAAAAACTCTTATAGCGTGGTCTTTAGGTTTATTATAGGATTTTGACGCTTCCACTCCTAGGAATATGCCGAGAGAAACCGCGATAATCATGGAGAAAATTGCAAGCTCCAGCGTTGCGGGAAACGCAGAAAAAATTTGCTCAGCCACAGGAGAGAAATCTTGCATCGACTTGCCAAGGTCTCCTCTCAAAAGACCATACAAGTAATCAAAATACTGTATCCATAGAGGTTTGTCAAGGCCTAATTTTTGCCGCATCTCCTCTATGGCCTTAAGGTTTTCCATTTTTTCAAAGTGGAGTAGGACCGGGTCTCCGGGCAAAACTCGCACGATAACGAATACCATTGTTAGAAGTATAAATATCATTGGAATTGTCAGTAAAATTCTTGAGATTATGTAGGAGCGCAAGGTCATCTAATTTTCACATCCATTAAGCATAAAAAGAAGGGGTGAATTAAAGTTTTGTTAATTATCCTTCTGCATAAACTAGCCAGTGCCGCCAAGACTGCGTTATATCTAAGTAAACTCCCTTGATGTTTAGCTTTGTAACTGCCCAAGCTGACCCTTGATAGATGGGTATTATTGGGCAGTCATCCACCATTAGATCTTGAATTTGTTCGTAAAGATCTTCCCTTGCAGATTCTGTCGTGTTGCCCCTCGCCCACTCTATAAGCTGATCCATCTGGGTGTTGTTGTAGTTGTGGTGCAGCCATGAACCGCCGGAGGAGTGGAGGAATGGGTAGATGTAGTCGTCTGGGTCTATGTAGTCTGGGTACCATCCTAAAATGTAAGCATCCATCGTCTCCTCTCTTCTCGCGTTCCTATACGCTGCCCAGTCTAGCCCTTGAAGCGTTACTGATATTACTCCGCTGGCTTCCAAGGAAGATTTGAGTACCTGTGCAAGCTGCGGGCTTTGTGGATAGTGCCCAGAAGTCTCATACCATAGCGTGAATGTTAACTTGTTTGTTTCACTGTATCCCACTTGGCTGAGTAATTCTATTGTACGTGTATAGTTAGGATCACCAAGCGCAAGGAAGGCGTCTGTGTGCCCGAACATGCCAACAGGTATCATACTATACAATTTCTGGACTTGCCCGAGAAAAACTGTGTTAACAACGGTTGTTCTATTTATGGCTGCAGCAACAGCCTGTCTAATCCTTGTGTCGTTGAAAGGCGCTCTTTTTTCTTGTAAGACCAAGTATTGGATAAATGCCCCTGTGCCTTCCCAAACTTTGAGGTGGGTCTTTGTCTTAAGATTGTTTATGTCTGTTGCAGATAGCTGTCTGAAGGCGATGTCAATTTCTCCAGCATCAATGGCTAAAGCGAGTCCGGCAGAGTCTGCATAGAACTTGATTACAATTGTTTTAGTTTTCGGATAGCCTCCTGTCGCGTTCCAGTAGTTGGGGTTAGCTTCAAGCCTCATCTCAGAGTCTTTGCCAGCTACCCTAGTCCACTTAGTTAATCTGTAGGGACCCAAGCCCATTGGGTGGCTTGCCCTAGCGTCTCCTGCCTTGTACTCGATTACGTCTGTAGTATAGTTCCAAGATGTTCCATGCATTGGGGCATACTTTGGATCGACAATGTATGATGCTTGACATGCCAAAAGCGAGAGGAATGCAGAGAATGGAATCTTTAGATAGAACTTCACCACGTACTTACTGACTACCGTGACATTCTCAATTATATCACCGTAACCAATACCAACAAAAGGTCCGTCTGGGTCAGCTATGCCGATGCCTCTGTCAAACGTGTATTTAACATGAGTGGCGTTAAATTCTGTGCCATCGTCAAATTTAACGCCTTGCCTAAGGTTGAAAGTCCAAACTTTCCCATCTTCAGAAACAGTCCAAGAAGTTGCCAATGCAGGAACTATGTCCTCAGCCGCGCCAGTGGCGCCAGCACGATATTCGACCAGCCCCGAACCCAAAGCCTGGATTATTTCCCATCCGAAGTAGTCATAAGCCCTTGCAGGGTCTAAGCAAGATTCGACAGAGTCTGTTGTTCCCATGATTAATATTTTTTCAGTTGGCTGTAATAAGTAGTAACCTGCAACCGCCGCTATGACAATTATCACAATCACTATGCCAACAACAGCCATTCTACTAATAGCTTTAGTCCCTCTCATTATTTCACCGCAAACTCTCAATTATAATAATGTGAATATAAAAATTTTAGGCTAAAAAGGCATGTCTCTTTTAAAATACTGCAGATAAACTAAAGAAAGTGCTACGAAACGCATAAATCCAATTCTCTCATTCTTTAAAATTCTAGTCAGATAACGGGCGGTAGCTCAGCTTGGTAGAGCTTCCGAGCCCGCTGGAACTGCCAGCTGGCGGAGACGCTGTAGACGCCTGCCCATGGTGGGCGCCACCCAGCCTACCAAGCGCACATGCAGAAACCGGAGTGTCGCAGGTTCAAATCCTGCCCGCCCGACCAAGCTTCTTTCGCTAAAATAGGCGTATTTCGACCCGATTTTCGAATTATAGCGTCATTTGTCCTCTTTTTAGTTTTAATTCCATCGACTTGGAAGTAATGTTCCACTTCATGGTTTAAACCTTTGGTATCCTTAAATAAGATTAATTACCTTGTTACTTACTATTATAATTTGGTGGAGTGGTTGACGGAAGTCGTTTCTATTCCTCGCCCTTTACTAAAAGAGCTTTATGAACACTTTTATAGAATAGAGGAGATTCTTGCCACTTTGGAGGAACTCTTGAACAAGGAAGGGTTGAAAAGAATAGAGAAAAGTCTCGAAGAATACAAGAAAAAGGAGTATATTACTGTAAGAAGCCCAGAAAAGATCAGAGAAGCCCTTATGAAGGACTGAATAGTGTCCTACAAGTCGGTTTTTACACGAAGCTTCACCAAGGAATTTGACAAACTGCCAAAAGACATCAAGGAACAAATTTTGAAAGCTTTAGAAAAGACTGTGAAGAGCCCTTATGCAGGAACCAAGTTGCGGGGTAAGCTTGAAGGATTATGGAGATGGCGAGTAGGCAAATATCGCATAATCTATTTAATAGATGAAAAGAAGAAATCTGTAGTATTCTTGGACGTAGGTTTACGAAAAACAATCTATGACTGAAATGGCAGACATGAGCTTTGGAAAGCCCAGAGAAGTAAAAGATAGCATTGAAGTTGATGATGAAATAATTTACCGCATAGCAGATAACGAAATAGTGGGCATAACCATAACAAACTTCAAAGCTAGAACGCTCAAAAATAGTTTTAGTTGCAAAATTTAAACGTAAACTCGCATCTATCCCGCCCGACCAAGAGTTTTGTCAATGTTTTTGGTGGAACAGCCAAAGTTTGCTATTTGTAATTAAATAATTTAGGCGTTAAGATTTTACGAGTTTCATAGGTTTTCCGCAGCAAACCAGCGTGCCCTTTCCAGCTTCTAGAACCTTCACTTTGTTGCCGCATATTTCACAGAGGTAGACTTCTCCTATTTTAGTCGTTTCTGATTCACCTCCCACCAAATTCTGTGATAAACAATTTTGTAAATTAGCTCAGCGAGACCTTAACAATTTCCCCACTTTCAACTAAACTTTTAATTTTCTCTATATCTTCGCTTAGAACCTTATCCTCTTTAAGCATAGAAAACTTTTTTCTTACCGCCTCATAGGCTTTTCTTGTTCCTCTTCCAAGCTTTTCAGCTCCGCGATATTCTATTGCTTGGGTTGCGCAGAGAAGTTCTATTGCAACTATGTACTGGGTGTTTTCCAGTATTTGCCGAGCTTTTTGAGCCGCTGTCACGCCCATGCTTACAAAGTCTTCGAAGTTCGCTGACGTTGGAATTGAGTCTACACAGGCTGGATGAGCCAAAATCTTGTTCTCTGAGGCTAAGGCTACAGCGGTGTACTGCACGGTCATTAGGCCACTGCTTACTCCCTTTTTTGCTTGTGGAGGTATTAGGAAGGCTGGCAAGCCGTTGCTTAGCTTCTCGTCCATCAAGCGTGTTATTCTCCTTTCTGCCATGTTGCCAATCATTGCCAAGGCTATTCCGAGAAAGTCCATTGCTAAGGATATTGGTTGTCCGTGAAAGTTTCCTCCGGAAAGACACGTGGCTTCGTCTGGAAAGACCAGCGGATTGTCTGTCGCCGAGTTTATCTCGATTTCCACAACTTTTCTAGCGTATGCTATTGCGTCCCTCGCTGCACCCAAAACTTGGGGTATGCACCTAAGGCTGTAGGCGTCGTGGGGATGCTGAAGCTTCTCCATAGCCTGCGTCCCAGTTTGCACAAGTTGGCTTCCGACGACGAGTTTTCTAATATTTTCCGCTGTTGTTGCTTGACCTTCGTGCGGTCTTACTTTTTGGATTTTTTCGTCGAAGGCGTCGCAAACCCCTAGGAGCGCCTCAAGAGTTAGCGCTGCCGTAATCTCTGCTGTTTCAATGAGGTTTTCAGCGTCATGTACTGTTAATGCGGCGATTGCTGCCATCAGCTGTGTGCCGTTGTTTAGGGCTATTCCTTCCTTAACTTCCAGCTCAACTGGTTTTATTCTTGCCTTTTCCATGGCTTCTTTCCCGCTCATGATTTCACCTTTGTATTCAGCCTTTCCTTCGCCGATGAGTACAAGCGCCATGTGAGATAGAGGGGCTAGGTCTCCGCTTGCGCCAACCGAACCCTTTGAAGGAATAATTGGGTGGACGCCTCTGTTCAGCATCTCCACAATCGTCTCAAGCGTTTCAAGTCTCACCCCAGAGTAGCCCTTAGCCAACGTGTTGGCGCGTAAAAGCATCAAAGCGCGGACAACATCAGTGCTTAGGGATTCTCCAACGCCTGTTGAGTGGCTTCTTATCAAGTTGGCTTGTAGCTGCTTGAGGAATTGATTGGAGATTGTTACGTTGCTTAAAGCGCCAAAACCCGTGTTTACACCATATATGACTTGACCCTTTTTAACTAACTTTTCTAAGAATTCTCTGCTTTTTCTTACGCGCTTTTTAACTTTTTCTGGAATTGCAACTTTAGCGTTTTCACGCGCAACTCTAACTATGTTCTCAATCGTTAATGTCTCCCCATCTATCAGCACTTCATGCATACAATCGTCTCCACTACGAGTATGAACTTCCTAATTTTAATTCTTTGGGGAAAGCGCTCCTTCTTTAAATCTTTGAAATGTGGGGATTGGCGATTTATTTTCCGAATTAGCCGAAAAACTTTGGAATACGAGCGAATTGCATTTAGATTTTGAAGTATTTTTCATAAAACTTTTATATTTGGATTTCTTGTGGATATGAATAATTAGTGAGACAAGGTGCTTCCATGGAGCCAAGCAAGAAACCATTAAACGTGTTAATTAAACAATTAAACGCCAACATTGCTGTTGTGCTGAAAAACGGCTGCGAGTATAAGGGCAAGATGATTAAGTGCGACGGACACATGAACATCCTTTTGGAAGGAGCAACAGAATGCAGAGACGACCAGCTGATCACCAACTACGGAAACGTTTTGCTGCGGGGCAACAACATACTCTATATAATGTTGGACATGCATTAGACGATGAGTGCCTTGGCCTTTCCAGTTATGTACATCAATGCTTCATCGAGCTTAGCCTTTAACATGTGTTTGCGTTCAAAAAATTGCAGAACGTTTTTCACATCCCTCATAAGGAGTTGCTGGGCGTTCGGATGCTCCCTTGTAACGTATTGAGGCCAATCAATTATCAAAACATGCATGTCCGGCTTTAGGATGATGTTGTATTCACTTAAATCAGCGTGGATGACGCCTGCTTTTAAATAGGTTTTTCGAACATTGCGCAGTATTTCCTTCAGAACCTTTTCTGGAGTTGGAATTTCTTTCCATTCGGCTAGTTCTGCGCCTTCAATCATTCCCATGACTATTACGTGGCGGTTTTGGCTTATTGGTTTTGGAACAGACACGCCGCATGGAAAAACAATTTTTAGGGCTTGAAACTCCCTTTCCGCCGCAAGTCTTGATTGGTAGAGCCAGTTGGCTTTTTCAGTTGTGTATCCTCTCTTTCTTTTTGTTTGGCGGAAGCTTATCCGCCCTAATCTATGGAATTTCACGGCTATTCTTTCGCCTTTGGGGTCTAGCGCGTCATAAACGTCAGCTTCCTTGCCAACACCAAGTGGTTTTCCGAAGGCTTCAAGGGCTCCGGCTTTTACGAGGGCGTTTATGGCTAGGCAATCGTATCCAGCATAGTTCAATGTATAGCCCACATAGGCTCCCTTGATTTTGCGGATAAGCCCCATTTTGCTGAGACGGCTTAATCTAAAATCCGTTTCTTCCATGCCATATTTGGAAAATTTTGCAATAACTTCTTTTGGGACAAACTCGTACTGGCTCATCGAAGTCTCTATAACCTGCAGTACCCTAATGTCTTCATTCTCCAATTTGCGGAACATTTGAACTGCAACTTCTGCTGAGGACATAGCTACATTAAAAAGGCGTGTTTTGTTAATTAATGTTAACTTGCAAAGCCATCTGAGGAGAAAACCCATGGAAGACAAGACATTGATGACTTTCCACGAAAAATTTAGACAGTACGATTTGGGCGAGGCGCACCCCTACAGAGGAGACAGATTCACCAATGCGATGAAGTTTTTTGAAGCTCAAGGCTTGTTTAATCTTCCACAGCTAACAGTTAGGGAGCCAAAGCCTGCATCAAAAGAAGACTTGTTAAGAGTTCATGAGAAAAGCTATGTTGATTTGATTTACCGCTTAGCAGAGGAAAACAAACCCTACGACATTGAAACGCCAGTTTCTCCAACAATCCTTGAGGCTGCATTGCTTATTGCTGGCGGGGCAATTGAATGTGGCAGAACAGTTTTTAAGGGAGAAGCGAAAAGAGCGATTTCTCTTGGAAGCGGGTATCATCACGCTGGAAGGGCTTACGGCGGCGGATTCTGCCTTTTCAACGACATCGCAGTTTTAATCGAGTATTTACGGGCTGAACATGGAGTTAAACGTTTTCTGGTTTTGGATTATGATGTGCATTTTGGGAATGGAACAAGCGACATATATTACCGAGACCCAACAGTGCTTTTCATATCCCTACATCAAGACCCCCACACAATTTATCCTGGAACGGGATTTGTTTGGCAAATTGGAGAGGGTGCCGGCGAGGGCTACAATGTTAATGTGCCCCTTCCGCCTGGAACGGGAGACGACACATACCTATACGCTTTGAAAGAGATTTTTGTTCCGTTGGCTGAAGAGTTTAAACCCGAAATAATTGTTGCAAACGGCGGAAGCGACCTGCATTTCGCGGACATGCTCGGCGATTTGGGCTTGACTGTTAAGGGCTTTTTTGGAATATCAAGTTTAATTAGAGAAACTGCCGATAGGGTTTGTGGTGGAAGGCTTATTTTGATGCCTGGAAGCGGATACAACCCAAAAGTTTTGCCGCCATGCTGGTATGCGCTTGTTGCTGGTGTAGTCGGCTTAAAAGAAATAGATGTTACAGAGCCTTATGCTCCACCAGTTGAGCCGCCTAGCTGCCGAAAAAAGGTTGAGAACACCCTCAGCGAATTGAAGAGGCTGTTAAAGGAAAAATGGGCTTGTTTAAGATGAAGCACATTTTATGAATGGTAAGACTTAAGTAAGATGGTGTTCTTACAATTTGCTGGTGATAACATGTCAAAAACCATGGTTTCCAAGAAGGGGCAAGTTGTCATTCCAAAACAAGCCAGAGACAAACTCAGCCTAGTTCCAGGCACAGTTCTCAGAGTGCAAGTTGAAGGAAAAAGGATAATTTTGGAGCCTTTGCAGGAACCGCCTAAAGAAGCTTTTGTTTCGGTGGGTTCAAAGGTTACGGAGCCTTTGTTGCATGAAGCGAAAAAGACAAGTGATAAGACGAAAAGACTTCTCAGAGATTTGGGTGTTGTGGTTGACTAGGGTTGTGATGGATACAAGCGTCATAATAGAGTACATGGATCTTAAAGGCGATTTTCACGAACAAGCGGAAGCCGTTTTCTCCGCGTTGTTGGCTGGTAAGTTGGAAAGTTTATTACCTCATCCAATTTTGGCGGAAACATATTATGTGGCTACTAGACTTTATCATAAGCTAAGAATGGAGAACCCGCAACTTGTAGCTTCAAAGTTTATTGAATGGTTGTACAGACTGCCAACGACCATAATTCCAAGTGAAAACGCAGAATTAGCTGTGGAAGTTGGCAAAGCAAAACTCAGCCACGGTCTAGCCCTTACAGACTGCTACGTTTTAGCCACATCTAAAATCTGCAATTGCAAAGCTCTATTTAAAAAACCAGAAAAAGAAATGAGAGAAAACATGGATAACTTAAAGCAGGAATACCAGATTTTATTCCTAAACGACTACAAATAAATAACCAATCTCTAAAGATTCTGAATGCCTACTTTTGTTGCACTACAATTTTGTATCCTTCGGTTTTGCTATTACGGCTGTTCCGTAGGCGGCGAAGACTGTGGCTGTTCCCTGAAGTATGTCGCTTGTTTCGAAATCCGCGCCGATGACGGCGTTAGCGCCCATTTTTCTTGCGTTTTCGATAAGCCTCCTCAAAGACTCTTGCCTAGCCTTTTCGCATTCTGAAGTGTAGGCGGTTACTTCCCCTCCGAAAATCCCCTCTATACCTGCAACGATTTTTCCGCCTACACCTCTGGTTCTGACGGTTAAGCCGTGAACTGGACCCAAAACCTTAACAATTTCGTATCCGGGCAATTCTGGCGTTGTTACAACCATTACTTCACTCATTGTATACCCAAGATGTTTAATAACTGATGGTATTAATTTAATTTACCGCACATAACGAAGGCTTGTCTGAATGGAAGACCTTGAGAAGATTCGGGAACAATTTCCCATAACAAGAAATAAAGTTTTTTTGAATCATGCTGCGCATTCTCCGCTTCCAAAGTCAGTCGCCGACGCCATCAACAAGTATGTATATGAATCTTCTAATTTCTGGGAAACCTCAAACGAGTGGAACGACTGCGGAAAAACGTTGTTTGCAAAGCTAATCGGCGCGAAAACAGAGGAGATAGCCCTCGTCGAAAACACTTCCATGGGCTTAAACATCGCCGCAAACGTTCTCCATTATTCGCGTGGCGCAAAGGTGGTTACAACAGATTTGGAGTATCCATCTGTGGTTTATCCTTGGCTGCGTAAAGGCTTAGGCGTCAAAGTTGATTATGTGAAGAGTGTTGACGGAAAAATACTGCTGGAAGATGTGGAAAAGGCTGTGGACGACAAAACGGTGGCTGTTGCAGTAAGCCACGTTGAATACGCTAATGGTTTCCGAAACGATTTGAAGGCTTTAAGCCAAATAGCCCATGAACACGGAGCCTACCTCATCGTGGACGCCATACAATCTGCTGGCGCCGTACCAATAGACGTAAAAAAAGACGGCGTGGATTTCCTAGCCACCGCATGCTACAAATGGCTTCTAAGCCCGCCTGGAGCCGGCTACCTCTACGTTAGAGAAGAGCTTATTGAAAAGTTTGAGCCGCCTTTCGTTGGTTGGGCAAGCGTTAAACAAGAAATCTTTGACACTGTAGATTTTTGGGACATTTGGAGTTTGAAGCTTGCGGATACCGCAAGCCGTTTCGAAATGGGCTCGCCGAGCCAAATAAGTTTTGTAGGCGCAAAAGAAGCCCTAAAAATGCTGCTGAATTTCGGTGTAGAAAATGTTGAAAAGAGAATATTTGAACTCACCGACCATCTTATGGAGGTTGTTAAGGGCTTGGGGCTGGAGCTTCAAACGCCAGAGGAGAGGCAATTTCGCAGTGGCATAGTCAACTTCAAAATAGACAAACCCCTAGAAACAACAAAGAGACTTGCGGAAAAAGGCATAATTGTCTCGGCTAGGGCGCATGGAATAAGAGTTTCACCGCACTTCTACAATACAGAAGAGGAAATTGACAGGCTTGTAGAAGAAGTTAGAAAGAGCATAGCCAAGACATAACAAGTTAGTATTCGCTGATAAAGCTTATTTCGGGATAGTTTTGAACTTGTCTGCCCTTGCCCTTTTCTGAAAGAATCTCTAACATTACGATTTTGCATGTTCCAATTATGTCCTCTTTGTTTTCGCTTAGGAGACTTGCATACTTGCTCTTGCCAGCGTAAATCCTCAACTTCTTAATCACGGCGTTTAGCGGTTTCCGTTTCTCCGCCTTCTCACGCCTAACTTCATTTATCACAGCAGTAATCAAGTCCCCGTCCCGTTCAGCTTCCTCGTCAATCTTTTCCGCTTCTGGTTCTGGCCAAGACGTTAGTTGCAGACTTTTTTGTCCAACAGCATCAGCGTATAGGCTCTGATAAATTTCTTCGGTTATGTGCGGCGTTATTGGAGCCAGCAGTTGCAATATTCTATAGAGGACGGTGTAAAGTGTGAACTGGGCTGCTTTCCGTTTCTCTTCTCCGTAAACTTCTGGTTTGTAAAGTCTATCCTTAACAGCCTCAATATATTGATCGCAGAAAATGTGCCAAGCAAAATTGCGCACCTCTTCTACGGCAATATTAAATTGACACTTCTCTAAAGCTTCTGTAACCTTACGCGTCATCTTCTCCGCCTTACTTAGAACCCACTTATCCAAAAGCTGCAACTCGCCTTTTTCGCCAACCTTATAATCTTTCAGTTGAGCGCCAACGAATTTTGCGGCATTCCAAAGTTTCGTCAAAAACCTTCGCCCATACTCAACATCTGGCCAGCGGAATGGAATGTCTGAGCCCGTTGCTCCGCCGGCTGCAGCCCATTGTCTAGCCGCGTCTGTTCCGTACTTGTCCAGCACTTCTGGAGCTGCAACGTAATTTTTTAGCGATTTGCTCATTTTTCTGCCGTCTGAACCCAAAACCATGCCGTTTATAAGGCAGCTTTTGAATGGTTTTTCATCAAACAATGCGAGGTGCCTAACCACCAGATAGTAAGCCCATGTTCTGATTATGTCAACCCCAGAGGGATGCAAGTCCGCTGGAAAAAGCCGTCTCCAATCTTCTCTCTCTGGCCAGCCAGCGTGCACGGCGCATGATATGGATGAGTCCATCCATGTGTCAAAAACGTCCTTTTCGGGAATGAAGTCTTTGCCGCCGCATTTTGGACATTCATTTATCTTTGGCTTTTCCAATTTTGGGTCTACTGGAACCCATTCTTCTTTAGCCACTATTGTTTCGCCACAGTTTTTGCAGTACCATGCTGGTATGGGTGTTCCGAAAACGCGTTGGCGGCTTATCACCCAGTCCCAGTCTAGGGAGCGCGCCCAGTCTATTAGGCGGGTTTTTATGTGCTCAGGATACCAGACAATCTCGTTGGCTGCTTTTTCCACCTTGTCTGTTAGGATTCTGGTTTTCATAAACCATTGGGGAAGCTCAAGAATTTCAATTGGGGTTTCGCATCTGTCGCAGACACCTATCTCTTGGCTAATCTTTTCAGTTTTCTCCAAAAGCCCCGCAGCCCTCAAATCTTCCACTATAGTCTCCTTTGCTTGTTCTATGGTTAAGCCAGCGTATTTTCCGCCATTACTACTTATTTTGCCGTCCTCTTTCAACAGCGCTATCACTGGAAGTTTATGCTTAATCACGGTTTTCACGTCTTCCTTATCACCGTAGGTGCATATCATCACCACGCCTGTGCCAAAGGAAGGATCGACGCCCTCGTCTGGAATTATTTCAACCGTTCGGTTGACGAGTGGAACTGCTATTTTTCTGCCTATGTACTTGTTGAATCTATCGTCTTCTGGATGTACCGCCACCGCGACGCATGCTGGTATGAATTCTGGGCGCGTGGTGGCTATGAGTAAATGTTCGTTGCTTCCTTCTAAAGGAAACTTGATGTAGTGAAGGGTGCCTTCCCTCTCTTCATAATCAACTTCAGCGTCTGCAATTGCTGTTTCGCAGCGAGGACACCAGTTGACTGGATGCTTGCCCCGGTACATAAAACCCTTATTATATAGGATTATGAAGCTTAGTTGCGTGCGCTTCCAATAATCAGGGTCCATAGTGCGGTATTCGGTTGTCCAGTCAACGCTGCAGCCTAAGCGCACAACGCCTTCTTTCATCATTGCAATGTATTTTTCAACAAGCTTCTCGCATAATTTCCTGAACTTGTCTGGCGGAACATCCCTCTTCTTAATTTTATGCTCCCTTTCAACCTGCACCTCAATGCCTAACCCGTGGCAGTCCCAGCCCTGCGGAAAATAAACGTTAAAACCTCTCATACGCTTGTAGCGGGCAACTATGTCGAAGTATGTCCAGTTTAGAACGTTTCCCATGTGAAACTCGCCTGAAGGATAAGGCGGAGGTGTGTCAATGCTAAAAGTTGGGCGATTGTGGTCTTCCCAGTCAAAGCGGTAAACGCCCATCTCTTCCCAAAGCTTCTGCCACTTACGTTCAATGGCTATAACGTCGAACTCCTTAGGCAAAGGCTTCATAACGCAACATCCTAAACATACTCTGAATCTAGGAAAAATAAATACACAACTAAAAAAGCCTTCTGTAACCTTTTGGCAGAGGCAACAAGTTTCTAATTCACAAACGTAATGTCCAGAGAAATAGACGAAGGCATCAAAAGGCATTCTGGAAGCTGGAAGCAAATTTCTTATTAATTGGCTCAAGCTTTTAATTTTCCTATTATGGAAGAGCTAATTAAGAGAGCAGCCAGAGACTTAGTGAACTCAGAATATGCCATTGCCCTTACCGGAGCAGGAGTTTCCACAGAATCAGGTATTCCAGACTTTAGAGGACCGTCGGGAATTTGGACTTTGAACCCTGAAGCGGAGAGAAAAGCCTATCAAACCTATTACAAGTTTCTGGCGAATCCAAAGGAATATTGGGAAGAAAGGTTAAGTGGCCCCTCTTTGTTGGGAGATTTGGCGAGGGCACAGCCTAACCCGTGTCATTATGCATTAGCTGAATTGGAAAAAATGGGAATTATAAAATGTGTAATCACTCAAAACATTGACAACCTTCACCAGAAGGCGGGAAGCAAAAACGTCCTAGAGTATCATGGAAACGCTTTCAAATTAAGATGCTTGAACTGTGGAAGCAGATTTGATTCTAAAGAATTCGACTTAGAGAGGTTAAGGAAAGAAGGAAAGCTGCCTCCTCTCTGCCCAATTTGTAAGTGCGCATTAAAGTACGATGTGGTATATTTTCGAGAACCAATTCCAAGGGATGTCCTAACACGGTCGCTTGAAGAAGTGGCAAAATGCGACCTTATGCTTATCTGTGGAACCTCAGCAGTGGTTTACCCCTTTGCCGAACTTCCAAGAATAGCTAGGCAAAGAGTGCTGAAAAAAGAAGGAAAATATGTTCCAGTAACCATAATCGAGGTGAACGCTGAACCAACCCCTCTAACTGAGGAAGGAATATCGGACTACTTAATCCAAGCAAAAACCGGTCAAGCCATGCCAAAAATCCTCGAGGAAATAA
>JBNAVK010000010.1:0-34137 GCA_049700435.1 Candidatus Bathyarchaeales archaeon
GGTTGTAGTGTGGTCTTCGGCCACGCGAACCCGGGAAAGCTGGCAGCCCCACTTATTATTGATTTTAAAATTTGTAGTGGAGTTACCTAAAACTTATAACTAAGCGTTTTATAGTTTCTCGAAAGGTGAGCTTGTGCAGCTAGCGACGGCAGTTTCAGCGTTGCAGAGTCAGATTGGTCAGGAGCCTTTCGGAGAATACTCTTGGATATTTAACCTGCTCTTCTACATAATTTTTGTAGTTTTCATTTTTTACGGACAAAGAATCCAAATGTATGTTATGCTTAGGGAAGTTGAAGGTTCGCTTTACAAGCTGAGATATATAAAAGACGAGGGAAGAAGGATAGCGATAGAGACTATAAAGGAGATTGGGAAGCCGCAGACAGATCCCGCGGCTAGGGTTGACAGGTTTTTGGAGTATTTCACAATATCGCCTCAAAGTTTAGACCCTGCAGGTGTGGTTTGGAAGCTTGAGCATATTCTTGACGTTAGGGATACCCGATTCAAAGATGAAGTAAAGATGATGGCTCCAGCAGCGGATGAAACGCAAACAAATAATTTGGAAAATACGCTTGAGGCTGCGATGGCGTTGAACTATATTTACAAGGTGATAAGGCACTATTACTTGTTGGGTAAAAAAACCCTAAGCCTCTACATAATCATGCAAATACAGATGATACTGCCCCTTGTCATGCGAGAAGCGGAAGCCTACGCCAGCGCGTTAAAAGCTTTTGCCTATGGGCAACCGATAGGCGACGGCGCAGGGGCATTAGTGGCGGCGAAACTAATGCATGGATATGAAAAGAGAAAAATATCAAAAGACTGTGTTGTTGCAACAGTGCCAATAGAAGGACGCACAGCATATGTTATCAAAGCTGAAGGCCCGGGGGGAAATGTTGGCAAGCCTGGAGACGCCATTAAAACGGTTATTGAGGAGAATGAGGGTAAAATTGCGAACATAATCATGATCGATGCTGCTTTGAAACTTGAAGGTGAAGAAGTTGGCGAGGTAGCTGAAGGTGTTGGTGCAGCCATAGGTGGGCCGGGTGTCGACCAGTTTAAGATTGAGGAGACTATTTTGAAGTATCGCATTCCGATAAATGCTGTTATAATTAAGGAGGATATTGGCGACGCGGTTTCGCCGATGCGGAAGGAAATTTTTGATGCGGTTGATAAGGCTATAGAGAGGATAAAGCAAGTTATTTTGGAGAGGACTAAAGAGGGTGATAAAATAATCATTACGGGGGTTGGCAACACAATTGGCATTGGGCAATAGGGAGGTTGCGGAATGAGCAAGGCTTCATCTTCGGCTTCAACCAAAATTTCCTCGTTTGTACTAGTGATAATATTCATAACTTTGGCGTTTTCACTCGCGGCTCTTGCCCTTGCAGTTTACGCCTATCCCGAACACCCAGACTTCGCAATGTACTTGATAGTTATAGGATTCTTTGCAGCATCGGTGTCCGCATATATGTTGCTCCAAATGAGAAGGCGCTTGTTACATTTAAGAATTGAACTGCCTCCAATCACAACAACAATTGAATGTAAAAAATGCGGCTTCAAAAGCGTTAGGGAGTTTCAGCGCGGTGACTATATCTTTAAAGAAGTTGAGCCTTGCCAGAAATGTAATGATAAGATGCTTATAACAGCGATTTTCAGAGAGGTTAAGGAGAAAGCGAGAGAGGGTTTTCCCTTCTAGGTTAAGATTGTGCATCCGTTTTCGGTTACTAAAATTGTATGTTCTGCTTGGGCTACGGGTTTTCTGCTTATCTCTATAAAGACTGGATAGCCCATTATAGCCTTTGAGGATAAGAGTTCTTTGAGGGCTTCTTGACGATGTTGCTTAGGCATTATATTTGTTAGCCAGCGTTCAGCGAAGGGCAGTGTCCTAAAGTTATTTTCTATGTGCTTTAGAAGTTTTTTTGCGTAGGGGTTTTTCGTCGGTTTTGGTTTGAGGTAGCGGAAGATTGTGACTTCTGCGCTGTCTTCAACTCTGCCTACCGCGTCGGGGAGAGTTACGAAGGGTTCTATGGCGTATACTTCGCCGAGTTTGATTTTGGAGAAGGTTATTTGCGAAATGTTTGGTATGGATGTGCCAGCATGCACAAGATACCGCCCAACCTGATGCCCGGTCAGGTTGGAGACTGGTTTGAAGCCTCTGGATTTTATTGTTTTCTCTATTAGGGCGCCTATTTTTGATGTGGAGATGTTTGGCCGGATGTTTTCTATGGCTGCTTTTAGGGCTTTTTCGGCTGTTTCTGTTAGGCTTTGGTATTCTGGGTTTAAGTTTATTGTTATGGCTGTGTCTGTGACGTAGCCGTCAACATGAGCGCCTATATCAACTTTTACTATGGAGTTTTCCGGTATTCGCTTGTCGTCGTTTGGCGGTGAAGTGTAGTGGGCTGCAACTTCGTTTATTGAAACGTTGCATGGAAATGCTGGTTTTCCTCCTTTTTCGCGGATGAGCGCCTCGGCTTTTTCGCAGACTTCTATTATTGGCATGCCTTCTTTCACAAAATGTTTTATTTCTTCTCGTGTTTCGCGCAAGATTTTTCCAGAAAGCCTAAACTTTTCAATCGCCTCATCATCGTAATGGTTCATTAAAGTCACGCTTGACTTTTATTAACGCTAAAACGCTAATGTTTTATAGTTTAAAAGAGTGTTGGTGAAGTGGTGAGCGGCAAATGGCTAAGGTTACGTGGTTTGGGCATTCAGCTTTCAAAATTGAAGTTGCTGGAAAAACTGTTTTGATCGACCCGTGGCTTGACGGAAACCCCTCGTCTCCAATTAAGGCTTCGGAAATAGCCAAAGCGGATGTGGTTTATGTTACTCATGACCACGACGACCATTTAGGCGATGCAGTTGAAATATGCAAGAGGACAAAGGCTGTTTTCGTGGCTACCTTTGAACTTGGCAACTACGCACAAGAAAATGGCGTAAGCGATGTTGTTGGCTTAAACATCGGCGGCAGCGCGGAAGTTGGTGGAGTAAAGCTTACGGTTGTTCACGCGACTCACACAGCCTCGAAGGGCGCACCGACGGGAGTTATAGTTGAAGGTGAAGGAAAGAGGATTTATCATATGGGCGACACCGGGCTTTTCAGCGACTTAAGCCTTTTCGGGGAGCTTTACAAGCCAGACTTAGCCATGGTTCCCATAGGGGGCTTTTACACTATGGGCGCGAGGGAAGCCGCGGAAGCTGTTTCACTGCTTAAGCCTAAGGTGGCGGTTCCAATGCACTATGGGACTTTTCCAGTTCTGGCGCAGTCAGCAGACGAGTTCGTTAAGTTTGTTAGGGAGAAAACGCCACGGGTTAAGGTTGTTGTGCTGAAGGCTGGTGAAAGCTACACGCTTTAGATTTTTGGCGTGTGTACTTTTGGTTCTAGGGTTGCGAAGTTGCTTCCGCCTAGGTGGAAAACCATCTTTGCTTTTTCTAAATTGTATTCGCCGTTTTTGAAGGCTTGTTTGTCTGCGTAGGCTTCGACTATTTCGCCTACGAAAATTGTGTGGTCGCCTGTGGCGTGTTTGCTGTGGAGTTTGCATTCTAGGTGGGCGACGCATTCTTTTATTATGGGCGGCTTAACTTTTTTGGCTGGCAAAGGCGTTAGGGCTGCTTCCTTAAACTTGTCGCGGTCTCTTCCGCTTGTTCTTCCGCAATAAAACGTTTCTTTAAGGATTTCCATCGTTGGAATGTTTACGACAAACTCTTTTGTCTCCTCAATTAGCATGTGGGAGTGTCTTTTTGGCGCGACGCTTATGGCGACGAGAGGCGGCGTTATGGATGTTGGCATAGCCCAAGCCAAAGTTATAATATTCGGTTTTCCAGCATTGCCGATGCATGAGACGAGGACGGTATGCATGGGATGAAGAAGCCTATAAGCCGAAGACACGTCTACACTAACGGTTTCTTTACCCGACACGGCAACCACCATTAAAGGCTAATAACATCTAACGCCAAATATCTGATTTTCGGCTAGAATCCACCAAATTTAACTTGTTGATTAGGGGTATAAATCGCATTACACCGTTCATTTAATCACGGCGTTAATTTTTTATAGTTTCAAGGTTTAAAAATAGTTTCATGTTTCAAAACGGAAATCGATTCAAAATCCTATTTGCAACTGGTGCGGTGCTTCTAATTGTTGGTCTTGTTCTTCAGTGGTATCCAGCATCCGTCATTGATGGATTAGAAGAAAGATTAGGACAAACAAGCTCAGTGGATGAGAGAAATAAACTTCAAGGCGCTTTAAGTTCATGGAGAATCTGGCAGATAACTACTTTTCAACCACTGTCAAGCATTATATTTGCAGTAAGCATAATCATACTGATTTACTCTGTAATCTACGGAATATTCTCTGTGGCGTCAAGCTATGCAACCGTAAGTAAAAAACAAGAAAAAGATTAGGGAAGTTCTAGAAGTAGAAAGGTACTTACTGAGTTGATTAAATGAAGCTTTTAACGCATACTGCCTTTGGCTTGTTTCTAGGCACTTTATTTTATTATTTTTTAGATTTGGATTTCGGCTTTGTCTTCCTAACTGGATTTGCAGCTTTTTTACCAGACATCGATTGGAGAATGCAAATTTCTTGGCACATGGGAAATGTTCACAGGAAAGTCTTACATAACCTGTGGTTTTTGATTGTGATAATGATTTTAACTTATCTGCTATTCAACAGTTTGTTTCTAACGCTAGGTATAGTAATTGGTTTTGTTAGTCATTTGATTGCCGACTCTTTTACTATTAAAGGTGTTTTCTGGCTATATCCCCTAGGTAAAGATAATAAAAAATATTTTCTAAATGGTCCCTTAAATATGGATAAGCCAATTGCCATCACCATCGAAAAATATGTGCAGATAATTCTCTTTGCGTCAGCAGGGCTCTTATTTCTAATCAAGGAGATTGCGATAGAAAATTTATTTTCACTCGAAGGAATAATAACAATTGCCATCATAATTTCAGTCGGATTTTACTCATACAAAGTTCTCGCAGAATCCATAAAACGAATAATTCGGAGAATAGGCCTTTAAAAATCAAGTGGTCATGTGTGATATGGAATCTATGGGTAACCGCTCATTACCGACGAGGAAATTTATTTAGAGAACAATTAGCGTTTTAGGTGGTATTTTTCTATTTTGTTTTTTGCTTTCTCCCGTTTTCTTCTATGCTCAATAAGGAATTTGTTGACTCTTTCTGTTAGTTCGGTTTTGCATTCGCCACACAACAACTCGCCGCTTCTGCACCGCCGCTCCCTCTCCGCTAGCCGTTTGTCATCTTCTTCAAAAAGGTAATAGTAGTATTGGAAAACTGTGCAGATGCCGGGGTCTCCGCCGAGCTTCTTCTGCTCCTCAACCGTCGCCCTCCCACCTGAAAAGGCGTTCCAAATCTTACGCTTAACCACCTCAGGCGGGTCTATGGTGAATATGGAGGTTTCAGGCTCTGAAGCGCTCATTTTCCCGCCCACGCCCAGTCCCGGCAAGAAGCGGCAGTGCATCTGCGCTGGCTTGTAATAGCCAAGTTTAGAGGCTATGTCACGGGTCACACGCCAATAAGGGTCTTGGTCTATGGCGGCTGGAATAAGCGCTGGAACATTTTCGCCGGTAAGCTTTGCATGAATAAAGCATGGCACAGCTTGTATTGCTGGCCAAAAAATCCACCCTATGTTCGTGCTTTCCTGAAAGCCAAATGTGGCTCTCGCCGTTGAGTAGGTTATGCGTTTCGCAACCTCCAAGGCGATGTCGTAGAGCAAACCCATGTCCTGAACATCAAAGATTATGAACGTGTTTTCCGGCTCGAAGCCCAAAGCAATCAAGTCCAAAGCGTTTTCGTAAGCAAACCTTTTCGTGTCCTCAAGCTCAAGCTCGTCATCAACCAAAAACTTCTCGTCATCAGTCATCTGAAAATAAAGCCTAGTGTCAAACTTTTCTTGAAGATAACGCGTAAAAATCCACGGAACCAAATGCCCGATATGAACTGGTCCAGACGGACCTCTACCAGTGTATAAAACAAATTTTACTCCCCTATCGTAAAGGTCTAGGACTGTGTCTAAGTCGCGGTGGGAAAAGAAAAGCTTCCTTCTAAGCTGAAGATGAAGCTCACCCGTGTATTTCGCTATTCTTTTGAGCAGCTCATCTGTTAGGGGTTGCGTGCCAAACTCGCGTATTAAACGTTCATAGTCAACTTTGCCTCTGACTTCCCACGGAGTAACAATCATCTCGTTCCTTTCTTCGCCAGCCAAGCGATTCGCCGCCTAATTCTCCATTCAGCTTCCTTATACAATTCCGCGAAAACGTATTAAGTTTTATGCGAAAACCCATTGAACAGACCGCTTTGCCCTTTCAAAAGGAACAACCCATAAATATTATTTTCACATTTCTTGTTGCTGATGGTGAAGGGATGCCCCGCCAATTTACATAAACGCAAACAAGTTTTCTCGCGGCGGAAAAGAGAATAGTTTAAAAATTTTACAAGAGCTTTTAAGTCAACAACACCAAATCATTCAGCCAAAAACGCGCCAAAACCTAAAAGGAGAAAAAGAACATGAGTGAGCTTCGCCTACGTTCACATGAGCAAAAAACCCTAATAGCCCTAAAAGAGCTAGGCGGCAAAGCCCCAGTTGACGAAGTTGTTGCAAAAAGCGGTTTAGCCCACTCCGCCGTCATGCGCGCAGCTCTAACATTATCAGCAAAGAAACTCGTAGCCATCCACGAAAAAAAGAGGACAATCGCCACCTTAAACAAAGAGGGGCAACAATACGCGCGTGTTGGGCTGCCAGAAAGACGCTTGCTCCGCGCAGCTCTAAAACTAGGCGAAAAGGCAACCGTGGAAGAAGCCGCAAAGGAAACTAAACTTGAAAGTACGTTCATACCCATCGCGTTGGGATGGTTAAGCAGAAAAAACTGGGCTTCGGTGAAAGGTAAAAGTTGCATTTTGAAAGTGGATAAGGAGCCTCCGTTTGGGAGCGACGAAAAACTGCTAAGCTTAATAGCTGAAAAGGGCGCGGTTGCCGTTGAAGAACTAAGCAAGGAACAATTAGAAGCGCTAACAATGCTGAAAAGACGCAAACTAATAAAGTTAGAGGAAAAGACACAGCGCACACTTGAACTCACACCAGAAGGCTGGGACACACTCCAAAAAGGGTTAAAGGTTGTTGAGGAAATAACCCAGCTAACACCAGAACTCATAATAACCAAAAAATGGCGACAAACAAAACTAGCAAAATTCGACGTAACAGCGCCAACACCACCAGTTTTCCCAGGCAAAATGCACCCACTACAACAGATCATCCAACGCGCCCGCGAAATCTTCCTCGAAATGGGTTTCACGGAAATCCGCGGACCATTAGTGGAGACAGCCTTCTGGAACTTTGACGCGCTTTTTCAGCCTCAAGACCACCCAGCCAGAGAAATGATGGACACCTTCTATTTGGCTAATCCAAAAGTTGGGCGTTTACCCTCCAAAAAAATCGTGGACGCAGTCGCCAAAACCCACGAAGACGGTTGGATAACAGGCTCAAAAGGCTGGGGTTACAAGTGGAGCCCAGAAGAAGCGAAAAGGCTTGTTCTGCGAACGCATACAACAGCTGAAACAATAAAGTACCTTTCAACACACAAAAAGCCGCCGATAAAAGTTTTCTCCGTAGACAGAGTTTACAGAAACGAACAGGTAACCTACAAAAACATAGCTGAATTCCACCAAATAGAAGGCATAGTTGTAGGCGAAAACGTCACCCTCAAAGACCTAATGGGAACACTAAAAACCTTCTACACAAAGTTCGGATTAAAGAAAATAGAGTTCTGGCCATGCTACTTCCCTTACACAGAGCCTTCAGCCCAAGCCATGGTCTACCACCCAAAACTTGGGCGTTGGATGGAACTCTGCGGAATGGGTTTGTTTAGGCCAGAAGTTCTTGCGCCGATGGGCATAAAATGTCCTGTTTTGGCTTGGGGCGGAGGCTTGGAGCGTCTAGCCATGATCGAGTTGGGGCTGGATGACATTAGGCTTCTTTATGCCAACAATTTAGAGTGGCTTAGGAGGACACCCTTATGCCAGTAATCACGCTTCATGAAGGGAAAATTTCCAAGTTTTTAGGCAGAAAAATCACGGTTAAAGAACTTGTTAGGCAACTGCCATGGATAGGCTTCGACATAGAAGAGATTGGCGAAGACTATGTTAAAGTGGAGTACAACCCGAACCGCATAGACTTCTGCAGCTACGCCGGCGTCGCCAGAGCCCTAAAAGGCTTCATGGAAATGGAAGAGGGCGTTCCAAAATACGAGGCGAAAGAGCCTAAAATCACGCTTTTCGTGGACGAGGCGGTAGCCAAAGTTAGACCCTTTATGCTCGCAGCATCCGTTTACAATTTGGAGTTAGACGAGGATTCAATTGTTGAATTGATGGATATGCAAGAGGACCTCCACTGGGGAGTTGGCAGAGACAGAAAGAAGGTTTCTATAGGAATTCATAATTTGGATGTTGTTAAGCCGCCTTTCACCTACACGGCTGTTGAGCCTACAAGCGTGAAGTTTGTTCCGTTGGGAAAGACTGAAGAAATGAACTTGAAGGAGATTTTGGAGAAACACGAGAAGGGAATAGCCTACCGCCACATAATAGACTGGTCTCCGAAATACCCGCTTCTAATAGACAGGAACGGAGCAGTCTTGTCAATGCCGCCCATAATAAACGGCGAACTAACACGCGTAAGCACCAAAACAAAAAATCTGTTTTTGGATGTTACGGGAACAAACTACGAGGCTGTGGAAAAAAGCCTAAACATACTGGCAACAGCCCTAGCCGACATGGGAGGCACACTGGAAAAGGTTTACGTGAAATACCCAGACAAAACCATCATTTCGCCAAACCTGGAACCCGAAAAAATGACGCTAAGAGTTAGCTACGCAAACAAGCTTTTGGGTTTGAAGCTTTCAGAGGCAGAAACCATAAAATGCCTACGCAAATGCAGATTGGACGCGAAAAAAGTGGGGAAAGACGTTCTGGAAGTTTCCTATCCAGCCTACAGAATCGACATAATGCACGAGGCGGATTTAGTTGAGGAAGTCGCCATAGGCTACGGCTATTACAAGCTTAAGCCCACAATCCCAGCCGCGATAACCGTTGGAGAACAGCACCCAGCCAACAGACTAGCAAACACTGTCCGCCAAATAATGACTGGTTTAGGATATTTGGAAGTTATGAACTTCACACTTACAAACGAACGCCTCCACTACGATTTCATGAGGATGAAGCCACAACAGCCAGTTAAACTAGCCAACCCAGTTTCAAAAGAATATACGATAATGCGGCAGCTTCTCCTACCATGCTTAGTTAAGAACTTGGCTGAAAACAAACATGAAAGCTTCCCTCAAAGGCTCTTCGAAGTCTCAGACGTCGCCAAAATCAACCTAAAACTCGAAACAATGTGCGAAAGAAGGCTTCACGTGGCTGCTGTCTCATCCCATTCAACAGCAAACTTCACAGAGATGAAATCCGCTGTTGAGGCTTTACTCTCAAATCTGGGCTTGAAGAACTGGCAAATCAAAGCCGCAAAACACCCAAGCTTCTTAGAAGGCAGAACAGCCGCGATACACGCAAAAAACAAGCAAATAGGCTTTTTAGGCGAAATTCACCCCGAAGTCCTAAACAATTTTGAACTGGAAAACCCAACAGCAGCCTTCGAAATAGACCTAGAAACGCTTATACCAAGAAAAATCTAGAGGGGGTAGCCCCTATTGGTTGATTTTCAAATCAAAAACACATGAAACAGCAACATTTAACTTAACGCACGCCAAAACTATGATTCGGCAATGACCATACAGAGCCTTCCTAACCCCACCGACAAATCCATGCAGACGGACCCAACAAAGGCTAAAACCAATGAAGACGGGTTTACCCAAGCATGGGACACGGTGGGCGCGGGCGCAAAACCTCCCACGCCGGAGAGAGCTTAACCAAGAGGAGCGTGTGGCTCCACAATGAAGTTAAGTGATAGGTATCGTGGGAAACAAACGCCCGCGATAATTTGATTTGCGGAGAAACCGAAAAGATAATTTTGGGAAAAACGTTATTTTAATGGGGAGGTATGCTGTTCGGTTTCAAAGTCTTCATACCAATTTTAATTTTAACTTTTGTTGTGGGCTTTTACTTCGCGGGGTTCACACATCTTATTGTATGTCCTAAATGCAACGGTAGCGGTGAAATATGGGGTAAGTGGTATGATTTCAATCAAGACACATGGGTGCAAGGTTACCGTGAATGCCCGACATGCGGCGGAAGCGGGGAGGTGTGGGTGTACTCTGTTATGAGTATAGCCCTCCTATCATTTCTTGCTTGCGCCTGTTGTTTCCTCTTGTTTTTTTGCCTAGAATATATCGTTGTATCTATTCAACTTGAAAGAAATCCTTGGGTAAAAGACGTTAAAGAAATGAGTTTTTGGTTTAATCCAGCATATTTCTTATGGCTTTTTCACGCTAATCGAAAGAGATGGTCTAAGTTTGTCACAGCAACAGCCTTACTGACTACTGTAATAGTTATCTTAGATTTTGGGCTTGTACTTGCGCCCACATCAACACCCATAACCTTGTGGTTACGCATGACCAACAACGATTTTTGGAGCGGCTTGCTATTGGGAATAGCTTTATCAATTCCCTTCGCCGTGGCGTGGAACCAAGATTATGAAAAGTTAGCTCCTAGACAAACGGAGATGCCGAAATCATTCCTAAAAAGATGTGTAAGATGCAACAAAGAAATTCCAATAGCTTCAGAGGAATGCCCATATTGTGGACAAAGACAAACGTAGCTTCCCCAGATGCACATGCTATACTAACTAAGAAACAACTTTTAAGTTTAGCCTCCGCATAGAATGTTGGAAGGCTTGACGCGGTTTGGACATAGAAACAAAGATTGACTTAATCAAGAAACCGCCAACCGAGGAAATTCTAGTTGAAAGCGAGTTAAGGGAGCTTCTAGAAATCAACGAGCACCCAGGACATTACATAGGATTTGAAATCTCCGGCTTATTGCATTTGGGAAACCTCGTTATTTCCGGGTTTAAAATAAACGATTTCTTAAAGGCTGGAGTGAGATGCCAAGTTTACTTGGCGGACTGGCACAGCTTCATAAATGACAAGATGGGCGGAGACTGGAACAAAATTTTAATGGCAGCAAAATATTACGAGAAAGCGTTCAAATTTTTCTGTCCAGGAGTGAAAATTGTTTTAGGCTCTGAATTATACCACGGTAACAATGAGTATTGGCGGGACCTCATCCGCTTCGCTAAGCACATGACGATTGCAAGAAGCAGACGGTGCATGACGATAATGGGAAGAAGCGAATTTGAAAAACTCGACCTATCCCAATATTTTTACGCGCCAATGCAAGCAGTCGACGTGAAGACAATAGGCGCCGACATCCCCCACGGCGGAATGGACCAACGCAAGGCACATGTTTTAGCAAGGGAAATCTTTCCAAAAATGGGATGGAAAAAGCCGGTGGCTGTTCACCACCACCTCTTGATGGGAATAGCCAAACCAGTCACGCTTAAAGCGAGAACGAAGCTTGAGCAGGTTGAGGCAAGCAAAATGAGTAAATCAAAACCTTGGACAGCTATATTCATCCACGACAGCGAAGAGGAGATAAAAATGAAACTGCAAAAGGCATGGTGCCCAGAAAGACAGACAGAATTTAACCCAATACTGGAAATAGCAAAGCACGTGATATTCCATGAAAGAGAAACATTCGAAATAGAAAGACCAGCAAAGTTCGGCGGCACACTGCGTTTCCAAAATTATGAAGAGCTGGAAAGGGAATACAGCCAAGGAAAAGTCCACCCCCAAGACTTGAAAAACGCTGTAGCTAAAGAGTTGGCTAAAATCTTGGAGCCAATCAGAAAATACTTTGAAACAGACAAAGAAGCAAAAGAATGCTTAAACGTTGTAAAAAGCTTTGAAGTTTCAAGGTAAAAACTTGTCAACCCATCTTAAAGAGAAAGAGGAAAAAATTCTCAAAATATTAGAGCAGTTAGCCGAGGAAAACGCGAAAGGAACCCCTATAATTGTGGAAGGAAAAAACGACATAACAACGTTAAGAGCTCTAGGCATTAAAGGAAAACTCTTATCAGCAAAAACAGGCGGAAAATCCCTGCTGGAAACAGTTTCTGAAATAGAAAAACAAGGGTCAAAAGAAGTTATCCTCCTACTGGATTTTGACAGACGAGGAAAAGAGTTGACGAAAAGACTAAAACAACAACTGGAGAAAACTGGAATAAACCCGAACTTGTCGTTTTGGCGTGAACTTTCGTTGCTTGTCAGTAGAGAAGTTAAGGATGTTGAAGGATTAGCCGCTTACATGGAAAACTTAAAGAGGAAGATTTGTAATTCATAAAAGTAATATAGAGTAATGGTCAACTGCAGAGTTGACGGTGTTGAGAGCGATTCTCTCATCACATAATTGAAACTAACCTAGCATAATAGTAGGAGGTGCACGCTTACGGGTTCATCACAAGCGTTTACCGTAAAGTATGTCATACATGCAAAATTCGAAATAGAAGGAGTAGTTGAAAAACCAGACGTTATAGGAGCGGTTTTCGGGCAAACAGAAGGACTTTTCGGACCAGAACTCGACCTAAGAGAACTGCAAAAATCAGGGAGAATCGGAAGAATAGAAATCGAGCTTCACTCCAAAAATGACAGAACAACAGGCACAATAACAATTCCAACAAGCATGGACAGAGTCTCCACAGCCCTAATCGCGGCAAGCATAGAAAGCATAAACCGCGTTGGACCATGTGCCGCAAAAGTAATCCTAGAAAAAATTGAGGACGTGAGAGAAGCCAGAAGAAAAGCAATAATCGACAGAGCCAAGGAAATTCTGCACAAGTGGACAATTGAGGCAATGCCATCCGTCGACGAAGTCTTCAGAGAGGTCGCAGAAACCCTCAAAGTTGCAAAAGTTGAAAAATACGGACCGGAAGAATTGTCCGCGGGACCAGAAATTGACAGTTCAAAGGAAATCATATTAGTTGAGGGCAGAGCAGATGTGATAAACCTCATGCGGTGCGGGTTGCTTAATGTAATAGCTATGGAGGGAGCCAAGGTTCCAGAAACAATAAAGAAACTTTGCAAGGAAAAGGAGGCAACAGCCTTCCTCGACGGCGATAGAGGCGGAGACCTCATTCTAAAAGAGCTTCTGCAAGTTACAAATGTGAAGTATGTTGCAAGGGCGCCTAGAGGAATGGAAGTTGAAGAGCTAAATTGCAAGGAAATTTTTGAATCCCTCGCAGCCAAGGTTCCAGTTGAAGAACTTTTCAAACCAAAAAGGGAAAAGCTTAAACTGGAATTTCCAAAAGAGGTTGTTCAAACAATCAAGGAACTGGAAGGGACATTGGAGGCTGTTCTTCTAAACGATAAGCTGGAGCAGATAGAACGGTTGCCTGTAAGCCAACTAGCTGAAAGACTCCAGCAAATAGAAGGCGTAGACACAATTATTTTTGACGGCATCATAACACAGAGGATAGTTGATGTTGCCAGCGAGAAAAACATAAAAACAATTATTGCATCCCGCATTTCGGAAGCAGTAAAATCGCCATTAAACGTCCAACTTATAACGTTCTCAGAGGTCGCCGGAAGCTAGGCGCCGAAAAAGTCTGTAAGCCTTCTAACTTCCTTCTCCTCAACAGTTGAGGTTAGCAGTTGTTCCTCAGTTATATCGAAGCACTCAAGAATCCTAGCGGCAGCGGGCACAACTTGCTTTGTTACATAATATTCTATGTCAACCTCGTCATAGGAAGCGAACATGCATGGTTTAACTCTCTCATATAAGCGTCCGCTGCCAGCAACAACAACATATCCCACTTTGTCGCCAACCGTAAGCTTCCAACCCTTCTCCGCCAACATCTTCGCAGCCTCGACATGTGAAGCCCTAACCTCATATTCTTCCGGAGGCTTTGTCAACGTTTTCCAAATTATTAAATCACGGTAGGGAACGCGCTTCTGCCTAAGTTCATAAATGAATTGCTGCACAAACTTTGCAGCCTTCCTCGGCGACTGCTCTTTCAAAATAATTTCAAGAACCTTTTCTTGAACGTTTTTTGCCACAACAGCCCAGTCTCCGCGAATAACCTCTAAACCAACAATGTCAAGCCTTCCATCCGGAAGCAGCCCAGCGTAACGCTTTTTTGCTTCGGTAAAGAAAATCCGCACGTAAACTTTGTCAGGCTTAATTTCTAACCCAAGTTTCTCTTCAATTTCTCTTGAGAATTTCTCGACCTTTTCAGGTTCATGTCTTATAAATATGCTGTCCGTGTCGCCGTAAACAACCTTCAACCCCCACTTTTTGGCAATTTCAATGGTTGTTAGAATTGTGTGCCTTCCCCACGCTGTTGCGGCTTCAGCAACGGGCTTAATGTACCACCTTGCCCCAATCCATCCAGCATAACCGTAAGAGGCGTTGGTTATAACCTTAACAGCCTTTTGGCGAGCATCTAAAACACGATGTTCAACGCTTCCAAGAGGAACAGCTTTCATCTTTGAACGAATTTCGTTTCGAACATTGATGAGGTAAGATAAAACCTCTTTGTAAAATCCGGAAGGCTCCCTTCGAAACTTGTGCTTAACCTCTGGAGCCTCATAAACCCCGCATGGTGGAATGGGCTCTTTCGGCGAAACATAAGTGTCTGGAGACAGGTTGTAGGTTATCATTATGTTTGGGTACATTGCCGCAAAATCCAGAACAGCGATGTTCTCGTGGAGACCAGGTTCCGGGCTTAGCACTATGGCTCCAGCATAGGGGCGGTAAGGTTGCTCTATCCTTTTTGGTATTAGTTCGCCTATTTTTTGGGCGTGTTTTATCAGGAACCATTCAACCCTGAAGCCTACGGCTGCTGTCCCAACATGGTCGAGGGGCAGCCCAACAAGGCTTGAAAGTTGCATGGCAAAATCCATTATGGATTCGGTTATTCCCATTATGCAACGGGTGTTATCCATTGAAAACTTTTTCAGGATTTCCCTTTTCTCTCGGTTATCCCAGTAATCCGCGAAATCTATATCATCAATTATTATACGTTCCCCAATTTTCATTACACCTAAATAATCCGCCAAATTCTCAAGAGTTTTAATTTTAACCTCTGGAAACTCGTCTGCAAAGTCAAATATATCCATGTTGGCGCGTCCAGTCAGCGAAACATGTCCGTAAACGCTTGTGTGCGGTTCGGTTCTTGCTCTATCAACCGTTAAGCGTAATCCAAGTTTTTTACATCTCTCTTTCAGGTACTGCCAGTCCATTCTATTAACGCCATACCCGACAATTATGTCTGGATCGACGCTTCGAACATAACTTATGAAAGACTCCAGAAGTTGCTTGTCGCTTTTGTTTTCGTCCGCCAGAAACTGCCTTTGTTCACCAGTGTTTGTTGCCGCAGAAACTATAACAACCGGGTTTCTATCTGGTTTGGGGGAGCCTTCACGGCTGTAGCATACTGTTGAAAACCCTAGAATCCTCAATTGCGGGGTTTCAGCTTCTTCAACAAATTTTGGCGATGTCTTCGCTGCGTAAATTTTGTCGACTTGAACATTTATTTTGTTTGTTTCCTCAGCAACTTCAACTTCGTGCCATCCGCACGGGACGATGTTGTTGTCGATTAGATAACGCATGGAATATCGAATATCGTCTTCGAGGCACTCCTTAACCCCTTCGAGTTTTCGAAAGGCTTTAGCGTATTTCGGTATTAATTCAGGGTTCTGGCAGTAAACTTTCACGGCTTTAACTGGTTTTCCGAAGAATTTTTTATTCACGACCTCAAGTTTTACGATAAATGGATGATGCCCCCTTTCAATTTCCCTCACAACCTTAGCAGTGTCAAACCCTTCTTCAACAGCAACATAAAAGTAAGCAAGAAAATTTCTATCAATAACAAGCACTCTTTCCCCAGAGTCTCTAATGCCCCAAAGCCAAATCTCGGGTGCTCCGTTTTTAACTTCGTAGTTCACGTCTAAAAGCCAAAACCTAACCTTCATGAGTGTTCCCGTTCCCAACTATCTAATGTTGTTAAACAAAGTTTTTGAATTCTTCGCTAAAATCGCCGCTCGTTTTGTCTGCGCCCCTAAATAGGTGCAAATGGACTCGTAATAAATAAGGTTTAAGTAATTTTTGCCACTCACCACAGCGTATGGAAGAAAAAGTAAAGCCAAAACCTAACCTCTCAATACTTGCTTTGGCTTCCTTCATAGCTTCCTTCATAATTGCTAGAACATTCACAAGTTTATATCCAAAAATAGTTTGGGAAGTTAGCGGCTACCACGTTCACCATTTCTGGTATGGGCTGGCAATGCTTGCCATAGGCGGGTGGTTGGGAATTAGCGTCGAAAATGAGCGGCTTAACAAAGTTGCGTCAATCCTTTTCGGCGCTGGCGGCGGTCTCATAGCTGATGAAGTGGGGCTTTTGCTCACTCTTGAGAGTGAAGGCTACTGGGCTGAAACAACTTACACTCTTGTGATAATTTTTCTAGCGTTAATTTCGACGACGACTTTAATTGTCAAGTATTCTAAAAATCTACGTGCAGAGTTTCCACAGTTTTTCAAAAGCAACATGAGCCTTTATCTCGGGGTTTTTCTAGCCACGGTCTCAATAGCCTTCATCCTAGAAACCGATGACATAACGATAATTGCTGCTTCAAGCGCTGTGGCTTCAGCAGCATGTATCATGATTCTATTTTACTTCGTCCAAAGGGCTTTGGTAAAGCTTCGAAAGACACATTCAAAGGTGTTTAACTGCAAAACAGCAACGCTCATTCTATTCAGACGGTGCCTCCCAGAAGCAGGGAGACCAGGACTGCGATTACAACGATTGCCAAAGTTTCAAACAACGTGACTTTCCAGTGCACCCTTGTTCGTCTAGAACGATAACGGACAAGGAAGATGCCTACAACGGCGCCGACAATTGATAATGACAAGATTATGTTGAAGGGTCTGGCTAATGCTAAATAGGCGATTATGGGGATGCTGCCCGCAAGAAAAGTCGTCGTGCCACAGATTATTGCCGCGTAAATGTTAGACTTGTTTATTTCCCGATGCAACAAAACGAACAACTGCTTGAGTAAGAGAAGAGATTTGTCACGTTCCTTTCTGTCAGGTATATCGCTTAGGCTATAACCCATCAAAGTCTGAAGAGTCATTATGTCAGCCAAATCCTCCGTTATGCCACCAAGTAGAAAACTTGAAAAATTCGTTATCGCCACAGCCGCTAAAGTTAAGAAAGCCGCAAATGTCGCCATCGTTGTTGAAAGTCCAGCTATAACCTCTGAGAGGATGACGACAAGACTTGTTACAGAACCATCAACAAGCCCAGCCACAACTTCGATAATCGGCTCTTTCTTTAAAAGCAGACTTTCCCATTCTCTGCTCAATTTAACACCTTGCTCTGTCAGTTGAACCGCTCCATCCTTCTCGAGAATCAAACCCTCGGAAGCCATCTCTTTTAAAGCGTTTTCAAGGTCGCCCATTTCAATACAGACACGCCCGCCGCAAATTTTGTCCACTCGGTTTTTGAGAACATTCTTCTGCAATTTTATTCCGTTGCTGAGGCTTAAAAGCACAATTACCCTTATAACGTCTGGGAGTTCCTGTATTTCAAATGACACGCTACACGGTCACCGTTTGCGGTTTAAAAGGAGAAGCCTAACTAATAACTTTTATGCGCCCTTAATCAAAATCGGAAAAGCTTTTACCAGAATCAACAAACATAACTTTGGAGGAACCTTGTTTGAATGTTAAACTTCTCGTGGACGATGAGGAAATAGCCTTAAACGAGTTCGTTATGAAAATCCTAAGCGGCATGATTGTTGGCGCTGTAACCTCTCTGCGTGGAATAAAAAAGGACTGGAAAAAAATCGAAATACAAGTAACAAAATGAAAGAAACTTCTCAATGCCATGCTAAACAACAAAACTCTATGGGAAAAACTAATATTCCAAACTCCACAATCGACTAATCTGGTGAATTGTTTGCCAATAGACCCAGACTTCCAAAAGAAAAGACAAGTTGCAGGCGAACATCAAGGTCACAAAGTTTGGGGACCCGTAGAACCACCAAACAAACTCGGTATCCACGGCACAAATGTGGCTGTTGACTGGGACATCTGCACCGGAGACGGCGTATGCATAGAAGTATGTCCCGTAAGCGTTTTCGACTGGGGAGACGCTCTAGGACACCCGACATCAGAAAAGAAATCTGACCCTGTTCGAGAAGCGGATTGCATTCAATGTCTTGCTTGCGAAACTCAATGTCCAGCCCAAGCCATAAAAATAACTCCGCCATGACGCAATACTACGATAACTACGCATAATCCTCTCCTACTTTTTCACCATTAAACAAACACCACAGTTTTAGACACATTTTAAATACCACCGTGAATGATAAAAATCGACTGTAAGCCATCGGAAGTGAAAACTTGGAAAAGTGGGAATGCACAATATGCGGCTACATCTACAACTTAGAAGTAGGCGACCCAGAACATGACGTGAAACCCGGAACTCCCTTCGAAAAACTTCCTGAAGACTGGGTCTGTCCGGTTTGCGGCGCTCCGAAAGACCAGTTTGTTAGAAAGGAGTAGCCCTATAGGCTTTCTTGGGAACGTGGTTTTTCAAAACTTTATTTACTGTGGTTGCACATGATTTGAATTGACCAGCTATGGCTTTAACAAAAATAAGGAAAAGAGACGGGCGAATAGTCGATTTTGACTCTGCCAGAATAAAAAACGCCATACACAAGGCTTTTGTCGCCGTTGATTTAAAAAACGGAGAAAGAGCCGAAGCAATAACCCGCGAGGTTGTTAAACGCTTAGAGAACAGATTTGTTGAAAAAATTCCTTCAGTTGAGGATGCTCAGGACACTGTTATAGAGGTTTTAAAAGAATTTGGCTACGAAAAGGTTGCAGCAGAATATCAAGCCTACAGGAAGAAGAAGGATGAGATAAGAGAGTTAAGGGAGAAACTTGGAATAGTAGAGCCGAAATTAACGGTGAACGCCCTAGAAGTTCTGCGAAGAAGATACTTACTAAAGGATGAAACAGAGAAAATAATAGAGACCCCCGCTCAAATGTTTGGGAGAGTTGCCAAAGCCATAGCAAAAGTCGACAAAAAATATGGAGAAGACCCCAGAGAAAGCGAAGAAACCTTTTATACGATGATGACGCGCCTCGAGTTTATCCCCAACTCCCCGACCCTTTTCAACGCTGGAACAAAACTCGGCCAACTAGCAGCATGCTTCGTTTTGCCAGTTGAAGACTCCCTAGAAGGCATTTTCACCGCCGTGAAAAACATGGCTACAATAGAGAAAAGCGGAGGCGGCGTAGGCTTCGACTTTTCAAGACTGAGGCCTAAAGGCGACATAGTCATGTCAACAAAAGGCGTGGCATCTGGACCAGTAAGTTTCATGCGCGTCTTTGACGTAGCCACAGAAGTCATTAAAGCCGGCGGAAAAAGAAGAGGCGCCATGATGGGAATTCTGCGCGTCGACCATCCCGACATCCTAGAGTTCATAACCTCTAAGCAAAAGCCAGGTTTTCTATCAAACTTTAACATTTCAGTAGCTGTTACCGACGAGTTTATGGAAAACCTTGAGAAAAACGGCGAATACTGGCTGGTTAACCCCAGAAACAAAGAGAAAACTGGAAAGCTTAAAGCAAACGAAGTATGGAACCTCATAGCCCAGTCCGCCTGGGCAACCGGAGACCCCGGAGTCGTCTTCATCGACGAAATTAATAGGCATAACCCCACACCAGAAGTTGGACGGATAGAGTCAACGAACCCATGTGTTACAGCTTATACTTGGGTCATGACCGCGGATGGACCTAGACAAGTTGCAGATTTAATTGGGAAAAAGTTCACTGCTGTTGTTAACGGTGAAAAGTGGGAAACATCTGAGAAAGGGTTCTTCAAAACGGGCGTGAAGCCAGTTTACAAATTAATTACTAAAGAAGGATTTGAAATTCACCTTACAGAAGACCATTATGTAATGAAAGTTAAGAAAATAACAAGACATAAAATTGAGACCGAATGGACGCAGGCGCGGAACCTAAAAAGAGGAGACAAAATAATATTAAGTAACAGCAGAACAATGAACTTTTGGAATGGAAAATTTACATTTGAAGAAGGATATTTGCTCGGTCTACTTATAGGCGATGGAACAATAAAAAAAGACAAGGGCAATAAAGCCGTAAGAGAACTTGCTTACGCCTACGCTAAAAAATTGCCGCATAGATCGAACTTTAGCGGCTGGATTCCTGTAAAGAATAGGTCAGAATACCGCATGTCTCTCAGTTATTTAAAGAAACTGGCAGAAGAATTGGGGTTAAAGCCTGGAGAGAAGAAAATCACAGTTTTAATGGAGAAAGCCTCGTCAGATTTTTGCAAAGGATTAATTAGGGGATTGTTTGATTCCGACGGATCGGTTCAAGGAAGCCAACGGAAGGGCGTCAGCATACGGCTGGCGCAAAGCAACCTAGAAACTTTGAAGATTGTGCAACGCATCCTTTTATGGCTTGGAATATACTCGAAAATTTACGCGAATAGAAGAAAACATGGACTTTCGAAGATGCCAGATGGTAAAGGCGGAGTTAAAGACTACTTACATAAGCCACAACATGAACTGATTATTGCCAACGAAAGCATCTGGCATTTCATCCAAAAAATTGGGTTTGGAGATTTAGAAAAGAAGGAGAAATTAGAACAACTTCTCAACAATTATAAAAGAAAAATGAATAGGGAACGCTTCACAGCCACAATAAAGGACTTCGTATTCCATGGTCAAGAAGAAGTTTTTGATGTTAATATTCCAGGAATAAACGCCTTTGATGCTAACGGATTTATTGTGCACAACTGTGGTGAACAGCCGCTGCTTCCTTATGAGTCTTGTAATTTGGGTTCCATAAACCTTTCAAGGATGGTTGAGGATGGGAGGGTAAACTGGGGAAAACTGAGGGAGACTGTTAGGAATGCGGTTCATTTCCTTGACAATGTTATAGACGCGAATAGGTTTCCGCTAAAAGAAATTGAGAGGATGACTAAGGCTAACAGAAAGATTGGTTTAGGTGTTATGGGGTTTGCTGACATGCTCATAAAACTTGGAATCCCATATAATTCTGAGGAAGCCTTGGAGCTTGCTGAGAGGCTTATGAAGTTTGTAACAGAAGAAGCGCGGAAAAAATCTGTGGAAATCGGCAAGAAGAGAGGCTCATTTCCCAACTTTGACAAGAGTGTTTGGAAGGACAAGTATTCGGCGATGAGAAACGCTACTGTAACGACTATTGCGCCGACTGGAAGCATAAGCATTATAGCTGGGTGCTCTTCGGGAATAGAGCCTATTTTCGCCGTGTCATTCATGCGTAATGTTTTGGATGGGACAAGGCTTTTTGAGACAAACCCGTTGTTTGAGTTGATTGCAAAAGAAAGAGGATTTTATAATGCTAAGCTCTTAGAGGAGATAGCCAGAACTGGCTCGTTGCAGAATGTTGACGGTGTTCCGGAAGACGTTAAGAAAGTTTTTGTTACAGCGTTGGACATAGCGCCAGAATGGCATGTAGAGATGCAGGCTGCATTTCAAAAATACACGGATAATGCTGTTTCCAAAACAGTGAACATGCCAAACAACGCATCAGTTGCGGATGTTAAGAAAGTTTACGAGTTGGCTTGGAAACTGAAATGTAAAGGAGTAACCGTATTCAGGTATGGCAGCAAGCCAGAACAGGTTCTATACATAGGCGGAATAGAAACGCCTGAAGGAAGATTTGTTTCGGCAGATTCTGAATATGCTGGTGGTTGTCCAACAAAAACATGTCCATTTCCAGGTTGAATAAGACTTTTCAGTCTTTCTGTATAACTATTGCTCTACCTTCGAATATGGCTTTTACGAGTTTTTCTCTTGCGCTTTCGACTAGTCTCCACACGGTATTTCTTGAAACGCCCATTCTGGCACCTGCTTCTTTAAAACATAGTTTTTCTAAGTCTATAAGCCTTAATGCTTCAACTTCGGCTTGTTCTAAATAAATTGGCTTCAAACCTTTTTTGGGTGTTGGTTCAAGTTTTTCAGTTGCAGGATTTGAAGTTACAGCTATGGGTTTTGGCTGTCTTCCCACTCTGCCGTGTCTTCGTCTTCTGCGCCAACAGTGTTCGTGCATAATTTATGGGATATATCACAAAACTTAAATAGTTTGCGACGAAAACAATTATGGGAAATATCACAAAATAGTGAGGTGGTCAAAATGAGAGGATGGCATTACCGACCTAGAGGATGGTGGTGTCCAAGACACCCGTGGCCTCCAGCATGGGCTAGACCATACAATTACCCATTACCCTACTACCCATATGCAACCGACCCAAGAGAGGAGCTTAACGCATTAGAGGATATAAAAAAGGATTTGGAATCCGAATTGTCTGAGATAACAAAACGCATCGAAGAACTGAAAAAACTGATTCAAGAAAAGAAATGATAAACATGAAAACCAAAGCCGGCAGTTTAAAAGTAGCCGTAGCAACAGAAAGCAACAAAGGACTAGAAGACAAGGTTTCACACGGATTTGGACATTGCAAAACATTTACGTTATTGGATATAGAAGATGGCGAAATTAAAAAATAGAGGTAATAGCAAACCCTGCAGAATCCGTTAGTCATGGCAGAGGCCCACTTTTAGCCCAGAATTTGGCAAAGATGAACGTGAAAGTAGTGATTGCAGGCGAATTTGGTCCTGGCGCTTCTGCGATGCTTGAAGAACATGGGATTAAAATTTTAAGGATAGCGCCTGGAGAACTTGTCGCAAATGCTTTGAAAGATAGTTCTCTGACTAAATGAGACGCTGTTTGTTTCTGTGAAGGTACGCGTTGTGGGTTGTTAAGCATATAAAAAGAAGGGGTTATGGAAGTTTCTTTTTGCAAAGGAACCAGTCTACGCATTCGTAGCCTTCTTGCAGACGTTTTTCCGCCGCTTCTTGTGTTATTGGTGCTGGAACGATGACAGGGTCGCCTGGGCGCCAGTTTGCTGGTAACGCGACTTTGTGTTTGTCTGCTGTTTGCAGTGCGTCTATGGCTCTTAGGATTTCGTCCATGTTCCTTCCTACGTTAAGCGGGTAATATATCATTAGTCTTAGTTTCATTTCTGGGTCTATGAAGAAGACGCATCTGACGGCGGCTGTTGTGCTTGCGCTTGGATGCACCATGCCGAAGAGGGTGGCGACTTTCATGTCTAAATCGGCTATCACTGGAAACGGGATTTCTACGCCTAACTTCTCTTTGATTCGCCTTATCCAAGCTATATGAGAGTATATGCTATCGATGCTTAAGCCGATAAGCTGAACATTTCGTTTGACGAGTTCGTCGTGAATTTTGGCGAAGGCGACAAACTCTGTTGTGCAGACTGGCGTGAAGTCTGCTGGATGAGAGAATAAAATAACCCATTTTCCTTTGAAATCAGAAAGTTTAATTTTGCCGTGCGTTGTTAATGCCTCAAAATCTGGAACGGTTTCATTCAGCATCAGTAGGGGTCTTTTTTGTTCAATTTTTTCTTCCACTTTTAATACGTCGTTCATGTTTTAAAACACCAAAAACTTTATTGTTCGGACTTTCTTATATACTTTTCGTATAGAAATATCCGAGATTAGGATAAAATTTCGCGAAATCCATAAAACGTTTAAGCAGCATAGAACTAACAAAATTAATATAAAAGCCATGAACTATGTAAACTAGGCATGGCTGATTCAACCGTAATTCTGAAGAAATATGAGGGGAAATAACGTTATGAGTTTGATACCCGAAGAGCATAAAGAGCATGTGAAAAACGAGTTCGCCCAAAACCTAGAGAAACCAGTGAAAATTTTAGTTTTCACTCAAGAAGTGGAGTGCAAGTTCTGCGCAGAAACAAGACAGTTAGTGCAGGAAGTAGCAGCCTTAAACGACAAAATTAGCGTTGAAATATACGATTTTGTGGCAAACGCAGACAAAGCTAAACAATACGGAGTTGACAAAGTCCCTGCAGTAGTCATACTCGGAGAAAAGGATTATGGTGTAAGATTTTATGGAATGCCTTACGGTTACGAGTTTCAAACACTCACGGAAGGAATAGTCAACGTATCGCGGGGCAGAACAGACCTCTCAGAAAAAACCAAGGAAATGCTTAAAGAGGTTAAAAAGCCAGTTCACATACAAGTTTTTGTAACTCTAACATGCCCCTACTGCCCAATGGTCGCAAGCACAGCCTACAAATTCGCAATAGAAAGCGACTTGATAAAGGCAGATGTTGTTGACGCTAGCGAGTTTCCACACCTAGCGCTTAAATACGGTGTCATGGGCGTCCCAAAAACTGTTATAAACGAGAAAACAGAGTTCGTTGGCGCTCTACCAGAAGATTTGTTTTTGGAACACGTCTTGCTTGCAACTACACAAAATAACGCTAAAGGGTTGAGTTGACAAATTTTGGATAAGGAAACTTTAACCCTAATCTTCATTTACAGCGGGGAATTTGCTGAACGCGTTATAAGGAACTTGATAAATGACCCGAGTTTCTGCAAGTCATGCGGGCTCTACTGCGACTCATGCAAATACAACGTCTACACTTTTGTCCGCAACATCCGAGCAGCAATCGAGTTGCCAAGCCCATCCGACCTCCCAGCATTTATTGACAATCCAGAAAATTACATGCCCAGAAAGATTCCAAACGCTGACTTATGCGTGACTTCTGGACTGCACAAAGACCTTCTTTTAGAATTGCCAAATCAACTGCAAAAAGCCGGCGTCAAAGGATTAATCGTGCCAATTGAAGATTTTAATGAGGTTCCTTCGGGTCTCAGGAAGCAGGCAGAGGAGAAAAGCAGTGAATTGGGGTTGGAAAGTGCGTTTCCAAAGCCTTTCTGTTCGCTTAAGCCGCCAAAAGACAAGCCTCTAATCGCAAGGTTTGTGAATGAGTTAAGGGTGGGAAGACCTTCATTAGAAGTTTCAGTTGTAAAGAGGGGAAAACAAGAGGTTATAGAGGCTACTGTTGTGCGGCGAAGCGCCCCATGTGGGTCTACATGGTATGTTGCGAGAAAACTGTTAGGTGTCGAAACGGAGAAGGAGGTTCTTTACGACGCAATAGCCAAAGCTCACCACAGCTATCCATGCACGGCAACAATGAACGTTGACCCAGAAGAGAAAGAGCCAATCCTTCACTTAGGAGGTTACATAATAAGAGAGGCTGTTGAAGAAGCACTTAAAAAGGCTAAAATTTAGGAAAACGCGTACCGCGCTGGGTTTTTGTCAAAAGCCGCTTTGCAAGCTTGGCTGCAGAAGTAGTAGGTTTTTCCTTTATGTTCTGATTTGAACTTTGCAGTTTTCTCATTAACGTTCATGCCGCAGATAGGGTCTTTCGCCATGTGTGGCTTCACCTCCTTTTCTGTTATAGTTTTAGAAGTTTTAGGGTTGCCGAGTTGCTTACCACAAAGAGCGAGCTGAAAGCCATTGCTCCAGCGGCTATGATTGGGCTTAGCAGTCCAACGGCGGCTATTGGAATGGCAACTATGTTGTATATGAAAGCCCAGAACAGGTTCTGCTTTATCTTCCTCATCGTCGCCTTACTAAGCTTTATTCCCCGCGCTACATCACGCAAATCATCCTTTATGAGCACTATTCCGCCTGTTTCCTTCGCAATGTCTGTTCCGCTGCCTATGGCTATGCCTATGTCTGCTTGAGCCAAAGCTGGAGCGTCATTCACCCCATCCCCAACCATGGCAACAACTTTGCCCTCGCTTTGCAGTTTCTTGATTACGTCGGTTTTCTGCCACGGCAAAACATTAGCGATAACCGTGTCTATGCCAAGCTGTTTGGCTATGGCTCGGGCGGTTGTTTCATTGTCGCCTGTCAGCATTGCGATTTCAAGTCCCATGCCCTTAAGCTCTTTTATGGCTTCTGCCGCATTCTCTTTTGGCGTGTCCATAACCGCAACAACTCCAACTATTTTTCCGTCCACGGAGAGAATCATGGCGGTCTTGCCTTGCTCCTCGAACCTAGCGAGTTTTTCCTCTACTTGCCTTGGAACGGTTATGCCGTTAGCCTTCATTAACCGTCTGTTTCCGAAGAGAATTTGCTTGTTTTTGTAGGAGGCTTTGACTCCATGCCCGGGAACCGCTTCAAACGAGTCAGCGTCGGGAATTCTTAATTTTGCTTCGTTGGCAGCTTTCATTATCGCTTCGGCTAGCGGGTGTTCCGAGCCCTTCTCTGAAGTTGCCGCAAACATTAAAACATCGCTTTCCTTGTAACCAGCAAAGGCTATTATGTCCGTTACTGAAGGCTCACCTTTTGTTAATGTGCCAGTTTTATCAAAGATGACGGTTGTTAATTTTCTGGCGTTTTCAACATATTCTCCGCCTCGGAGCAATACTCCAAACTCGGCGCCTTTACCCACACCAGCCAAAATGGCTGTCGGCGTGGCTATTCCCAAGGCGCATGGGCAAGCAATTAGCAGTATAGCCAGCAAAACCAGAAAAGCCTTGGTGAAACCGTCAGCAAAGAACCAGTACGTGAAAGCTATGGCTGCAGCTGCGAAGACAGCGGGAACAAAGTAGCCCACAACACGGTCTGCGAACCTTTGCACTGGAGCGTTTGAGGCTTGAGCTTCCTCAACCAAATGAACTATCTGCATAAGAGCCGTTTCCTCTCCAACCTTTGTTGCCTTAACCTTTAGCAAGCCCGTCTTGTTTATGGTTGCACCTATTACCTCGCTGCCAACCGTTTTTTCAACTGGGATGCTTTCGCCAGTAATTATCTTCTCATCAACAGAAGAGTAGCCAGCGACAACAACGCCGTCTGTTGGGATTTTTTCGCCCGGCTTTACAACAAGCACATCGCCAACTTGAACCTCATCTATAGAAACTTCAACCTCTTTCCCATCCTTTAATATTCTGGCGATTGTTGGCTGAAGCTCAAGCAGTTTTCGTATGGCGGCTGCTGACTTTCTCCTTATTGTTTCCTCTATAAACTTGCCGAGCAAAACAAAAGCCAAAATTCCTATCGCAACTTCCATATAGCCGAATCCTTCTGTTCCAAACTGCGGGAAAAACGTGTTTATGACGCCGTAACTCCAGCCTGCCAAAACACCAGTCGTTATGAGTACATCCATGTTTATGGAACGGTTTTTAAGCGCTTCATACGCTCCCTTATGTATACTCCATCCTGCAATCCAAACGATTGGTGTTGACAAGATGAAGAAGGTTAAGTCCCATGCGGATATTCCAACGATTCGGAAAGTCATTATTGCCACAGCTAAACCGAGCATTGCTATAACGCGTAGGGCGGCGACGCTTACAACGCCAGCAAGCGCCAAGACTACGCGGCGTTTCATAGCCTTCAACTCTTGTTCTGGCTGCTCGTAGGTTCTGGCGCATGATTCACTGCAGAAATAGTATGTTCTATCGCCGATTCTTCTTTTGATGGCTTTTTCCTTGTCCACGTCCATGCCGCAGACGGGGTCTCTAGGCACAAACATCAACTCTTTTCGACACGTTCAGATTTGCAGGACCGCTACAGATGACTTTTCCTCGGGGAGAAAGGAGAGAAGTGGGAAAAATCAGAATTTTTCTGTAGCGGTCTTTCTGCTTTCGGCAAAGCATTTTTATACCTCTATGCACATACTTGTTTTGCGTCTGATATAAATATATCGTTAAAAGATATATCGGAATAACCATGAAAAAATCAGATATCGAAAACATAATTTCAGATTTCTCCCGATTCTACATACTCACCATCCTCTACGAGGGACCATGCTATGGATACAGCATAATGGGAAAATTCAAGAAAAGAGTCGGGAAGGAAGTCAGCCCAAGCCTCGTTTACCCGTTTCTAAGGCAACTTGAAAGAAGAAAGTTTGTAAAACATTTCACAAAGCCTGTTGGAGCTAAGAAAAGAAAAGTTTTCGAGTTAACTCCAGAGGGGAGGGAGCTTTGCAAGCAGCTTTTTAAGCGTTTTTCAGCCCTAGTCTCTGTTGCCATTGAGCCCAGCCTAGAGGTTTGTGCCAACTGCGGCTGCAAAGTTTTTGAAGGAGGCTACAAAGAGGTTATTGATGGGAAAGAGTTAGCGTTTTGTTGCGTGCACTGCGCCCAATCATACAAAAAGAATAGGGAATAAAGTTAGGTCCATTTCCAGATTTTTCTGCCCATCGTGAGTTCTGGAAAGATGAGAAGCCCCCAACTGGCTACACCTATCACATATGCAAGGTCTGTTGGGCTTAAGGCAGTTAGGTGGAACAGTTCCTGTGTTATTGGTATATAGGTTATTCCAAGAGTTAGGGCAACAGACGCTAAGTCAGCTATGACAAAGAACTTGTTTTCGAAGGCTTTTCTACCCATTCTCCAGACGCTGCGCTTTTCTGAACGGCAATTCCAAACAACAAAAAGTTCGAACATGGCTGCTTGCACGAAGGCCGTTGTAGTGGCTTCTTTATAAGTCAGCTGTCTTGCGACTTCATTTATGGTTCCGTCTGGAAGCATCCATGGATGGGATGGCCAAACGTAATATTCTAGGCAGAACACTAATATTGTTCCAGTTGCTTGTAGTATGAAGGACGTTATTATGAATGCTCCCATTCCATGCAATATGCCTTCTTCAGGTTTGCGCGGCGCCCTTTCCATGACATCTACGTCAGGCGGGTCTGTTGCAAGGGCTACTGCTGGCGCGCCATCCGTCACTAGGTTTATCCACAATATCATTGCTGGCAGAAGCGGGAGAGGGAATAATTCAGGTGCGAATATTCCGCCGAGGATGGCAAAGGTTCCTATCACTAACAGTTCGTCGAAGTTGCAGGATATTAGAAAACGTGCATACTTCCTAATATTGTCATAGATTACTCTGCCTTGCTCCACAGCCTTAACTATTGTCGCAAAATTGTCGTCTGTTAAAACAAGGTCTGAAGCTTCTCTTGTAACGTCTGTTCCACTTATGCCCATAGCCACGCCGATATCAGCGGCTTTCACGGCTGGCGCGTCGTTGACACCATCACCAGTCATAGCCACTATATGACCTTTCTTCTTCAAGGCGTTAACAATTTTTAGTTTGTGCTCGGGCGAAACACGTGCATAAACCGTCACTTTTTCAACTATTTCTTCAAATTCCTCATCACTTAACTTGTCCATTTCTGCGCCAGTTAGAACCATATCGCCTTCCTTGAAAATTCCAACTTCTTTGGCAACAGCTATAGCTGTTAATTTGTGGTCTCCCGTTATCATGACAGTTTTTATTCCGGCCTTTTGGCATAGTTTGTTAGCTTCTATCGCTTCCTCTCTCGGAGGGTCTATCATTCCTTGGAGCCCAACAAAAACCATTCCTGTTTCAACAGCGTCAGCTTCATACTTCGTCATTGTTGTTGGCAAGCGTTTATACGCCATTGCAAGGACTCGAAGGGCGTTTCCAGCCAACCTTTCATTAACCTCTAGAATCTTCGCGCGCTTTTCTTTCGTCAGTTTTTTCTCTTCCTCATCTTCAATTACATGACTACATCTTTCTAGAATTACTTCAGGCGCTCCCTTCATGAAGGCATAGACTTCGCCATCTGGCGCTTTGTGCATCGTGGTCATGCGTTTTCTTTCAGATGTGAAAGGTATTTCGTGGACTCGCGGATAGCTCTTCTCTAACGTTTCTTTTTCGAACCCAGCCTTTGCAGCTGCCACTATCAAAGCGCCCTCTGTAGGGTCGCCGAATATTTCCCATGAACTGTTTTGGTCATTTCCTCTTAAGCTTGCGTTATTGCAGAGAGCACCTATCTTAAGCAGATATTCAAGGCTTCCCTCAGGTTTCACGGCATCTTCGCCTTGGCGAAACTCGCCTTTAGGTTCATAGCCCACTCCCGTCACTTCAATGATTTTTCCGTCAACGTAAATTTGGCGTACCGTCATTTCTCCCTTTGTAATTGTTCCAGTTTTGTCTGAGCATATAACCGTCACTGCGCCAAGGCTTTCGGCTGAGGACAACCGCCTCACAATGGCATTGCGTTTTGCGAACTCCCTGGCTCCTAGAGCCAAAGCTATAGTAACAATTGCAGGCAGCCCTTCTGGAACAGCTGAAATTGCTAAAGAGATTGACGACATAAAAGCTTGGATGAATCCTTCAGCTTCAAAGTGCATCTTCATTATCACTTCAAAGGCTTCTAAAGCGAAAATTAGCACACAAACAGCTATGACAACTTTAGCTATTTTGCCTGCAAACCTATCCAGCTTCTTCTGAAGTGGTGTTTCCTCTTCTTCAGCTGTTTGCACCATTTCGGCAATTTTTCCAAACTCTGTGTTCATTCCAGTGGCAGTTACAACAGCCTTTCCTCTACCGTAAACTATGTGTGTTGCAGAGAAAACCATGTTACGCCTTTCAGAAATGGGTGTATCTTCTTTTAGGATTGTCAACTCTTTTTCAACTGGTGTGGATTCGCCGGTTAATATGGCTTCATTTGCCTTAAGTTCAACAACTTCTATGAGGCGTGCGTCAGCGGGAACATGATCTCCCTCTTCTAGGGCAAGTATATCCCCTGGAACAACCTCCCTTGCTGGGATAATAATTTCTTTACCATCCCGTATTACGCGGGCTTTGGGCGCCGCCAACTTTTTCAAGGCTTCTACCGCTTTTTCCGCCCTATATTCTTGGACGAAGCCTGTGACTGCACATAAAACGACTATTGCGCTTATGGTGATTGTGTCTGCGTAGGCTTCCATGAATTCTCCGCCTTGCACCATCTCATAATATCCTATAATCGCAGAAAATATTGTAGCGACAATTAGAAGCATGATGAATATGTCTTTAAACTCGTCTAGGAACATGTGAAGCGCAGTTCTGCGCTTAACTTTTCTAATTTCGTTATATCCATACTTAACAAGTCTTTCGCGAGCTTCCTGCGAAGACAAACCTTCACTGTGGACATTTAGTTCTTGAAAAACCTCTTCTGGTTTCATCGCATGCCAAGGTTTCGACATTTACAATGTCCTCCGCCTTTCAAATCCATTTCATGTAATAGACAAGACATAATGCAACTACCTTATAAAATTCTCTATTCGCACCTCGTCTAGAAATTTTAGTTTACATTTAATTTATAAATAAATCATGGATTTAGGACATTAGCAAAATTATTAATGGAGCAAACACTTCAGCAACCAGAGACATTACCGTAATCATTGTGTTTAACGATGGACCAGCCGTATCCTTAAACGGGTCTCCAACAGTGTCGCCTGTGACAGCAGCCTTATGTGCTTCTGAACCTTTGCCGCCATGAGCTCCAGATTCTATGTATTTTTTAGCGTTATCCCAAAGTCCGCCTGAATTAGCCATAAACAAAGCGAAGATTATGCCTGTAACAATACTTCCAGCTAAGAACCCAGCCAGCGCCTCTTTTCCCAACACTATCATGGTTAAAACTGGAACAATTATCGCCAAAGAACACGGCAGCATAAGCTCTTTAATGGCGCCTCTAGTTGCAATATCAACACATCGGGCATAGTCTGGTTTCGCTTTCCCCTCCATTAACCCTGGAATTTCTTTGAACTGGCGCCTCACTTCTTCAACCATTCTTTCAGCGTTTCTTCCAACGGCTAAGATTAGCAGTGCTGAAAGTAGCGGGGGCATCATGCCTCCGAGAAAAACTCCAGCAATAACATTAGGCTCTATTAAATTCAACGCCAATTTATCGTTCCAAAGTGGAAGGTCAACTAAATGAGCATAAGCCCCAAATAGCGCAAGAACCGTCAACGCTGCAGCGCCGATGGCGAAACCCTTCGTTATGGCTTTTGTGGTGTTGCCCGCAGCATCCAATCTATCCGCAACTTCGATAACCTCTTCGCCTAAACCAGATTGTTCAGCAATGCCCTTCGCGTTGTCGGATACGGGTCCATAAGCATCCGCCGATATGGTCATCCCTACTGTTGCGAGCATACCCACGGCTGATACCGCAATTCCATAGAAGGGGTCAACACCGAAAGCGGCGGCAAGGTTCCAAGCAGCTACAGTAGCAGCACAGATACCAATCACAGGCGGAACTATACTAACTATTCCATAGGAAAAGCCCGTCAGTATGTTTATTGCAGCCCCTGTTGTTGAAGCTTGAGCTACCTTTTGCGCTGGTGCCCTGTCTATAGATGTGAAATAGTCGGATGTAAGCCCGATAACTACTCCAGCAGCTAACCCGGCAACTGTTGGTAAAAAGACTCCCAGCCACTCATCTCCCTCTAACCCTGAAAAATATGTAACAACGAAGAGGAATACAGCGAATATAATCCATGTGGAAAACGAGCCTCTATTAAGCGCTGCACCAGGATTACCCTTAATACTCACTTTAACGACCAGAGCACCTATTATTGAGGCGAAAAGCCCCATAGCAGCTATTATAAGCGGTAGCGCCGTTAATGCACTTTCACTTATTTCTGTGCCGATAATCATAGCAGCTACAATACTTGCGATGTAAGAGTCCACTAAATCAGCGCCCATCCCCGCAACATCACCAACATTGTCTCCAACGTTATCTGCAATCACGGCGGGGTTTCGTGGGTCATCCTCTGGAATCCCAAGCTCAACCTTTCCAACAAGGTCTGCGCTGATGTCGGCTGTTTTTGTGTATATGCCTCCACCAGCCTTCGCAAAAAGAGCTAGAGCGCTGGCTCCAAAACTGAAGCCTAAAACCACTGTCGCATCATTGAAAATGTAGAAAAGCAAACTTATGCCCAACAGAGCTAAACCGACAATAAACAAACCCATAACTGCCCCACCGTAAAAAGCCACCGGAAAAGCCTTTTTCAACCCTTGTTTCGCTGCATTAGCCGTTCTGACATTGGCTTCAACAGCGGCCATCATTCCGACGTAAGCGGCAACAGTTGCGCACAGCGAACCGAAGAGGTAAGCCACAGCCATACTCACTCCATAATAAACGTTGCTTTGGAGAAATGCGTAAAGCGTTCCGAGAACCGCAGCCATTACAACAACAAAGATAGCCAATGTCATGTTCTGCCTTCTTAGATAGGCTTTTGCGCCTTCCTTTATTGCACCAGCTATATCCTTCATTTTTTCAGTGCCGCTTTCTTGACTTACCACATAACGATACAAGTATCCAGCCAAGGCAACAGAAGCTAAACCAGCAATAGGCGTAATCAAGAACCATTCCATACAGTTTACCATCCATTAAGTTTAGCTTAAATTGTTTCAAATCTGCAAACTTACTTATAAATATTTAACGACATATCCCGCGTTAAACGATTTAAAGACGACGGTTTTTCGTTAATTCCTGTTTGGCGCCCTTTCAATTCCTCAAGGCATCTTCAACCATCTCATAAGCGCCGGGAGTGGGATTTGAACCCACGCGGCCCCGAAGGGCCACAGGCTCTCAAGGCCTGCGCGTTATCCACTCCGCCATCCCGGCCATTTCCATTCAGAAATAGAGGATGTAGCTTCTAAAACCTTTTCTTTCAAAAGGCTTAATTAAATTTAAGCGATAAAACCTATTCAGTTTGAAGGAGAGTTTGTTGTTGAAGGAGATTTATAAGAAAGTGCTTTTAGAGATGATCACCAACTGTAAACGTAGTGATAGAGAACTCGCCAAGATTTTAGGCGTTTCACAACCCACCATCACCCGTGCGCGGTTATGGCTTGAAAAGAACGGCATGATTAGAGAATACACTTTGATCCCGGAATTTTCAAGAGTAGGCTTAGAAATTGTGGCTTTTACACTAATTAAGATACGCCAAGAAACTAAAGTGAACAAAATTAATGAAATTAGAGAAGGAGCTAAATCCTTCTTTGAAAAACACCCAAACATTGTGATGGCGCTTAGAGGGGAAGGGCTAGGAAGCGATGGAATCCTTGTCTCCCTACACAAGAACTATGCCGAATTCATCCAGTTTATGAGGGAATTAAAAATGGAAACAGTCAACACTGAAGTTGTTGGAAGCTTCTTATCCAGCTTAAAAGACGCAAACCAATACAAGTACCTCACACTCAAAACTCTAAAAGAATACTTAACCAGAGACGACGATTTCCAACAATGAGACAAAACACATGTTACATTAACTAAACCGAAAACCTATTTTAAAAGAAAAACTATCAAATAAAATGCTATACAGGGGCCGGTAGTCTAGCTCGGTTACATCGGGCTTTTTTGGCGAATTCTCCCGCAAA
>JBNAVK010000011.1:0-32868 GCA_049700435.1 Candidatus Bathyarchaeales archaeon
AGAATCACTAAAACAATAACGATCTCAAATCCAACAATCACCAATTCTATTAACAACAACTAAGAGTGAACTTTCTCTTAGCAGCGACTAAGGAGGTCTGATCGCGTTAGTCCTTGTTGTGTGGGGTTGCGTAAGCCTTTTACTTTTTCAGCGAACTCTTGGACCTTTTCCAGATATTCGTTTGACTCAATTTCTTCCTCTTTAACTTTAAGCGTGGCTATTGGTTGTTTAGTTAGCTCTTCCATTTGAATGAAAATTTTTCCAGTGCTTATGCCATAAGTAGCGAAAAAGGCTACGTCTTTGATTCCGCGGCAATGTTCGACAAGGTAGGTTCTTACCGGGGAGGATAGTCTACCGGCCCAAACTGGGGAACCTATTATTGCTAGGTCGTATTCTTCAGATTTCTTGTTCATAGGCTGAATTAAACATTTAGTTTTGGAAACATAGGTGAAACAGTTAGTAACGGTGTTTTGGGCTTATTTTCAAAGTGAAAACCCTTAGAGTTATGCTTTATCCGGTTATTCCATATCCGTTGGTGATTGGATCTTGAAATAAGGGCAATCGCGGTGGATAGAAAGTGAAAATAACGATGCGCGCGCTTGAAGCACGCCCGAGACTTCAAATTGTGCATTTTTTATTTTTAATGCGCTTTTTGTGAACGTTTGCACAGAATTTTTAACTATATTTTTATATATTTGTAATCCGTAAAAGTTTCCGCCATAGGGTGAAGGCTGGCGCGGTGGACGAGTTGGGTAAAAAACGTTTTGCTTCCAGCGAACCTCGCATAATTGTTGATGAAAAGCATATAATTCGTGCGGAGAAACTGCGCCTGATGGAAGAAAGCAAACTTCATGAAGAAGAGTGGATAAGCGAGCATTACATAAAGGAACGGTTAAAGGCGCTAGGCATAGTAGAATAAGAACAAATTAGCGCACGTGAACTGAAACAAGCTCCAAATTTCTAACCGAAAATGAAAGAAAACTTAAAGTAGACTTGCGAATTTTATTCAGCAAAAGGCGGGATAAGATCAGTACAAAAATCAGTTTCGAAGAATACATAAAACACTTGGAGCTCGACAAGCTTTTTAAGAAACTTCGAGTTTCCGACAGCGAACTTCTGGCAAAAGAAATCGAACATTTTACAAGGGAAGAAGCAGAAAGGAGAGACCAGATTGTCATCAACTATTTTGGGGAAAGCGGAATAGACAGAATAATTGAAAGAATAACGGAGCTTTTGTTTGCGCCGCCAAAACTCCCTTTAAACGCTAAAATACTTGATTTAGGCGCAGGAACAGGATTTTTCACGGTCAAAATCGCCGAGAAAGTAAACGCTGAACTTCCAAGAGCTTGCTTTTATGCTATGGATGTAACTCCTGCCATGCTGTTTTCGCTTGTCAAGAAAAACGCTGATGTAAAGCCTTTTATTGGCGTTGCAGAAAACATTGAAGGCAGCGTAAGAGAGGCGAGGAAACACCTAGAAATTCCACCCAAATTTGACGCGATTTTCTCAACTCTAATGTTGCACCACAGCGCCAAACCCGAGAAAGTCTTCGAAAGCCTAAAACAAGTTTTAAAAAGGAAGGGGAAAGCCATAGTTGTTGATTTATGCGCGCATTCCTTTGAAGAGTTTAGGAAAGAGATGGGTGATATTCACTTGGGTTTTAAGCCTGAAAACATTTACAGAATGGCGAGAAAAGCTTTTCCGAACGTTAAAGTTGAGGTTATGCCCGGAATCTGCTGCGAATGTTCCGGACGCTCAGTCCAATTGCTCATTGCTTACATGTGGAATGTTTCATGATAGCTCATGGTCTTAGATGAGTTGAGGATTGTAGGTTAGAAGCAGAATTCGAGGGTATGGTCACGTTTTTAAATCTCGCTTGAGGTTCTGAAAGCATGTTGCGCAGTGAAGTTTCAATGTTTAAATCTATTTACATAAACCGTTAGGTATATATAACAAACTTTTTCTATATACCATAATTAGATTGCAAATCTAGGCGAAGCCGAAAAGAGGGGAGTAAATGTTGGCGCCAGAGTTTATAGAGATAATGTTAAAAAGAATTGAAGAAAACGCAAGGCAACGCGTCCAAGAAGAACGTGAAGAAATTGTCCAACGATCAGAACACCTAAAATCTTACTTGATAAACATCGCAAAAATCGGCAAGTGGAGCCTTCCGCTCGCTATCAGAGGAATGGAGATCCGTCACCCCGAACATGAAAAAAATTTTGAACTGCTTGAAAGATGTGGTCTTGTTAAAAGCAGAATCAAATACACCGAACACAACATATACCGCGAATATTTCCTCACTGAAGAAGGAGCCGCGCTAATCCAAAGAGGAAATATGCTTTAGCCAACAAAGGACGGCAGCATTTCCAGTATTCCTTTCTCTCTCTTTGATTGGTTTACGTTTCAACTTGGAAATAGCATATTGTCTAAAGTAACAAGAGCAAGAGTAACATTACAATAAATTTTGAAAATAAACATAATCCTAAAGCGCTCCATACATCTAGCAGAAACTTTTCCACCATGTAAAATCACACAAAATCAACGTGTTCATGTAATTTAATAATTTATATATGAATAAATAACAATGAAACTATAGAGAGGGAAGCTCTTGCCCTTTAATGACCCCGCTACAATCACACTGATAATGGTAGGGGTCATTATCGCTTGTATAATAGTTATTTTCGCGATGAGAAGGCATGGAAGAAAGGAAAATAAGGTTTCAGAAGAGGAGAGCTTAACGGCAAAGGTTCAAGGTTTACCATTCAAAATCGCCAAGAGCGTCCCCCAAGAAGAAGCGCAACGCGCAAAAGAAGAGCTTAGAATCTTGGATTTAGAAAGAGAAATTTTAAGCGACGCAATCAGGCGCCTTTACGAAGCGCACGCGGAAGGAAAAATCACAGAGGAAGAGCGAGATAGGCTCGCACAAACGTATAAATCTCGGATGATGACAGTTAAAGAAGCCATCTCGAAAGACGAATCCCTTGTCGCCTTGCATGAACTTGAAGCCATGCAGGAAGATTTGGTAAAGCTTTTCAGCGAACGCTTCGACGAACTAAGCAGTAAAATCGAGGAGTTGCGGTCAAAAGTTGAAGTGAAACCGATAAAAGAGATAACCATACCAATTGCAGATGCAGAAGCACCTCCAACCAAAAAACCAGAAGAAAAACCTTCTGAGGAAAAAGCGAAAAAAAGGCGGAAGCCTCCGGCTAAACCAAGCCCGAGAACCGAGGCAGAAAAGCGCATAGAAGAGATTAGGGCTGAGGTGGAGAAGGTTTTGGAAAGATTGGGGCAGATGGAGATTGAAACCTAAACAAGAATGGATTGAAAAGGCAAAGAAGAACGCTGCGTTAGAAGCGGTCAAGCATGTTAAAGACGGTTTCGTTGTCGGTTTGGGAAGTGGAAGCACAGCAGCCCACGCCATAGAAGAATTAGGGAGGCGAGTAAAAAAAGAAGGATTACATATTCTGGGTGTTCCAACTTCCTATCAGTCCCTCGCCCTCGCCGTCAAATGTGGGATTCCAATAACAACGTTGGAGGAGCATCCGACATTAGACATAACCATAGACGGCGCAGACCAAATAGATAAAAAACTAAACTTGATAAAGGGCATGGGCGGCGCCTTAGCCAGAGAAAAAGTTGTTGCCTCAGCCTCTAAAAAGCTCGTTATAGTTGCAGACGAAACTAAAAAAGTTGAAGTTTTGGGCGAGAATGACCATCCGGTGCCGATAGAAGTTTTGCCCTTTGCAGTCCCGCTTGTCATGCACAAAATAAGTGAAATTGGCGGAAAACCTCTGTTAAGAGAAGGAAAAGGAAAGGTGGGTCCCATCATAACCGATAATGCAAATATATTAATAGACGCATTTTTCGGGCTAATACACAAACCCACAGAACTTGAACAAAAATTGCAAACAATTCCCGGAATAGTTGAAACTGGTCTTTTCCTCAATGTGGCAGACACTGTGTATCTTGGGAAACGTGATGGCGTCGAGAAGTTAACAGGAAAATAGATAAAATTTTAAGCGTTGATTTGCAATTTTAAAACGCTGGTGATATGACGGTTCCAAGTTTTATAAAGGAAAGGTTCTGGCTTGAAAAAAGCTGGATAGAAGGGGTTCCAGCTGACGTTGAAATTCCAGATAAGCCTTTGCATAAGATAGTAGATGAAGCATGCCTAAAGTATTCGGGTAGAGCAGCGATGGTCTTCTATGGCGTGGAAATAAAGTATGAGCAACTCAAATGGTATATAGATTGTTTTGCAACCTCTCTCGCAAATATGGGGGTTGGAAAAGGCGATGTTGTCGCAATATATTCTCCGAACTGTCCTCAATTTGTCATAGCATATTATGGAGCGATGATGGCTGGCGCCACAGTCACAGCCTTATCACCCCTCTTCGCCTCAAGAGAAGTTCAATATCAATTGAACGACAGCGGAAGCAAATATCTCGTAACCGTGGAACAACTATATCCAAATTTCGCTGCGGTGAGAGAAAAAACTGGCGTTGAAGAAGTTATAGTGGCAAACATAGCGGGCGGAGAGGCTAGGGTTGAGGGCAAATTCACGGATTTCAATGAACTGTTAAATGTGGAACCCGAACCTCCCTCAATTAACTGGGACATCAAGGAAGACATAGCTGTTTTACAATATACTGGCGGAACAACAGGATTACCAAAAGCTGCGATGCTCACACATTATAATATTGTCTCAAACATATACCAGCACATACCATTCACCGAAGTCATCAGAAAATGGGTCAAATCTCACAGAGTTCTAAGGGAGGAAGGGAACTGCGTTGTGCTGGACTTCGACGGAAAAGAATATAAAACATTCAAAGACTACTATGAGAAAAACTACAGTGCAAGGATAACAGTTCTCCCATGGTATCATATTTACGGACAAACCGTCGACCTGAGTATCGGATTAGTCACAGGCGATCTCCTCGTTGTCTTTGCAAAGTTCGAACCCGAAAAGATACTTGAAGCAATCGAGAAGTATAAAATATCGGTATTCATGGGCGCTCCAGCAATCTTCATTTACTATGTGAACAACCCCGAACTCATGAAAAAATATGACCTTTCTTCGCTTTTTTATGTTAATAACGGTGCTGGTCCAGTTTCGCCGGAAATTGTCGAGAAATGGGAGGAATCGACGAAAAACTCTGGAAGAGGAATCCTGGTGGAAGGGTATGGCTTGAGTGAAACTTCGCCGACAACACACACAACTTTTGGGCCTCCCTTCAGAAAAAGGAAGATGGGGTCCGTGGGAACACCGATTCCGAACACTTATGCTGCAGTAATCAACCCTGAAACAATGGAGTTCTTGCCTATAGGTGAGGAAGGAGAAATCGTGATAAGTGGACCGCAAGTGATGAAGGGGTACTGGAACAGACCAGAGGAGACGGAGAAAGTTTTCTTCTACGCAGATGGAATGAGGTGGTTCCGAACTGGAGACATCGGCAAGATGGACGAGGATGGATACTTCTACATTGTTGACAGGCTAAAGGACATGATAAAGTACAAAGGGCACAGCGTTTATCCACGGGAAATAGAGGACGTAATGTATGAGCACCCAGCCATACAGGAAGTTTGCGTTGTCGGAATACCAGATCCAACCGCTGGAGAAACAATAAAAGCATTTGTTGCACTAAAGCCAAACTTTAGAGGGAAAATCACAGAGCAAGAGTTAATAGAATGGTGTAAACAGAGAATGGCGGCATACAAATACCCGCGAATCATCGAGTTCCGCGAGGAACTGCCGAAAAACATTGCTGGAAAATATCTGCGGAGGGTGCTTAGGGAAGAGGAAAAGAAGAAAACCTCTAAAAAGTAGTTTTATTCTGCGTGAGCGATAGATGTGCTTTAACCAGTATTTGGAATGTGGGCTTTGTCCTTTTGATTTTTAGGTGGAGGCTTTATCGGGCTTTAATTTTTGAAATTCGAGAATTGTGAGGGTTAAGCCTAATGCTAGGGCTAGGATTCCTGCGAGGGGGTATGCTAGCCACAGTCCGTTTAGGCCAAGCGTGTAGGGTAGTGTGAGGAGGCAGGGTATTAGGAATATGATTTGGCGGGCTGAGGTTACGATGAGGGCTGAGGTTGCCTTGCCTATTCCTTGGAAGAAGGCGCTTATTATTACTTCTGACATCGTTAGAAAAGCTATGGCGAAAATTTGCAGTGCAGACGCACCTACGGTTAGGAATTCTGGATCTGTGGTGAATAGCAACAATGTTTGTGTTGGGAAAAGCATGACCATCGCATACCATAATGTTCCCCATGCAAAGCCTACTGATATAGCTTTAACCACAATTTCGCGGACGCGTTCTTTCTTTTGCGCTCCATAGTTGTATCCTACAAGCGGCACAACAGCTTGGCTTAAGCCTATGCAGAACGCGAAATTTAGCCTGTTGATTCTGAAGAGAACGCCGAGAACAGCCAATGGAACGGTTCCAAAAGAGGATGCCGCTATGCAGGCTAGTATTTGGGATATGGAAACTGCAACCATCCTTAAAGTGCTGGATGCCCCAATACTGTAGATGCCAGCAACTGTTCTATAATTGGGTTTAAAATAGGCAGGCTTAAACTTGTATATAGTTTTAAACGCTAAATAAGGTGTTAAAAAAGCCGATCCTATGGCGCGTCCTATAAGCGTTCCAAGAGCTGCCCCGGCGATTCCCAAAGCTGGAAAGGGTCCAACTCCGAAAACTAGGATTGGGCTCCAGATGAGGTCGGCTATGTTTGCCAAAATCAACCCTGCACTTGCAACGGCTGGGCTTCCCTGCGCCCTGATAAGTTCTGCAGCAATGACCAGAAAGAAGTCGATGGGCATAGAACATGTTTCAACGAACATGTAACTGTAAGCGTAGGGAAAAACGGCTTCTGTTGCACCGAAAAGCCTGAGCAGAAAGCCCAAACTTGCTAGGCAGATGAGTGATGCTAATACGCTCACAACAAAAAAGAGGGTTATGCTGTTGCATACAGCCTCATTGGCTTCATCTCTCCTTCTAGCTCCAAGACGCCTAGCAACAAGAGAAGCGCTTCCAACAGCTATCCCAGCACCGATAGCTCTGTATATCGCCATCAATGGTCCAGCAACTGTCAAAGCGGCAAGCGCTTCAGCGCCGATGCGTCCGCACCAGACGGCGTCAAACAACTCATAAAGTGCTTCTCCCTCGCTGGCAATAATAGCAGGCGCCGAGAAACGCAACAAAAGCCTGGAAACCCTTTCCAGTCCCATAGCCTCGGCTCTCTGATAATCCAAAGCCTTGCCCGCATAGCCCACCAAATACTCCACCAACAACTGCAAGCCATGTTTCGGAAAGAGAACAGATTCAACAGCTTTGCATTAAAACTTTTGCCATTAACCTTCATCCAATAAAGAAACTAAAAATCACCCAGATCAACAGCACCTTGATCAAACGCTCTAAAGGGATGACTTAATGTTTTTTAGGAAGCACAGATGAAAAGTGTATCGGGGTGGTCAAAAAAGTAGCCGGGGTAGCCTAGCCTGGAATGGGCGCCAGACTCATAATCTGGAGAACACGAACGGGGCTTAAGAGCGCCCAGCTGTCCAGAGGTCGCGGGCTCGAAACTCCAGGAGCGAGATTCCCGCCCCCGGCACCAGTAACAATTTAACTTTCTAAGGGGTTACATCCGTGAATTATTATTCTCTGATGGCACATCAATTTTTGTCGTGCTTCTTGTTGTTATTTCTGGTTGGTCTCCAAAACCTTTCTTGATGTAAGCGTTTTTTATGGTCATTTTTTCGCCTATTTTTAAGTTGCAGGTTGTTTCTGCGTGTTTTCGCCATGCTGAAACCCATATTTTGCCTGTTTCGTCTTTCAACTCGAAAACTGTGACTTTGACGTTTTCTCCTTTTGACGTTTTCACCGTTCTAGTGATTGGTTTAGATGCCACTTCTCCTTCTACGTTAATATTGTTTAAGCCTTCCTTCAAATCTGCAATTTTCGAAAACTCCTCCATGTGCCCAACGACTTCAATGTATGTTTCAGAATCAACGTGAACCTCTAAGCCACCGCCAAGCCCAGATTTCACCTTTGCATTTACCACATTTAGTTTAACACCTTTCTTCAAAAACTTCTCAACTTCCTCAACCTCATCATTCCATACAACAACAGCAACCTCGCCAGTATCATCAGCTATGATAAAGCGCATGACTTTTCCGCTTGTTGAATCGCTTCTTTGAAAAGTGGATGATGGAAACAGTTCTTTTACAGTGCCTGCCAAGTTCACTCTTTTACCTTTATGGAGTTTGGAGAGTTCCTTAATCTTCGTTAAAAATTTGGCTATTGCCGGATAGTTCTCCGCCTCTATATCCTTTGGGTCTATTTCCACCTCGCTTTTTTCCCCGATGTGTAACTCAACTTTTCCGCCACGTCCTTCCCTTGTGTAGCCGTGAGAAAAACGCACTATTTGCCCAGTCCTAACCTTGCCAGATTCAACAATTTCAGCCTTATCATTCCATAAAACAACTCGCAAAACCCCGTTTTCATCCGCTACAAGCAAACTTGCAATTTTGCCGCTCTTTCGTCCAGTAAAAGTCTTAGAAGGAAAAGCGGCGACAACGCGTCCGACAACAGTAACATCATTCAAACCTGGAACTAAATCGTTAAACATTAGCTTATGGGTTGAAGCCTTATCCGCTGCAGTCTCAACGCCAAACTCTGCTGCAACCATCCGCAAGAGAACCTCATCAGAAATAAAACCACCAGTCTTCTTCCGCGTCCTCTCCAACCGCTCCAAAATCTCCTCTCTCGAAACTTCCGGATGCTTTGAAAGTATCTTTGTAATTATTTCTTCTGTGCTCATTTCAGCTTCAATACCGCTGAAGACAAGGGGGAATGCCGCTATAAAGTTTATTAGAGGCTTTATTCGCCCTTCTAATTTGGATGGGAACAAAGTGGCAGCGACGCCAGAAACACTTTATGGCTTGGGCATAGCCCTAATTCTCGTTGGAGCACTTGTAATTCTAATTTCACTTTTGCTGCTTTTTCTGAAAGGCGCTAGGGGAGAAGGAAAAGTGAAAGGCGGAGGAGCCATAATAATTGGGCCTTTCCCAATAATTTTTGGAACAGACAAAGAATCGTTAAAAACGGTTTTGTGGCTTGCATTAGCCCTCACAATACTGCTTATAATTGCCATGGTGCTCTTTCACTTGATGCTCAAATAATGGAGAGTGCACAGCCACCTTGACAGAAAATGACGAAAACAAAGGCAATAACGAAAGCGGGTTCAAAAAACTCTTCTTAATGCTTACCATCGGGTTTATCACAATTTTTGTTGGCGTTGCAATTTTGGCCGTTGCCACCGTTCTTTCTGGCGGTTCAGCAGATGTGGGCGGAGTAATTTTCATATGGTTTATCCCAATAGTTTTTGGAGCTGGACCCCACGCAGCTTGGATGATTTTGTTTGCATTAATCCTTGCAGTTTTAAGCATAGTAGTGTTGTTGATTTTGTATAGAAAACGGTAAACAACAAAGGAATAAATGGATTATCCTATTTTGTCTTTTCCTCTTTGCCATAGAAGGCGTAGAGAAATATCAGAACCAGCGCGATGAACGTTGCCGTCATGAGGATGTACTTGAGCATTTCAAAGTATTCTGCGGGGCTCATTTTCTCGGCTCCTCTCTCTCCAATATTTTAGTTGAAGTATTTAAACGGTAGCCCTTTTCCACTCGTTCATTAAGGAGTCGTAGAGCTCGTCTCTTTCTTCTATGGTTTCATACCAAGAGAGTGTTTTGGCTATTTTTTGCGCGATGAGGTGGTAGCATAGGTGTGTCTCTTTGTCTAAAACTCGAAAGTAGAAGTCGTCGCATGTGCAAAACTCCGCTTCTGGCATTATTAAGTAGTCCCTTTCCTTTCCAACGACAATCCACACGATTCTGCCGCTTGGATTAAAGACGTATTTTTTAACGCGCTTCTCTTTTAGGGCTTCAAAGGCTTTTGTGAAGCGTTGGCCAAAGGTTTCGTAAAGTTTTGTTAGGTTTTTGCCAGTTATTTTTCCTTCGGCCTTAGCTTGTTTGCATATGGCGTTTAGCAAATTGATTTCTGAGTTTTCCGTCATAGGCGCACGTGCTTTGAAGGGCCAAGTGTGGGAGAGTTGGCTACTCTATGCTTAATGGTTCGCCTTTAGGCTTCTTTTCTTCTTTCTTTGGCAGCTTAACTTCTAAAACCCCGTTTCTGTACTCTGTTTTTGCCTCTTTAATGTTGACTTTTGCTGGCAATGCTACTTCTTTATAGTATTTTCGTTGTGGTGTGTCAACTGAAATCGTTAGCGTATCCTCAGTCGCATGTAATTTTATGTCTTTCTTTTCAACTCCAGGGAGCTCTGCAACCACTTGAATTTCGCCGTCCGTTTCAATCACGTCAACGAGTGGTTCGCGTTCTTCCTTAACTTGTGGTCCGAGACGGCTGGGTTTGACGTTTCCGAACTCGTGTATCTCGGGTTTTCCATCTGGGCCTATTTTCACGCTGTAACCGTAGACGAAGGGACCCCACTCGCGCACTGTTGAGCCATCTGGGAGTTTGCGTTCTCTTACGTAGTCTTTTGGGATTCGCGAAGTGAAAGTTTTGAATTCTTCTTCCATCATTTTCTCCATTTCTCTGAACATTCGGTCGATATCCTCGAAGAACCAGCCTCTGAAGAAGGGGAAGCGCCTCCTTCTAAACCATTCTGGAAAATCCTCATCTTCTGAAGGCATCTTTTCACCTTTTTAGTTTGAAGAGGTTTTACATCTATAAATTTTGTGCTAGCTTGGAAGTTGGAGGTGTTTTAATGTTCCTAAAAACGTTCCATCAAGAAGGTAGGTTTCAGCGTTTTCCATGTCAACTCCTTCCGCGCGGAGAACAGGACCCACTATTTTCTCGTTTATCGTTTTTACATTGAGCTTTTCGTTTAATGGTTTTCCTCCTAGAAAATCGTTGAAGGATGGCATTATGAAAAGCTGAGAGGTTTTGGGCTTGATTTTGTATCGTTTCCACAAAGTTTCCATGGGGCTTTTTTCAACTTTTATTTTATGCTTCAAAAGCACTGTTTTTGCAAGCTGAGCTCCATCACAGTTTGCTTTAACCCAAACTTGCCTTGTTATTCTAAAGCCTGCTGGGTCGCGGAAAGACACAACTGGATGAACGTGTCCCATCACCAAGATTTTACATTTTAGAAGCATTGGGGATGGCCAACGGTGTCCATGGAAAAGACCTATTTTGTTTATCACTGTGCCTGTTGTTGGTAGGATTTTTATGTTTTCTGGAAGGAGCGGTTCAAGGTTTCCATCGTGGTTACCGCATATTATTTGGATTTCCTTTACTTGTTTTTTGAGTTCGTTGAAGAATTCTGGCACATCTTGCCACTCGCTTATTTCTGCTTTGGCTACAGTGTGTTTTACGTCGCCGAGGATTAAGAGGCAGTCAGGTTTACATGCTGATATGATTTTTTTCAATCTGTTTAGAAGTCTCGGCGTTTGGGTTGGGACATGTATGCCCTTTTCTGAAAGGGCTATCTCCCATCCTATGTGAAGGTCTGCTATTACCAAAGTTCGCGATTCTTTCGTTCTTATTAGGGCGGCTGGATGTGGAGGTAAAGGCGTTATCATTTTTTTTCCTTTTCAATGCTTAACAGGTTCAGTATTGTTTTGTGGATTTTTTGGTTTGCCGCTGCTATGAAAGTTACTTTTTGCTTTGGGTCAAGCTTAACATTCAAGGGGCGTCCATCCGGCGCCGTGATTTTTGCGCCCGCCTCTTTTATTATTAGCCATGCGGCTGCTGTGTCTGTTGCTCTGAGTTTTCCGCGGATGTCTATGAAGGCGTCTGTTGTTCCATCTGCTACGTAGCACAGTTCAAGGGCGTTGGCTCCGAGGTGGCGTATGTGGCTTGTTCTTTGGATTAGGTTTGTTAGGCGTGGGGCAATCTGGCTGACTTTGTAAGTGTTTAAGTCTACCCCTACGACCGCTTCTTCTAGTGATGTGGTTTTTGACGGGGCTATTTTTTGGTTGTTGCGGTAGGCTCCTTTGTCTTTCTGTGCTGTGTAAGTTATGTCGTGGAAAAGGTCTGCCACAAGAGATGTGTGCACCGTTTTCAACGTTGGTTTTGTAGATATGGCGATTGATGTGGCGTAGAATGGTATGCCTCTCATGAGGTTTGTTGTTCCGTCTATGGGGTCAGTCGTGATATAATTTTCGCGAGGGTTTTGACCGTATTCCCTTATGCCTGATTCTTCGCTTATAAGCGTAAAAGAGACGTCGTACTCTTTAAACGTGTTTATTATGGCGTTTTCTGCGGCTAAATCTATCTGTTTTATTGGGTCTCCGCCTGCGCCTATGCCTAGGTCCGGCTGGGGTTGTTTCAGTGTTTTTAACAATGGGACAACCTGTTTTTGTATGTTGTTTTTGCATTTGATTAGGATGTTCAGCCAGCTGGTTTTTTCCGTCATTCCAGTTTTCTCCGCTGTTTTATATTGTTGTTTGAATAAAGAGTTTGCTAAACAAATTAATTATGAATAGTGTTCTAGAAAAAACTTCTGAAAGACAACCTCATAAAAAATTTAAGCGAACATGGCTATAGGGTAATACATCTGCTGGAGGACATACAGACGACTACAAAAATGGCGAAGATCCTTGAATTGCTCAGCGATGGAAAATGGCACACATTAGAGGAAATACAGGAAACAACGAAATTAACTAAAAGTAGTATTATACGCGTCATACAGTTCCTAGAAGAATACGGTTTTGTGACGTCTGATGAAGAAGAACGTAAAATAAGGCTTGATGGGAAGGTTCGAAAATTTCTTGCTCAGACCGTCACGTCATGAGGTTCTTTAACCCCTCATATGCCTTCAAAAACCTTCTGCCCTTTTCCGTAATCCCGACTAAACTAAGGTTGCTGTCCTCGCTTTTTCCAGTTAAAAGTCCCTTTTTATGTAAGAATTCCAGATAGTATTTTAGCTGCCTAAAACTTAAATTGCAGTGGTTCATAAGATAGGTTTTCCTAGCATTGTCTTGGGATGCTTCCAGAATGTCTGCGATGATGTCTAGATGTCCTCGATGAGTATTATTACTGCGTTTCGTACTGTTTATTTTTGAACTCATTAAAACAGCCCCTTTTGGAAGGCTGCTAAAGCTCCCTTCTCCCTAGTAACTTTTAGGAGATGTTGGATTTAAACGTTCTGAAAATAGCCGCAATTAATATAAAAAGAGAAACTTGTTAGAAAAATGAAGCAATGGGTTGCTTTGTAGTCTTTTTAAGGTAAGCGGAGTTTACTTAAAACCTTCCCTAAGTCGGCGTCTTTCTCTAGGAAAACGCTTACTCTGTTCTCGCTGTCGGTTAGGGAAAGCATCTTTACATTTTTTCCTTCAATTACTATGTTTTTGAAGTCGCCTAAATTGAAAAGCTCTGAAAGTTCTTCGCCTGCGTCAAGTGCTGAAGAGGAAAGAATTGCGTAGTCAATGATTTTTGTGGGGTCTTTGAGGTCTATGGATGCGGAGGCGGAGTTTCTTAGGATATAACCAATAACGCCATCACATGCCTTAATCTCTTCGAGGCTTGACCGTAAATCTTCCACAGATGCTGTTTCAACAGCTGCGGGTTTGGTTATTGTTTCGGTTTCTTCCAGAACTGCCTTCTTTTTCTTAGTCATAGCTTGTGCCTCCATTACTCGATTACTGGTTTAACCCTGACTAGCTCGCCCTTTTTAATTTCTAGCGTTAGCTGTATTTTCTCCGGCATTTGGATTATCCCCTTCCCCTCATACTTTGCATCCTTTATCGGTTTGACTTTGCATCGGGTTGACTTACCGTCGAAAGTTTCAATTTCAACCTCTCCGATTTCTATTTCATTGTAAAGCTCGTTCCACTGCGTCAACACCGCGCTATCAATGCGTACAGTGTCTGATGGAACAAGCAAGCCTCCGAGATTTTCAACAATAAGCTGACTTACAGGGGGCTCAGGAAGCAGGGCTTCAGGTTCCACGGTTTCTTTCTTTTCTTCCATTGTAATTTCTTGGATAGGTTCTTCGACGTTTTCCTCAGGTTCTTCAACCTCTGGGGTTTCTACTTTAAAGGATGGAGGGGCGTTTTTGGTGGGGGCAGGGTGAATTTTATCAAGCAGTTTAAGGACTGTTGGTATTAGGACATTGGTTAGGGTGTTCACGTAGTTCATGTCTGCTTTTGCGGGTGTTACTGTGACGAGGTAAAATTCACCCATGCTTGAAATGTTTACTCTGCCCATGCTCCCGTTAACGACTGCGCATTTGAAACCTCCAATAGCGTCGGCTTTTCCCAGTATGTCGTCAAACAAGTCTGCGACCCGCATAATCGTTTTTTCGGAGGTTTTTCCGTCTCCAACAGTGATTTCTCCATCTTTTTTGAACATGAAAGCGCTGGTTATGTCTGGGCAGACGTTTAATATCTCATTTAAGGTGTTCTTTAACGCGAAAGAGTATAGCTCAGAATCCATGTGTTTCACTTCCTATGATTTTCAGGATATTTTGAAGAGAATGCGCTCCGGCACGCCGTCATGCACTACTACTAAGTACTTTAAGCCTTCTGTGTCGCCAAGTTGGTCTAGCCACTTTAGGGCTTCGCGGGTTTTCTGCAGAAGCAGTAGTCTTTCCTGGAAGCTTCTTACAACCTCTTCTATGGCTGTTAATTCATGGAAGGGATTGGCGTCTAAGACTATGTTTAAGTTGCCTATTGTGATTTCGCCTAGGCTTTCGCTTGCAGCCTTTTTTCCAGCCAACTTCATGACGACTTCGCGGATTTTCTTGGATTTTTCAGCTAAAGCTCGTATATCGTCTAGTCGGCGTAGGTATTCGCCTAGCGTGCTTTTTGTTTCAGATATTTCTTTTTCAAGGGTTTCAGCTATCTCTTCTGCTGAAGTGTACTCTTTTATTTCTACCACCATTTTGTTTACGCACCTCCAACATATGGAAACAATAGAGGGAAACTGAACGAGGCTTTAACTCACCCTACCCCCAACCTTCACGTGCAAAGGACAGGAGCTAAGGTGTGTATGTGCCGGTTGTCGGGAACTCCCTGTTGTTCTGGGTTATTATCACTATGGTGTACTGGTAACCTTGCTGGAAAGTCCATGGTTGACCAGTTAAATCCACCGTGAGGGTTGTGCTAGTCTTCGGCTGCAAGGTTGCTGGTGTGGTAAATGTTATTTCTGTGTTGTTGACGCGTGCTTTAGTTATAGTAACTGTTGAGCCTCCAGCGTTTGTGACTGTTACTTTAACTGCTGTACTGTTCCATCCCCATGGTGTTCCGACTTCTAGTTGTTCTGCGCCTCCCATGAACATGAATGATAGGGCTCCCATCCATGCTGCTACGGCGATGCTGACGGCGACTGTTACGGCGATGAGTATGATTGATGCGACGACGGGGCTTAGGGCTTTCTTACTCTTCAATATTTTCATTTTCTTTCTATCCCTCCTTAAGGGTTAGTTGTGTATTTTAGTGGAAGCTTAGGATTTAAATCTTACGACTTAATACACCATATTATCCATTTGTAAAACAAAACAACAAAACAAAAACCAAAAAATAGAGAGGGGACCTATCAATTTTAAGCAGTCCACACCTAGATAAAATTGACTTTTCATGGTGCGCGCTTTGAGGCAACTGCCTCTAAACGCCCCGACTTCGCAATATTTTAATGCGTATCTAACGCTTTCAGCCCAGCTTATCAAAGAACTCCAAGAGAAGCTTCGCTACCTTCTCGCCCAACTCAGTCTTCATGTACTTCTTCTTCAACGGATCTATGCGTTCACTCTTGGCCAACCCCAAGTCCTCAATTTCAATCATCCTCGCCCTAAAAGTGCCATCGCTCAAAGTCAAGCCATTCGCACGCATGAACTCCTTTGCCTCCTTCCACTTACCCCTATCCATATACAACAGAAATATGCAGTCTATGGCATGATCCTTCTCAAGCATAGCCTTTATGGCTGAAAGCTTCGAATCCGTCAAGATGCGCTTAATCTTCTCCTCTTCTCCACTCTTAACCATCACACATCAACCTACATACTTTTCTGATTATAGGCTTTAGACATTTAAAGATTTAACCTATATTACGATTTATGACTTATTATAGGATAATATAACATATTTTTTAAGAGCTATTTCTCAACATGGAAATTTCACTTTTTCAACCAGCGGCGATGTTTAAAAGTTTTTCATGTTCTGGGTTAACTCTGCCATACTTAGTTCGGATAAGGAAACCAATCCTCCGCCAGTCTTCTGATATTTTGGGCCAAAACTCGCTGGTCACATGCTTTTCTACATATTCTTTCATTGATTTTTCGCGTTTTATTGTTCTTTCACGCCAGTTTATGGCAATAAGTCCAGCTCTGCGTAGATGTTGCAAATTGTGGAAAGCTTGTTCTGAATCAAGAGGATAACCTATAACATTCCTTAAATCTTCAAGTAAGGAGTCTAAGGAAATTTCACTTTCGAATCTTAGGCATATTATCGCTACCATATCCTGAACAAGTCTTGCAGTTTTACTCAAGTATAATCCGATTTTTCTTGGCGGTATCAAAGCTTGTTCTAGGCGGTATGCATATCTCCTGTAGAACCAGCTTTTGACAACTTCAACTAAGGCTAAATAGGCGCTTATTAGGACAGCCAGAACTATGAAGAAAGTGTAAGGCGGTTCCACAAACTTGAAAATAGTCCCCAACGGAGTGAATGGTAATATTAGTGCAAATGCAACGATGGCTATGCTGCTCAAGAGCAGGGGTCTACTGGGCCTACTCTTGTAAAAGGGCGACTTTCTAGTCCTGATAACAAAAATTACCAAAGTTTGGGTGGATAAAGATTCAAGGAACCAAGCGGTTTGGAACAGCGGTTCAGTAGCGTTGAAGACAAGAAACATTATGAAGAATGTCAGGAAGTCGGAAATCGAGCTTATAGGCCCTAAAAATATCATGAACCTTCTTATGAAAAACATATCCCACCTCTTCGGCTTTTCAATGTATTCTTTGTCAACTTCGTCCGTTGGTATGGTTGACTGAGACAAGTCATAGAGAAGATTATTCAGCAATATTTGTGTCGCGCTCATAGGTAGAAATGGCAAGAATAGAGATGCTCCAGCTACGCTGAACATGTTCCCAAAATTTGAACTCGTTCCCATCATTATGTATTTCATGGTGTTTCCAAAGGTTTTTCTGCCCTCTAAAACCCCGTCATGAAGCACTGTTAAATCGTTTCGCAGGAGTATGATGTCAGCGGACTCTTTTGCAATGTCCACGGCGTTGTCCACCGATATGCCAACATCAGCGCTCCTCAGCGATGGGGCATCATTTATACCGTCTCCCATGAAGCCTACAACATGCCCGTTATTTCTCAAAGCATTTATTATCCTGTCCTTCTGGGCTGGCGTGACCCTGCAAAAGACATTTGCTTCCTCAACAACCCTTACAAGGGCATCGTCATGCATCTGAGCAATCTCGCTTCCAACAACTATTCCCTTAATTTCAAAACCCAAATATTCGCAGACCTTCCTAGTTACCAGTTCATTGTCGCCTGTGAGAATTTTCAATTCTACGCCAGCATTCTTCAAAAGCTGCAGGGATTCTTTCGCCGTTTCTTTCGGCGGATCCAGAAAGGCTATAAACCCTAAAAACACCATGTCGTTTTCGTCACTGGCCGAGTATGCCGCCTTCTCTTCTCTTAGGCGTTTGTAGGCTATACCTAACACTCTAAGCCCTTCTGTGCTTAGCTCAATGTATTTCTGCTCAATCTTTCTGCGAACTTCCTCGGTTATGTCGGCTATAACTTCCCCCGCTTCATAGTAAGAGCAGACTTTAGCAATCTCTTCTGGAGCCCCTTTGGTAATCATAAATCGTTGATCTTGATATTCAACCACGATGGAGAGGCGTTTCCGCACAAAATCGAATGGTATTTCATCAATTTTCTGATAATCCTTCACATCTATTTCTCTAAACTTCAGTATGGCGTCATCAAGGGGGCTCTTCAACCCCGTTTGGTAATAACTGTTTAAGTAAGAGTATAATAGCACCTTTTCGTTCTCCTTTCCATCGATATCCACGTGAAGCATTAGTTTTATTTTGTTCTCAGTCAGCGTCCCCGTCTTATCCGTGCATAAAACATCCATGCTGCCGAAATTTTGAATTGAAGCTAAACGCTTTACAATGACACCTTTCTTAGACATTGCAACTGCGCCTTTAGAAAGGTTTACAGAAATTATCATTGGCAAAAGTTCAGGTGTTAAGCCGACAGCCAAAGCTACAGCGAAAAGAAGCGATTCAAGCACGCTACGCATGTAAAGGGCGTTAATGAAAAAGACAAATATGACGAGTAGGAAGGTTACCTGCATTATCATGTAACCAAAATTTTTAATTCCCCTTTGAAACTCCGTTTCCGGCTCCCTTACGACAAGCCTCTTCGCAATTTTCCCATACTCCGTGAGGCTTCCAGTTTTCACCACAACAGCAGTTGCAGTTCCGCTCACAATAGATGTTCCCATAAAAAGATAGTTATTCCATTCTGTAATGGAAACCTCCTTAGATTTTAATGGCGAAACCGTTTTTTCCACAGGAAAAGATTCGCCAGTTAATGCAGACTGGTTTACAAACAAATCCTTTCCGTTTATCACTCTGGCGTCTGCTGGCACGATGTCGCCTGCTGAAAGATATATTATATCGCCTGGAACTATTTCCGGCAGCTTCACTTCGCGTTTGACACCGTCTCTGAGCACGGTGGCTGTGGTTGTCACTCTCTCCTTCAACATTTCAGCGGCCCTTTCAGCCTTGGACTCTTGGTAAAAGTCGAGTACGACGCTTAGGATTACTATTGAGAACACAATGGTGGCGCTGGGGATTTCTCCAAAAAAGCCCGAAATAAGACCAGCAATTAATAATATAATTACTAATGGGTTTCGAAAATGAGAAAGAAATTCAACAATAGCAGCTCTCCTTTTTCTTTTGGCAAGCTCGTTATAACCAAAAATTTTTAGACGCCTCTCCACTTCATCCGAGGAAAGTCCAGACAAAGAAGTGCCCAAACGAGTGAGAAGCTCATCTACTGGTAAGCTCAGAATCTCATCGGTGCTCGGCAAAGCCCAGCCTGTGACTTCGCCAACAGTGAGGCTTTCTGTGTCTCGGCTGTTCATTCTCATCATCTTCCATCTCTCTAAGTCACCTTTAAGCTGGGCTAACAACCGATTATGGCGTGCATCTTTCTTATAAATTATTTTCATTCCTAATTGATGATGCGCCTAAAGCTTATTTTCCAAAAATCTAGTTTTGTTAAAGTTCGTTGTTCTATTCTTGTGTTATAGAAGTATCTTGCAGAACGGATAAAACTGACTCTCTAATCTTATTTCTGAAGGGAGTGGAGATGAAAAAACTCGTTACACATGCTTCAGTAATGGCTACATTAATTGTCATGGTTTGTTTCGCCGCTTTCGGCTCTAGTGGTCAACAACTGGCTTGTTTGGCTTGCAGCGGCGGTGGCGGGGTTGTCGACAAAGCTCCGTGCGAGGCGTTTGTTGTTAAAGTCTCTTTCAAAAACACTGGGCGAAGCGACGGCGCTTGGTCTGTTAACGTAGCCTTCGAAGGAGAATTGTGGGCCTGGAGCGGAACACCGCAAAACTTGACGCTTAAACCCAACCAATGGAAAACCTTGACATGGAACGGCACGGTTCCGTGCAACGCGCCTGTAGGCTCTGTTGCAAGGCTTGTAGTCTACTACAATGATTCCTTCACAGCATTGGACTGGTGGATTCATGTGATTCCAAGCGCAGAGTTGGCAATAATTTCCAGCATAGTGAAATAGACGCGCGGAAAACGCCATGTCAAGCGTGCTCTTTAATTAGCCTTAGAGCAAGCGCATTTTTAGTTAAAAATGTTATAAAAGTTCATAAATACACGCTTGCTTATTGCCAACTATGGGGGAGAAATTAAAAATCGCATGCGGAGTATTCGCCGCAATAAACTTCTCTAACCAGCCTGTATTCCCCTACATATACTGGGGTTTAAGGGCGCAAAACCATAGGGGACATCAATCCCACGGCTTCCTCACATACAACGAAGGAAAATTTTTCGTTCACAGAGGACTAGACCTCGTCCCAAAAATAAAAACAAGCTCAATCCAAGAATGGTTTGGGCGTTTGCCAGGACAAATCGGCATAGGAAACGTTAGATATACGACATCGGGAAAGTCAGATGAGAAATCGTTAATAAAAGACACGCAGCCCATAACCGCCTCAAAAAACGGTTTAAAACTCGCTATTTCCTTCAACGGCAACATTGCCAATGTCTTTCAATTAAGAAAGGAAATGAGCAAACACTTTAGAGATTACTCATGCCAATCTGATGCTGAGTTAATATGCCACAAACTCCTAATTGAACTGACAAAAAACAAAGACATCACAACGGCTGTTAAAAACTGCATGCAGCAAATGGACGGAGCCTTCTCTGTGGCTGGAATAACAAACAAAGGAGAACTCTTCGCCTTCAAAGACCCGCATGGAATAAGACCATTATGCGCTGGACACAGCACCGACGGAACGACCTACGCCTTCTCTTCAGAAACAGTTGGTCTAGACATAAACAGCTTGGAAAGAGATTTTGAACTTGAACCAGGCGAGCTTGTGAAAATCTCCAAAAACGGTTTTGAGAGAGAACAGCTTGTAAAGGGAGTGCAAAAAGCTTTTTGTGCCTTCGAGTTTGCGTATTTCGCAAGACCAGACTCAAGATTTGACGATAGATATGTTTATGAAATACGCGAGGAGTTTGGAAGAAATCTTGCCAGAGAAAACCCTGACGTTATTAGGGACGCGGACATGATACTTTCCATGCCTGAAACCGGCGATGATTCAGCGTTCGGCGTTCATGAAGAGTCTGGGTTAAAGTGGGAGAGGGCTTCCCGCAGACATCGTTACGTCACCGAACGCGCCTTCATACTTCTAAACAGAGAACGATATGCGACGATAGACAAAAAGGTTAACATCCTTGCGTCAAGGGTTAAGGGAAAACGAGTTATTATAACAGATGACAGCATAGTTCGCGGAGACACAACAAAAGTTGTAATCGAGAAACTGCGAAAGATGGGCGCCAAAAAAGTTTACGTTTTTGTCACTTTCCCAAGGATTATCGGACCATGCTTCTATGGCATTGACATGTCAACCTACAGCCAACTGATAGGCGCAAAACACGATGTCGACGAAATAGCGAGAATAATAGATGCAGACGCCGTATGCTATCAGTCTATAGAAAACTTTGTTAGGGCAACCGGCTTCCCACGCGACCAGTTATGCCTCGGATGCGTTACTGGCAAGTATCCAACGCCTTTCGCCCAGAAAATAGCGGATGAAATGAAGAAACGCTTTCTCGCTGGATATAAAGAAACTGAAAGACTTTATGAGATGGCGGAGTTTGCCGAAAACCTAACAAACTAACTAGGTGCTTTGAAATGGAGAAGGTTGGCATACTCATAGTTTCTTACGGGGCAAGAGAAGCCGCTATGGTGGACGCGTTTGCAAGAAGCCGAAACTACAATGTGGAATTATACATTGCAGACAAACAGCGCAACCCATTCAATGTTGAAAGAGCCGCCAAGCACGTTGTCATACCCGACTTAAACATTGAAGAAATCTGCAAATTTGCAGAAGCCAACAAGGAAGAAATAGATTTTGGCATAGTTGGTCCAGAAAAGCCGATAATAGAAGGCGTCCGCGACCTTGTAGAAGAGCGAACTGGCATACCCCTGATTTGTCCCACGAAAGAATACGCCATAGAAGCAAGTAAGGTTCAGCAGCGAATGCTGTTTCAAGAAATCGTTCCAGAAGTTAATCCACGTTTCAAAGTGTTTGACCCAAAAGACTACAAAACAGAAGACGCCGTGAAAAAAGCTGTTTACAGTTGGCTTGACGAACTCCGAAACGAGGCTGTTGTTAAACCAGACAAGCCAGCAGCGGGAAAAGGCGTAGGCGTCTGGGGAGACCACTTCACAAGCCGCGAACAACTCCTAGAACATTTTTTGTCAAACTTCCAATACGGCCCAGTCATAATTGAAGAGAAGATAGACGGCGAAGAATCCAGTTTCCAAGCATTCTGCGACGGCAAACACCTAATTCCGCTGCCAGAAACCAGAGATTATAAACGCGCTTTTGACGATGACAAAGGACCAAACACTGGAGGAATGGGCTCCTACAAAAATGTTGACGAATTTTTACCTTTCATGACAAGGGCAGATAGAGAAAAGGAACTGCAAATAGTAAACACGCTTTTTGAAAAATGGAAAAGAAAAGCGAAAGACCCATCTGGCTTTAGAGGCGTCCCCCTCTACGTGGCTTTCATGCACACGGGCAAAGAGCCGAAAATCTTAGAAAACAACAGCCGCCCAGGAGATCCAGAAATAATAAACATCCTACCAATCCTAAAGGACGATTTCGTGGATGTTTGCTACAAAATCTTGGAAGGAAACTTGACCCGCGTCGAACTGGAGAAGGCGGCGACGGTTTTAACCTACAAAGTTCCTCCAAACTACGGTGGATATGCCGAGGCTTTTCCAAATCTTGTGAAAAAGGGCGAAATAGGAACACCAGTCAACTTAACAAGAGCCTATGCATTAACCAAAAAGTATGGTGATAGGATACGCGTTTATCCGGCCTCCATGGAGTTGCGCAACGGTGAAACATATGCCCTAAAATCCCGCGCTGTTGGCGTGATAGGCGTCGGCGGCAGCATCGAAGAGGCTAGGCAAATATCTTTGGAAGGAATAAAAGCCATAGAAGGCGGAGCGCTTTGGCATAGGACAGACATAGCCTCAAAACAGCATATAGAGAAAAGCATAAGGCACATGGAAAGTTTGAGGCGTAAAAAGTGAAGAGAGCCTTCATATCAGACTGTGAAGGTCCAATATCCAAAAACGATAATGCCTTCGAGTTAACAGCCCACTTCGTTCCAAACGGCGACAAACTCTTCACAGTAATCAGCAAATACGATGATGTTCTTGCAGATGTCCTCAAGAGACCGAGTTATAAGGCGGGAGACACTTTAAGGCTTATTCTTCCCTTTCTCAAGGCTTATGATGTCTCAAACGAGAAAATGCGGGGGTTCTCTGCAAAAAGCTTGGTTCTAATAGCAAACACCAAGGAAACGCTAGAGTATTTGCGGAGTATAGCCCACGCTTTTATCGTGAGCACAAGCTATGAGCATTATATAAGGGCGCTTTGCCAAACAATAGGCTTCCCATACGAAAACACCTACTGCACAAAAGTCAACATCGACAAATACGTGCTGCCAGAAAAGGAAATTATTGAACTCAGAAAGATGGCGCTGGAAATTGCGCAAATGCCAGTCATCGAAATCCCGAATGGAGCAAAATCAATAGAAGACTTTTCAGAAAGAGACCGCGAAACAATCAGGCGCTTAGACGAGATTTTCTGGAAAGAAATGGCGGTGATGGCATCTAGAAAAATTTTGGAGGAAGTCAACCCTATCGGCGGTTTCGAAAAGGCTGAAGCCGTGAAGGACGCGGCGCAGAAAGCCAACATAGGGCTTTCCAACGTTATATATGTGGGCGACAGCATAACAGATGTTGAAGCCTTCAAACTCGTTAAAGGCGGGGGCGGCTTAACAGTTTCTTTCAACGGCAACCAATACGCCGTAAAAAACGCTGACATCGCCATCTTGTCAGAAAGCAGCCTAACCACAGCGGCAGTTGCAGACATCTTCTGCAGATTTGGGAAAAACCAGGTTTTCGAACTGGTTGAAAAATGGAGCCGCGAAACACTGGCTAAAAGTTCAGTAAACCCGAACTTGCGCGAGAAACTGCTTAGGTTGTATCCGCAAAAGTTGCCCAAAGTTAAAATAGTGACCAGCGAAAATATGGATGTTCTGGCAAAAGAAAGCGCAGAATTCAGAAAGAAGGTGAGAGGAGAAGCCATTGGGAGACTGGGGTAATGGTTAAAGAAACCCTCATAGAGGACACTTATGCAGAAGCCTTTGAAGGAATCTACTGCCGCGTAATTGTAACGGCAGATGACGAAGAAACTTTGAGGAAAGCCGCTGAAGACGCTACGGCAACCCCGTCCATAGTTATTGGCAGAGTGGAAGGCGGAATCGAAAAATGGCTAACTGAAAAAGAAACACCTGACAAACGCAAAGGCGCCTTAATACAGTTCTGGGGTGGAATAGACCCGAAGAAAGGCTTCTCTGACTCTCTGAAAAAGTTTGAAATCGAACTATCCTACAGAATACGTCAAGACATTCTCGTTAAACCCTTCACCGCAGTTTTTGATGCATTGCCAAACGCCGAAGGAAAGATTGACATGATGGAGCGTGTTGGGCACTGCGGAGACGGCTACGAATGGACAGATAAACAACATGGACGCGAAGTAATAGTTGTTCCCATAATGGTTCCAGACTTCATAATTGAACGCTATTTAGGCTATGCCCGAGGAGTTATGGGCGCAAACTTCTGGATAATGTGCAAAAACAAAAAAGCCTTGAAGGAAGCTGGTGAAAAGGCCCTAGAAGCAATACACGAAATTGCAAGCGTCACAACACCCTTCGACATATGCTCAGCTGGCTCCAAGCCCGAAACACGCTACCCATGGATAGGACCGACAACAAACCACCCATACTGCCCATCGCTGAAAAAGAAGCTTGGCAAAGAATCTAAAGTTCCTGAAGGCGTCGGCTTTATTCCTGAAATAGTGATAAATGGCGTTTCGTTAGATGCTGTGAAAAAGGCTATGAGGGCTGGCATAGAGGCAGCATTAAACGTTGAAGGTGTGGTTAAAATTTCAGCCGGGAACTACGGCGGAAAACTCGGCGAATACAAGATTTATTTGCGTGAGCTGTTCAAATGAAAAGCTTTGATGTTGTTGGTTTTGGGGCTTTAAACGTTGACAAACTTTTTAGGGTTAATAAGATAGCTGGAGCCGAAGAAGAAGGCTTCATAACAGACTATAAGGAGGCATGTGGCGGTTCAGCAGCCAACACCGTAGTGGGTTTAGCGAGGCTAGGCTGCAAAGTTGGCTTCCTAGGGAAAGTTGCCAAAGACAGTGAAGGCAAAATGCTAATTGAAGACTTTCGCCGAGAAGGCGTTGACACGGATGGGATAATCATCGCGAAAAGAGGCAGAAGCGGAAAAGTCATGGGCTTCGTGGACGAGAAGGGAGAACGAGCATTATATGTTGACCCTGGCGTCAATGACACGATAGAATTTGAAGAAATAGACAAGGCTTACGCTTTTAACACGCAATTTTTGCATTTAACCTCTTTTGTTGGAGAAAAATCCTTCCAAACCCAGAAAAAACTTGTTAGTGCACTTCCAGAAAACGTTAAGGTCAGCCTAGACCCGGGCGAGCTTTACGCAAGAAAAGGTTTCGTCGCGCTTGAAACTATAATAAGGCGCACTTTTGTTTTGATGCCAAACCAGAACGAGCTTAAACTTTTAACTGGCACTTCCAATTACGAGGAAGGCGCAAAAATCTTGCTGAAGAAAGACATTAGAATAGTTGCTGTCAAACTTGGAAGTAGGGGCTGTTACGTGACTGATGGGCGAGAAAATCATCTGATAAACGCCTTCAAGGTTAAGGTTGTAGACACAACTGGTGCTGGTGACGCCTTCTGCGCTGGTTTTCTCTACGGTTTGATTAAGGGCAAAAGCCTCTACGAGTGTGGGAGGCTGGGCAATTTTGTGGCTTCACGTTGCATAATGAAAATGGGTGCCAGACCTGGGCTTCCAAGGCTTAAAGATTTAGAATTTCTTGGTTAAGTGCTCAACTAGGCTTTCAAATATTAGTTTTCCGTCGCCGTATTGCGGTAACCGCCTATGTCTGGTCCAGTCTGGCTGTTGCCACCAGTAAAACGCTCTTTCTGGATGAGGCATCAAACCAAACACTGTCCCTTCTGGACTGCATATTCCAGCAATGTCGTGGAATGAACCGTTCGGGTTTGTTGGATAATGTCCTTCCGCGTATTCGCCTTCTCTGGTGCAGTAGCGGAAAACAAGCTGTTCATTCTCGTAAAGCCTTTCCAAAAACTGTTTCTCCTTCTCCTTTGCGAAAATGAAGCGTCCCTCTGAATGGGCAACTGGCATGCGGAGAACCTTGCCCTCTGAAATTTTTTGTGTAAAAATGCATTTTCCTTTGTTTTCGTGTTTGAGGTAAATCCAGCGGCAATTGTAACCCTGTGGGATATTCGTGGCTAGAGCAGCCTCTGGATATGGGCTTATTCCCTCAAAACCGGGAAGCAAACCAGCCTCAACAAGTACTTGAAAGCCATTGCAAATTCCGAGGATTGGGCGTTCTTCTTCCACAAAGGCTTTCAGTTCCTTCTCCAGTTTTGCCATAATCCACTTAGCCCAAATGGCTCCAGCCCGCACATAATCCCCGTAGGAAAAGCCTCCTGGAAAAATTAACGCGCTGTATTCCAGTAGGTTCTTTTTCTTAACCAACTCGTTTACATGCACTATGCGGGCTTGAACGCCAAGTTCCTCGCAAGCGCGTTTGGTTTCTGTATCGCAGTTTGTTCCGCCTACACGCAAAATGCAGATTTTGACATCCTCGGTTTTCAAAGCTAAACCCCGCCGCTTAACGTTCTTTTCCAACTTGTCAACAACTCATCAATTGAAGCGTCAACAACAACTTTTCCCTTCAAGCCTTTAATACGCAGCCGCTTTTCCTCGGTGACTCTTCCCATGTTTACGCAGGCTTTTCCTTTCATCAACGCTTCGAACTCTTTCTTGGCTTTAGGCGAAACTTCAACAAGAAAACGGCTGTTCGACTCGGAAAACAAGATGAAATCATCACGGTTTAAGGCTTCGCCCGGCACTTTTCGCAAGTCCAGTTCTAAACCGTAGCCGCCAGCGAAAGCCATTTCCGCTGCAGCCACCGCTAACCCGCCTTCAGACAAGTCGTGGCATGCCTTAACAAGTCCTAAGTCAATGGCTTTGGTAATTGCCTTGAAGGTTTTCTTCGCTGTTTTTGGGCGAACTTTAGGCACGCTTTTTCCTATAAAGCCCTTCAGTCCGTAGTATTCAGAGCCGCCGAGCTCGTTGAAAGTTTCGCCAACAACATATACTAAATCATCGGGCTCCTTCACGTCAACAGAAACCGCCAAACGAACATCTGGAATTATCCCAACAGCCGTAATCAAAAGCGTAGGCGTCACCGGACCCAGCGGAGACTCATTGTAAAGGCTGTCCTTCCCCGAGATAAAAGGCGTGCCAAAAGCAGTTGCAAAATCATAACATGCTTCGCAAGCCCTAACAAGGCTTCCAAGCCTTTCTGGTTTTTCAGGGTTGCCCCAAGTGAAGTTGTCCAGTAGGGCTATTCTTCTTCCGCCGACAGCAACGTTATTTCTTATGGCTTCGTCTATGGCGGAAGCAGCCATCCAATAAGTGTCAATTCTACCATAACGCGGGTTCATTCCGCACGAAACAACCAATCCCCTCCAAGAATCATCAAGAGGTTTTATAATAGCTGCATCGTTCGGACCTCCACGCTCCCCATGTAAGGGCTTAAGCACAGTGTTTCCCTTCACTTCATGGTCGTAGGTGCGCACCACGCTTTCTTTGCTTGCAATGTTTGGCGAAGCCAAAATCTGCATAAGCGTCTCAGTCAAGTTTTCTGGAATTGGGAAATTTGGCTCTTCAAAACTTGATGGTTTATACTCTGCTTTTCTAGTGGCTTTTGGCGGTTCAAAAAGGAATGGGATGTCAACTTCCGCAACTTTTTCATCATGGTAAAAGATTCTCAAAATTTTGTCGGCGGTAAACTTCCCGATGGCTGTGGCTTCAACATCCTCTTCGGTGAAGATTTCTAAAACTTTTTCAAGGTTTTCAGGAGGCACGACGAAGAGCATTCTTTCTTGGGATTCGGAAATGTAAATCTCCCAAGGCGCCAAACCAGCATATTTTAAGGGAACTTTTTCAAGCCAAACAACAGCGCCACAGCCAAACTTCTTAGCGGTTTCGCCAACAGCAGATGAAAGCCCACCACCACCTAAATCAGTTATTGCAGAAGCCAGTTCGAAGTCTCGAACTTTAATTATCGCCCTTTTCAACTTTTCCTCTTCGATTGGGTTCGCAATTTGAACCGCTGGTCTTGAAACCTCCTCCGATTTCTCAGTTAGCTCCGCTGAAGCGAAAGTCACGCCGTGAATACCATCACGCCCAGTTTTTCCACCAGCCAAAACTATCACGTCGTTTGGCTTGGCGTTTTTCCTGAATTTTTTTAGGGGCAATATGCCAATACAGCCGCAGTAGACAACGACATTTCCTGTGTAGCTCTCGTCGAAGTATATGGCTCCGTTCACAGTTGGGATTCCCATGTTGTTGCCATAGCTTCCTATACCCGCAACCACACCCATGTAAACATACTTCGGATGCTTAACGCCAAACGGAAGCTTTTCATAATCAAAATCCAACGGTCCGAAACCCAAAACATCAGTGCACGCTATTGGGTCTGCCCAAACCCCCAAAATATCGCGTATAACGCCGCCGACGCCTGTGGCAGCGCCTCCAAATGGTTCGATTGCAGATGGATGATTATGAGTTTCAACTTTAACAGCTATCCCATAATCCCTTTCGAAACGGATTATTCCCGCGTTATCTTCGAAAACAGAGACGCACCATTTTGGATTAATTTTTTCTGTAGCTTTCATGATATAGGTTTTGAAGAGGCTGTCAATTTCCTTGCCATCAATTAATATTTTGCCTTTGAAAGTTTTGTGAAAGCAGTGTTCAGACCATGTCTGTCCAATTGTTTGAAGCTCCACATCCGTCGGGTTTCGCTTAAGCGTTCGGAAATATTCTTGAACAGCTTTCATTTCCTGCAAGTTTAAGCCTATCCCCAACTCCTTGCTTATCTCTAAAAGCTGCTCGTCAGAGGCTCCAGCCAAATTTATTTCGAAAAGCTGGAAAGGAGTTTTCCTTCGAATGTAAAGGCTCATCTCACTTCCTCAATCGTAAACTTGTAATTATCCTTCGTCGGATTCGCCAAAAGCCTCCTACACATTTCCTCAGCCTTAACACCAGCCTCCTCACGTGAACCCGCCTCAAGGACAACAGTGTAAACCTTACCTACATTAACACTATTAACACGGTAGCCGAGTTCTTTCAGCAAGCGCGCGGTAGTTTCGCCTTCTGGATCGCTGTGCCCCGATTTTAAACTCACTTCGATTCTCAAACGGTATTTCATAGGCTAAGTTTGATTTCTAGGAAATTTAAACGCTTTCATCATTAACGATGCAAACAGCCCCCTAACTTAAAACAAACCGTCTACCCTTATAACGAATCGTTATTCTCCCAGAATCATTCACAAGCCCTATCTGCTCTGCATTCACTCCAGTCCTATCCAAAACATCCATAGCCCTATCCGCGTCTTCTTTATCCACAACTATGGCGAAACCCCATCCCATGTTAAAAGTCCTAAACATCTCCTCATCGGTGAGAACCCCGCCAAGCTCCGAAGCAGTTTTCTGAATTAACTCAAAGATGGGCTGGGGCTTAAAATTGTCAAACTCAAAACCTACACCTTTCGAAAACGCCGTTAAGCGGTCAAACTTTAAATATGCATCGCCCGTGATGTGCACTGCAGCCTTCACTTTAACTTCCTCAGCTACTTTCAGCAGCGGCTTAACGTAAATCCTAGTTGGCTCGAGAACTTCATAGACTATCTCTCTGTGAAAGCCTTCTTGGATGTCAAAAGGCTCGTATTTTCCACCCCAATGTTTGAATAAAATTTTTCGTGCAAGAGAAATCCCGTTGCTGTGGATTCCCGAACTCCGCAAGCCTATAACAACATCGTCAGTCCTTAAATCCTTTCCAGAAATCACCTTATCCCTTTCAACTTCACCTATCGCCGCGAAAACCATGTCAAAACCCTTACCCTCAACCAACCCTTTTATCAATTCTCCCACGTCGCCTATTTCGCCGCTTGGCACAACACAACTCGCTTCTTCAGCGCCCTTCACTATACCCTTCATCCACTCACGAACCAAAACAGGATCAGAAACTTGAGCATGAATGTTGTCTGCAACGGCTAAAGGTCGGGCGCCCGAACGTATAACATCATTAACAGCCATGGCAACTCCATCAATCCCGATTGTATCATATTTCTCCGCTAACTGTGCCACAAGAACCTTTGTGCCGACGCCCTCAATAACAAGGTCTAGATAACAGTTTTCTCTAAAAGGAAAAATGTTCCCGTAGGGAAGCCGAATCACCTTGCCGTAACGACTAAACCTGTAAGTTCTTTTCAAAACTGTTAATGCCCCCTTTGACTTTCGCCTCAGTTTCCTGTCGACACCAGCACGGGAATATGTAAATGTTTGAGGCAAATTTATCCCCTAAATTAGGCAAATAAGAATTGAAACTCTAACGTAAATATGCGTTTCCTTCAAGTGCAAAAAGAGGGAAATAAATGCTTGGCGTTTTCCTTCTCGATTAAGATTATTTCATCTTCTGCAGACAGTATCGTATGTTAGGCGTTTCAGAATCAGCATCAGACAGCATGTCCCGCAGCACGTTGTAGTGCTTCAGAAAAGTCAAACCTTTCTCGCTGGCTCTGTAAAAAACTTTTTCACCCTTAACGCTTACCTCAACCAAACCCGACATGCTAAGCGGCTTCAAATATTTTTTAAGCTGAGAATAGTTAATGCTCGTCTGCTTCATTATGGAATATAAGCCAGAATCACCAAACTTTACAGCCTCCAATATTAGAGCTACAATTTCAATATAGCTCCTATACTTCTTCTGCGAAGGAAGGCGAATTAAGCTAATCTCCCTCAAATAATTCGCCACAACACGCACCAACAATTAAATTAAACATTGAAATAGTTAGGAATTTTTTCAGTAGACTTTATTGAAACGAGAAAAAACGAAGCATTTTTAGGCTTCTTTCTTTTCTTTTATTTCAATTGAAACTGTTGAAAAGATGAAAAGCATTGTCGCAACGTAAACTAACACGCACCGAAATACAAATCCTGCAAGAAGCCCTAAGCTCAGACTACAAAGACGGTAACATACGCCTCCGCGAAGGCGAATATCAATACGACCTCGCAAAAGCCATAGCATCCTTCCAGTTGGAACTGCACTTCCCTAACATAAAAGAGCTTGTGGGAAAATTCTACGGGGAAGACAAAGTCAACGATGTCCAGTTCATACGTAAAATCCAAACAATATTGAAAAAAATGGAAAAAAGCAACGTCGTCAGAATCTTGCCAAAAAGTAGACCATGGGAACTGCAAAGGTATACCCTCACGAGCTTCAGGTTTAGAGACAGCGACAAAAACCTCGCAACTTTTGCCACAGAGGAACAAATAAAAGAAAGCCAAAACCTTCTTCGTTCTGCACTAAACCAACAGCAAATAAGCCCAGCCGAAATTGGCAAAACCCGCATAAAAATCTACACGTTAACACTCATAATAATAGCTTCTTACTTGGTCATCCTATGGGATTTCATACAATCCAACATCAACCCCGCAATCTTTATTCCAGCCTTCTCCATAGCAGTCGTATGCTCAATAATAGTAGGCAGAATCCTATCCCAAAGATAATCCGCAAACTTTAACACTTAATAGACTACACCATTTACTGAAGAAAAGGGTGTGATTATAATTGAAAAGAACTGCTTTAGCACTGTTAATAGCCCTATGTTTAGTCCCACTAACTTTAGAAAGTTACAAAATATCTGTAAAGGCGAGCCCAACAACATGGGTGGTAGACGATGATGGACCTGCCAACTTCACAAGCATCCAAGAAGCAATAAACGCCGCAAACCCGGGAGACACAATTTTTGTGCATAACGGAACCTACTACGAAAACCTCATCATCAACAAAAGCATAACGCTCGTAGGAGAAAACAGAGACTACACAATCATAAATGGTAGCAAAATTGACAGTGTGGTCCTAATCAAGGCTAGCAACGTAACCGTCAAATGCTTTACAATAACAATGGGCTGGGGCGTTTATTACGGTAGCGGTATTCAAGTTGAGTCAGTTTCAGGCACTGTCATATGCGATAATAACATAAATGATAGCCTTAGAGGAATTAGTTTGTATTATTCTGTTAACACCAACGTGTCTAACAACTTTATCAATAGTAGTTACTTTGACGGGATTTACCTTCGTTCTTCCAGCAGCAGCATTATTTACAACAACACAATATCTTCTAACAAATACGGAATTACTTTCGACTCTTCAGATGGCAACATTGTAAGCGGTAACACTGTTTACCGCAATGAATTCAATGGAATAATATTATTCTACTCTAGAAATAACGTGTTTTGTGGCAATATTATCGATAAAAACAACAATGGAATAACCTTAATTCTGTCAAGCAGCGGCAACATTGTTTACCACAACAATTTTTACAACAATGAACAGCAAGTATACACCGATTCTAGAAATGTTTGGGATTACGATGGAGAGGGTAATTATTGGAGTGACTACAGCGGATATGACCTGGTAAAAGATGGAATAGGTGATACTCCCTACGTAATTGATGATAATAACAGAGACAACTTCCCTTTAATGGGGTCTTTTTACAATTTCAATGTAAATTATGCAGAGAAAAACTATCAGATAGCTGTAGTTTCTGATGGGACGGTATCTAATTTTAATTTTGAAGTTGTGGGTGAGGTTGTAAACAAAATAATCCGTTTTAACGTTAGCAGTGTTGAGGGGTTTTTTGGTTTTTGCAGACTAACAATTCCAGCTGAGTTGATGGGCTATCCGTATATTGTGTTGGTTAATGGTGCTAGCGTGTCTCCAGCGTATCTTAATATTTCTGGGTCATATGTTCGAATGTATTTCGCTTGCCCTATTGAAAACGCTCAAGTTTTAATAATTTCTTCTGAAACGTTGCGTTTGTACTTTGAAC
>JBNAVK010000012.1:0-32718 GCA_049700435.1 Candidatus Bathyarchaeales archaeon
GCAAAAAGGCTTATCAGCACAATTCCACTTAAAGAGCTTGTAAAGGCGTTGGACACGCCTAAAGACATCAGAAAAGCATCCAAAGAATTAGACTATAATCAAGTTGCCATTATAGGTTTAGCCTTAAAGAAAAATGCTCCAAAGCAACACTGGATTTACGTGCCAGACAAAGACATTGCATTTCACAGATACGCCTGGATATCTAACTACAGCCCAAAAAATTCTCCAAGCGGCGAATCCACAATAATAGCTGAAGTAACCCTGCCTCCAAACGCGAAAGCAAATATTAAAGAGTTAACCAACAAAGTCGTGGCGGATTTAGAAAAGCTTAACGTACTTAAACAAGATGAAATACTCTTCACCAAAGCATGGTTACACGAATACGGATACCCAATTTATAAAATAGGTCACAGAGAAAAACGTGAAGTTATCATGAAATGGCTAAAAGAACAAAACATCATATCAGTAGGTAGATGGGGAAACTGGCACTACTGGAACATGGACAAAACATACGAAGAAGTATTAAAAATGATGCCGAAATGAGCTAAATGTTTCCCCTAGTGAGCTATTCTATGTTTTCAATTGCGGTTTTATATGTTTGATAAATAACCTTCGCTGCCTCCTTTATTCCTTTCTTTTCCTCGCTTGAAAGCTTGTCATATAAAGAGGAACCAATAGATCGCCCGAGTTTTATGGGAATTCCGACGAAAACTGGTTCTGGTAATTCCTCAAATTTTGTGGGAGTTGCCACAGAGAGGATTTCCCCTGTATCTTTTATTATAGCCTCAACAATGTTTTTGAAAGAAGCGGCTGGGCCATACTCCGTTCCTCCAATATTGTCCACTACAAACTTTGAAATTGTTTTCACATAGGATTCAATTTCCTCTTTGTGCAAGATTTTACTATTTGACCTCGCATAAACTTCTGCTCGAACGCCGTTCACTTTTGTTGTTGACCAGAGGACGACTGCGGCTTCGCCGTGTTCCCCTCCAACCCACCCTTGCACTTTGGATACTGGCACTTTTAGATCAGACGCCAACTTAGAGCGAAATCTTATGGATTCAAGGTTCGTTCCAGTGCTTATTACAAAATCAGCTTTTGAGTATTTTTTGCATACCATGGCCATCGCGTCGACAGGATTCGTTATGACGATGTATTTTGCGCCCGGGTTTCTCGGAGAAACCGTTTCTGCTATGTATTTTACTATTTTTGCGTTTTGCACGGTCAAGTCTCGTCTGCTCATTTTGACCCCGGGTGTCCGAGGCTCTCCCGCAGATATTAAAATGATGTCCGCTCCCGCAACTTCTTCGTCTCTCTCGCATGCAAATATTTCAACATCCAACTCCAGACTTGCTGCAACATGCTTGAGTTCCTCCGCAAAGGCTTTGGCAAGCCCAGGCTTCGTGTCACAAACTGTTATCGTGTCTGCAAAACCCGCGCACATAAGGGTGTGAGCTGTAGGTCGACCAACACGCCCTGTTCCTATTTTGGCTATGTGCAATTTAGCTGGCTCCCTTCATGGAGTTTTCTTTTGTTCCAAGCTTATGTGACCTTTTTCAGCTAGATAATCGCGGAGAGCTTCTCTCCAACTCCTAATTTTTATGCCGTAATTCTGAAGTTTTACGCTTTTTAGTGCTGAAAACCGCGGTCTTTTAGCCTTCATCGGTAGTTGGTCGGTTTTGATTGGTGTCAAGTCCGGGTTTAGGCCTGTGATTTTGAAAATTTCTTTTGCAAATTGAAACCATGTGCAGAAGCCTTGGTTTGTTACATGGTATATCCCGAAGGGAAGCTTTGCGGCCGTTATTTCTTTAATTGCAAAAGCCGCATCTTGTGTGTATGTGGGGCTCATCCACATGTTGTCTACAACGCTTATTGGCTCTTTCTTCTTGGCTTTCGATATCATCGTTTCAATAAAGTTTCCTCCTTTACCACTGGCTCCAGCTACACCGAACAAACTTGCCACTCTGATAACGTAGTGCTTTGGATTTTGCTTAGTGTAGAGCTCGCCCGCAAGTTTTGAGATTCCATAAGTGTTAATTGGATTAGGCGTGTCCTCTTCTGTGTATGGCTCATTTTTAGAACCGTCAAAAACATAGTCTGTGCTTATAAACACTGTTACAGCCCCGACCTCTTTTGATACCATAGCTACGTTTCTAGCCCCAATTGCATTTACAGTAAACGCCTTCACCGGGTCGACTTCACATTCATCGGTTCTATGGAATGCAGCAGTGTTTATCACGACGTCGGGGCGATTATCCTTTAGGATTTGGCAAGAATAATAGTCTGTTACCTCTATATCTTGGTGGGTTAACCCTATCGTTTCATGCTCTTTTGCTAGTGTTTTCATAAGGTCTGTGCCAAGTTGTCCCTTTGAACCTATGACAACTATTTTCATAAGATTGCTCCTTTAATCTCGACGTCTTTAATAAAAGCGTGCATTTCGAGCAAGTGTTTATACCATTTGACCGTTATTGTTCTAGGGTCATCCGCATTTAATCTTCCATCTTTCAAAGCGTCGAAAACTTCTTTTGCCCCATGCTTAGGCGTGTACCGCGGCTTAAAGTTTAATGTTTCTTTTATTTTGGTGAAGTTCACCCTATAACTTCTTGCGTCAGGTGAACCATACCACTCGTAGTTAAATGGCAAGTTGATGGATTCCGCAACTAGTTTCGCTAGGTCAAATATTTGCATGTTTTGTTCATTGCCTCCTACATTAAAAATTTGGCCATTGACAATGTCGCTGTCTGCCTCCAAGACTGTAATAAAGGCATTTGCCGTATCTTTCACGTGTACGAATGGGCGCCATTGTTTTCCATCCCTCATTATCGGTATTTTTCCGTTCTTGAAAAAGCCAAGAACCATCCCGTTTATCGCCAAATCAAACCTCATTCTCGGAGAGAAACCGTAAACCGTTGCCTGTCTTAAAGCTGTCACGGTAAAAGTTTTGCTTGATAATGGTATTATTTCTTTTTCTGCAAGAACATTCGCTTTTGCATATGTTGTTAGGGGGTTTAGATTGGATTCCTCTGTTAGAATGCCTTCTTGGAAACCGTAAACGCTGCAAGTGCTTGCTAGAATGTATCTTTTAACCCCGTGCTTTTTGGAGAGTTTGGCCACTCTTACTCTTCCCTTGTAGTTTATTTCAAGTGTCTTTTGAGGGTCTAGTTCTCCGCTTGGGTCATTTGAAAGAGAAGCTAAATCAAAAACTGCGTCTACCCCTTCCAGTATCTTAGGGTTAAACCACCTAACATCATCCTTAATCAATGTTATTTTATCCACGATGTCTTTAATCGGGTCTACCCCAAAAAAGAGCCTATCCAAGCATGTTACTTCATAGCCCCTTTCTAAGAGAAGTCTTGAAAGGATTGAACCAATATAGCCTGCTCCGCCAGTTACCAAAACCTTCACGTTATTTCCTCCTATTTATGTGGTGGCTGGAACCAATCCCATGGTTTGCCAACCCTTGGGTCGTCATTTTTACCGTTTATTTCCGTTGGTATTATTTTTGGGTCATTCCATGGTCTTCGGATTTCATCAGGGCTTTTGTAGTCATAGAGCCTCGTGACGAAATAGATGGTTAGTGATGGTGTGTTGCTTACTGTTTTGGTTCCGTGAAGGTATTTTCCTGGTATGCGGACTATTGAGGGTTTTTTGCCGCTGGCTATGATTTCAACCATTTTTCCAGTTTCCTCTTCATAGGCACAGATTTTCATGGCGCCTTTTAAGACAATGAAATAATCCACTTGGCCTCTTTCATGTTTGTGCCATGCTCGAACAACGTTTGGATAACTATAGCTTATGTTTGCCTGCGCTATCCATTCTTCTTCGAGGAGTTCTTTCCAGTCTTGTCTTAGGGCTTCTGCGAAAAAACCTCTTTCGTCTGGTATTATGTTTATTTCTTGAACTTTTACTCCTTTTAAGGGGTATTCCTTCATATTTCCACCTCTGAGTAGTCACCTATGTTGAGTTTTAAAGTTTTATGTCTCTGGTTTCTAATGATTTTCGCGTTTCTTCCTATCAAACTTTCTTCCAGTCTTTCAACGTTTTTTATAACAGTGTTTTCCATGATTACGCTGTATTCTATTGAACTTTCCACAATTTGCGTGTTATTTCCAACGCTTGTGTAGGGTCCTATGAAGGAGTCTTGGATTACGCAGTTTTCGCCTATTATGGCTGGTCCTCTTACGGTGCTGTTTATTATCTTCGCGCCCTCTTGAATTGCGACTCTTCCTTCAACTTTGCTTTCTTCTATTTCTCCTTTTATTTCTTGTTTTACGTATTCGTCTAGGATTTTAGCGTTAGCGAAAAGTATGTCATCCTTTTTGCCTGTGTCAAGCCACCATGTGTCAAGCCTTTCAGCTTTAACCTTGCAGCCTTGCTTTATCATCTCTTGCAGGGCATCTGTTATTTCTAGTTCTCCTCGCCATGAAGGTTTTATGTTTTCTATGGCTTTGTGAATTTTATTCGAGAATATGTAGACGCCCACTATAGCAAGGTTGCTTGGAGGGATTTTCGGTTTTTCAACAAGTTTAACAACGTTGTTTTTCTCATCTAATACCGCTATTCCGAACCTTGTTGGGTCTTCAACTTCCTTCAGCAGTATTAAGGCATCTAGGTTTTCATTTTCGAAACTTTTTATGAGCGTGTTGAAACCCTTTCCAATTAAGTTGTCTCCCAGACACATTATGAAGTCATCTCTGCCAAGAAAGTTTTGTGCAGTTTTCACAGCGTGAGCCAGCCCCAGCGGTTCTTGGGGTATGTAGGTAACATTAATGTTCCATGAAGAACCGTCTTTGACGTAATTTTTAACGTCTTGCCCTGTCTCTGGAGCTATTATTATGCCAACATCTTTTATGCCTGTTTTGGCTACGTGATCCAAGACGTAACCTAAAATGGGCTTATTTGCAACCGGAATTAACTGTTTCGCAGTGGTTAGGGTTAATGGTCTAAGTCTTGTTCCCTTGCCACCGCTTAAAACCAAGGCTTTCATAGCTAATTTAGCAGTTAACGCAATTATTATAACTTTCTTCAGCTACAGCCCTAAGGTTTCAAAAGAAATACTCAATAATTAGCGAAGATTTAGTTTACCAATATGTTTGGTAAGAATTTCTGCACTCGCTACGTATGAAAGTCCGGAAAACCACGATCCATATTTTATGTAAGTTTTTAGGATTTGCGAATACAATTTCAAGATCGGGACTTTAATTACAGGATATGTTTTCGCCATGCAATCTATTTTTTTAAGCCAATTTTTTAGCATAAAACCTAAAAATATTCCGTCAATAAACTGTCTCAATATAAGTTTGTCACGTCTTATATATGCTGCTGCAATATAGAGGGAGAATTTTTCTAAGAGTTTCAGAAGTGGGAACCTATCATAAGCCATTATCACTGCAATCATGTTCCTCCACGGGAAGTACACTATTATATGAGCGTATCTTTTTGTTGTGACTGAACCAAAGTGCCGGCCAGCTACTATTGGCACATAGGCAATCTTTGAACCAGCACACCATAGTCTAAGTCCTAATTCTAAGTCGTCGGCATACATGAAAAAGGGAGAATAAAAGAGACCACCGCACTTGAGCAAGGAGTCAACTCTGTAAACCGCGTAGGCACAGCTAATGTAACTGACAAACGTTTTCTTTGAGGCTTTGAAGTCACGCCCATAAACGTATGTGTACCAAAAATTTGTTACAAAAATTCCTGCCGAATCAACTTTTGCACCATCCCAGTTTAAAATTAAGCCTTGAACTCCTCCTACGTCGCCATTATCCTCTAAAAAATCGACAAGTTTTCTTAAAGAACTGGGTTCAGGTAAAAGGTCATTATTTACTAAGGCAACGTACTTGGCTTCCTTGTTTCTTCTTGTAAACGCTATGTTATTGGCAACGGTGAAACCATAATTCTTAGGTAGTTTTAAAAACTTAACAGTTATATCCTTAGGTGCAAATTTTTTCACTATGTTTTTAATAAATTCGAAGCTTCCATCATTAGAACCATTGTCAACAAAAATTATCTCCAATGGTCTATAATCCAAATTGAGTATACCTTTTATTGATTCTAGAACAATTGTCTTAGTCGCTAGCGAATTGTAATTTACAGTGATTAAAGTCACCAACGGTCTACCGACCTTGTCATCTTTAGATTTCTCTATATCCATCACTAAATTGCATCGAGACAATAAGTCACACGCCAGCACATATGTACATGATACTGCAACAATTTAATTCCTTTCAGACCAAAAGAACTTTACGGAACTGCGGTGCCGAACAGTTATAAATCAGTCAAACTCAGTAACATGTAATGTGCGTAGGGTGAGCGGGAAAACGTCTTGGTGGGGCCTTCGACAAACTTTCTGGTGGATGCATTGAAGGGTTTAGTTAAGGAGAGATTGTTCAAAAGAATGCTGCACAATCTAAAAGTTGATCAACTAATTGAGAGCGAGAGTGATAGCCGAAAAGCGTTTTGCATTGTTCATTGGAACGCTCCGCATTTTCTCCTCCTCAATGTTAAGAGAATTGAGCTTCTGCATCCGGAAGCAAAAATATACGTTTTTGACAATGCATCCTCTGACGAAAATCTTAAGGCAATTTTAGAAGGGTTAAAGAACTATGAGAACATCACGCTCTTTGCTAATAAGCGCGATTATTCCAACACTTGGGCGTGCCACATAATTGGTTTACAGTTTCTTCTTAATTACGCAGCCCAAAATTTGGACTCAACTGTAACGTTTTTGGATCAAGATTGCGTTCTTGTTAGACGCGTTGACGATTTGATGAGCCAGCTTAATGGTAGAGATGTTCTCTTGATAGGTGTAAGAGATTATGTAGAGGTTCCTAAAGATTATGGACCATTAAAGAAGGGAAATTTAAGGAAATTCCCCGATGCTGTTCACGGCTCATTTATGATGATGCAACCACTTGTTATTCACGAACTTTTCGGCCCCCAATCTCTCATGAATGGTAAATCTTTTGAGCCTTACCATGGAATTTCGCGGAAGGTGTCTGGCAAGATATTGTTTCTTGAAACGCAAATGCACAATGAGATTCCTTTATTAACACGGTACATCTTTGGAGGGAAAACGTATGCTTGGCATTCATGGTATAGTTCCAGAATAACTAGAATGAAAGACACGGAGCTCGTTGACGGTTTACCTGTCTCGTGGCTTAAAGATTGCCTTAAAAAGGCCTATGACTTTATGGAAAAACTGCCACTGGAACGTGAATAACAGTGTTTCACACTTAAGCTTAATATTGCTACTACGTGAAGCGTTCAATAAAATAGTTTAAGAACGCCAATGCAGTAAATACATACAAAAATGCAGGTTCACATATGGGAGGGCTTTATTTTGATCGAGAAAGTTGATTTGGTGATGTGGACTAGGAATGGCGCAGAAACCTTGCCTATAGTTCTTAGAAGAATTAACAGCGCAATACCCAGCGAATTCGTTAATAACAAAATAATTGTAGATGACAAGAGCACAGACGACACAAGAAAAATAGCAAAGTCTTTTGGATGGAACGTTATTTTAAATGAAGGAGCAGGAATAAGCGACGGAGCCAATACTGCACTCAAATATGTAACGCCAGATTTTTTTATTAGTTTTGAGCAAGATTTGCTTTTGGCTCCTAACTGGTGGCAAAGAGTCCCAAGGCTTTTGAATAACCCAAGAGTCGCGGTAGCCTCTGGCATAAGATTACCAGATCAGCCGCTAGTGCTTAGGCGAATACAACAATATACTTATGAAAAGTATAGGGTGATGGAAAGTAAAGGGGAATTTATTCCATACACAAGAACCATTGATAATACAATCTACAAAACAAAAATAATTCGTCAAATAGGAGGTTTTCCAAAACTATCTGGCTCAGCTGGTGTAGATCAAATTTTAGCCCAACGCGTTCATTCAACTGGATTCAAATGGGAAGTCGATTATGAAGTAATGTCAATCCACCTCAGAAAGGGACTTCAAAACGAAATAGCACATAACTATTGGTACGGCACATGTTTAGACGAGTTAGAACATGTACTATTCAAAAGAAATGCAAATATTCGGAGGCTATTACTACGCTTCGTTTTTAGCCCGTTAAGGGGTTTGCATATAGCCTTAACAACGAGAGAACCGCGGTCTATTTACATACATCCGCTCATCAGATTGGCTGTTATAAGAGGTATTGTTGACAAGAGAAAGGGAGCAGTTTAACCAATTAATTTTATAAAGTTAAATGCTGGATTAATGCTTAAAGTTTTTACGAGTAAGATCAAGCATACAAATAAAACCACACCATCAGGAGAGAGTCAAAATTAATCGGCCGACAATTTCGGTAATAGTTTGCGCACATAACGAGGAAAACTACATCGGCAAATGCTTAACTGCTTTAATGCAAGCATTAAATGAATTAGAAAGTGAAGTAATGCTCGTTGCTGACAGATGTACAGACAAAACAGTGGAAAAAGCCAAAAAATACCCTGTTAAAATTATCGAAAAAACCTGGAAACGCTGGCAAAACAGTTATTCTGAATCGCTGCAGACCGGATACTTGAACGCAAACAGTTATTACCTAAGCATAGTTGACGCGGACATTGTTGTGCCATCAAACTTTTTTAAACAAATGATTACGCTCATTGATGAAAAGACAGCGTCCGTTGCTGCACATGTAACAACATATCCGGAGGGTTTTTTAAACAGACTAATAAATTCTTGGGAGAAGACTTACAAATTTGCACCTTTAGGGCAAACACCCTACGGGGCTGCAAGGATAATTTTAAGGAAAGCATTGGACGAAATAGGTGGATTCAGAGATGTTCCTACACCAGACACGGACATAGATATTAGGTTTGCAAAGCATGGATACAAAAGCATCTTCAGCAGGGACTTGACGGTTTATCACATAAGGCGCATAACGTTAAAGTCAATAATAAATGGGCAGATTAACTGCGGAAGAGGACGCTACGACCTCGGAGTAAGCCTTCCAAAAACTTTAGGCCATGCAATGCTACGTGTTAGACCGTTTACTGTTTGCGGATGGTTATTGGAGAAGTATCAACATAAAATAACGGCTTGTTAAGTATCTTTAGGTATATTTTATTTCAGCAATTTACCTAAACCATTACGTAAGGAGAAATTTGGCTTGTATCCAAGTTTATGTTTAGCTTTTTCTATGTTCGCCCAACTTCTTTTGATGTCTCCTTCCCTCGGCTCCGCATAAATTGGCTCAACATTTTTCAAACCAAATTTGTCAATTAGAGTTTCTGCGAGTTCTTTTATGGAAGTTTCTTTTCCAGAGCCTATGTTGATGTCACCTACACATTGTTTGGATTCCATAGCTTCGCAGAAAGCATCAACAACATCTAAAACGTAAACGAAATCCCTTGTTTGTGAACCGTCGCCGAAAATTATTGGTGGTTCGCCAGACCTTAGTCTACGGATAAATTGGGATACGACTCCGCTGTAGGGATTGCCTTCCTGTCTTGGGCCGTAAACATTGAAAAGTCTGAGGGAAACAGCTTTCAAGCCGTGGAGTTTGTTGAAGACTTTGCAGTACTTTTCCACAGCAAGTTTTGAAACGGCATATGGCGATAATGGGTTTGTTGGGTGTTCCTCGTTTATTGGAAGGTATTGTGGCTCACCGTAGACTGCGCATGAAGAGGCGTAAATGAACTTTTCAACATTGTTTTTGATGCTTTCCTCTAGAATGTTTAGGGAACCGCAAACGTTTACCTGGTTAACAAGTAAGGGGTTTCTGACGGAGAACGAGACGTCAACGAGCGCCGCTAAGTGGAAAACAACTTCAACGTCTTTCAAAGCCCTCTTAACAACTTCTCTATTACGAATGTCACCTTTAAGAAAGAGGAGACTTCGATTTTCCAAGTCAAGATTCTCAGTTTTCCCCGAGGACAAGTCATCAAGAACCACCACATTGTAGCCTCCTTTTAAAAGCCTCTCCACCAAGTGGCTTCCGATAAAACCAGCACCACCAGTTACTAACACGCTCATAGTTTTCCCCTTCAAAACTTGAGAATCAAGTTGGCTAAGTTTTCAGCTCCATCAGGAAAATTTGGTCGGGGCATTTTCTTTGATTCTTCTATTGCACCTAACAGATTCTTTAGAGTAATTTCAGAAACCAGCACTGCATTTACTTTTTTCACCAAAAACTTTGCATCTTCAACACCCGCGGTTCTCGTCCATTCTGGGTTAGGAACAACGACCGTGGGTTTCTTGTAGATCAGCGCTTCTAAAATTGTGGAGCCAAAATGTGTAACCACTATGTCGGCGCCAGCGACAAGCTCATAGAACCGTGTAGAATATTCGATTATTTTCCATTCAGGATGCCGCTTTTTATAAGGCTCTGGATTCACTTTGCCAGTTTGTAAAACCACGTTTGTTAAACTGCTTTCGGAAATTACGTCAAAAAGTTGCTTATGTCCTAATGTGCCACCTGTCACGAGGATGTAGCTACCATTCCATGGTTTTACTTCGGGTTTCGGGAGCAAGGGTCCAACAACCGTCCCCCTTTTTAAAAGTCTTTTTTGTTCTTCCCAATGCAGTGCAGTAATGGTCGAAAAGGGTTGTAGTAAAAGCGCGGTTTTTGAAGCCTTCGTGAAGCGGACGGAGCTTTCAATGTTAATTAGCGGTATGCCTTTCATCCAGGCAAAAAAACTTGGCGGTATGCAAAAGTTGCTGCCAGTGCTTACAACCGCATCAAAGTCTCCGGAGACTTGCTTAAAAGATTCGATGAAAGCTTTTGTAAGTTTCGGAATGAATTCGCTGGTGGGTGTTTTGGCTTCTCGCGGCTTTAAAAGAAAATCAACTGTGCCAAATTTGCTGAGTCTTTTCTGGCTTAAGATGTCTCCTTTAGGGACGAGAAAATGTATGTTGGCTCTGCCGTGAAGCCTCTGCGCTAGGGCGTAGCCATATCCAGTATGACCGCCGCCGCCTGCCAGAATCACTACAGTTTTAGTTGCCAATCACAGTCATCTCTCTTTTTCTGAGGCGTTATTTCTTTCGCAACTACATAATCAACAATAAGTATTTTAAAAACGTTAAGTGCTCTTAAGGTTTAAAAGAAATACTATTGGTGTAAGTCTTTGGCAAAGAGTGAAATTAGACTGCAATATTCCGGTTTTATGATTTTTGCAGCCAAACTATTTAGTGTAGTTTCAGGCTTGGCTTTTCAGTTTATGCTTGCGCGAAATACAACAACATATGAGTATGGCTTATGGTTTAACATAGGCAGCGACATACTGGGATATTTTACTTTGTTAGCTGGGGTTCTCCCTTTTTGGTCCATGAGATTTGTAGCGAGGGGAAAAACGGGGGCGGCTAAAACAGGTATTGTTGCAAATCTAGTTATTTCTGCAGTGGCTACAGCTTTTTATCTTTCCATTGTGCCTTTTATAACGTCCTTGCTTAACATACCCGAGCGGTATCTTCTGCTTTATTTTTTAATTTCAGTGCAAATAATAGAAATTTACTCTATTAATGCTTTACAAGCTTGTTTACAAGCAAAAATTCCCCACACCATAGGATACGGGTTAATTATTGTAGAAGTATGCAAAGTTGTTTTAGGCTACATTCTCATAATCCATTTAAACCAGTCTCTCCTTGGCGCTATAATGAGCATCATTGTAGCCTTCGCCCTTCAAACACTCTATTTTGTTAAGCTTTTAAGCGAAGAATTTAAGGAAAAAGTTGAATGGAAGTACGTTCGAGAATGGCTTAAAGGTTCTGTTGCAAACATCTATAATGTTATAGGAAACCAGATTGCAGCTTTCATATTCATCTTGCTATTTGCTTACGGTGGTGAGGGTGCAAGGGGATATTATGGTGCGGCAGCACAAATCGCAACGGTAATTACTTATTCTTCTTTTCTTGCTTTTGCCTTATACCCAAAACTGTTGATGGAAAGGAAAGCGGAAGATGTGGAGACTGCATTGAAAATGGTTTTACTTTTTGCAATTCCTATGACAGCTGGTGCATTGGCGTTACCGGACTCTTTTCTAACTCTTTTGAAAGCAGATTATGTTGACGCTGTGCCAGTTCTGATAGTGTTAGCGATAGACTCTTTTGTAATAACGCTTTCTTCTCTCCTCAGTTTTGTTCTTTACGGCTTAGAAAAGGTGGATGAGAAAGCCACAATATCATTTAGAGAACTCGTCAGAAGCAAACTGTTTTTTTCTTTTTCACTACCATATTTCCATTCAATGATAACCTTGCCTACAACATTTTTCGTCTTGGTTGTTTACACACAAAACCAGCCGCTATCTTCGGCGTTATGCGTCAGCATTATTAATTCAGCAGCGCGTTTCATAATGTTCATAATTTTATGTGCTATTGTCCGAAAAATGACTAGGGTAAAGCTTCCTTGGAAAAATATTGCTAAATACTTGTTTGCTTCGATTCTCATGGCTGTAATTTTGTTCTTTTTGCCTCATCCTACGAGAATAGTTACAACGTTAGCTATGACTGCGGCTGGTGGTACAATCTACTTTATGTTGCTGATGGCCATAGACAAAGAGACGCGGTCTTTGGTTGGTTCGGTGTGGAAGGAGATTATGTCAAGATTTGCATGAAAAGTTTAAGCGCCGTTTTTCTCCCATAGTTGGCTGAAAAGTGTTTTTAGGGCTTTTATGAAGGCGTCATAGTTTGTCCACAACGCTGCCACTCGCTTTTTGCCATTGTCTTTTCTGATTAGCAGAAGGAGTTGTTCGCTGTCGGCTAGCAGGAAAGTCGGCAGGTCTCCATTGTTGGAAAGCGAATATTTTGCCTTTTTAAGTTTCATTTTGTCGATGAAGAAGCAGCTTTTTGGAGAATAGTTTGTTAACAGTTGCACGTTTATGTTTGCTTTCGCTGCGTTTTCGAGCTTGTCCAAGACGCCTGAGTGGTAGAAGTTTGTAATGTCGTGCTCGGATAGGTAAACTAAGGCTTCTTCTTGGACGTTGCTGAGTATTTCGTTGGTTTTTAGGCTTATTTGCTCCTCGCCCTCTAATATTTGGAAAACTTCTTTCCTCTCGTTTTCCGTCTCTGTTTTGGGAAGGGAAAGCCAGAGATCGACAAGACTTTGCTTCCTTCTTTCTAGGAGGCTTATTTTCATTTTTTTGGTTTCTATGAGTATATCTAAGGCTTTTTCAAACGGTGTAGCAATGAATTTCAGAGGTTTTTCGAAAACGGAGGATATTAGCCCCTTCTTTTCTAGGTCGCGTAGAATTCTGTAGGTTTCTGTTCTGTGAAGGGATAATGCTTCCGAAATTTCGCTTGCCTTATGCTCTCCAGTACGCGCCAGATAAATGTAGACTCTGATCTCGTTTTTGGACAACCCGAGTCTGCAGAGGGCTTTCTCTATTGTTTCGACGGATTTAGTCGGTCCCTTATCAGTTTTTATGAACCGCCATATTCCACTTTTTTCGTCGTATAGTTTTATGACGCCTTCAGGTTTTTCAACAGATAATTCCATTTTATTCCCAGCAGCCCACTCCTAATTCAAATTCCGACGTAGAATTCGATTCTGGCTAGGTATATTTTATACTTCTGAATTCAAAATCTGAATCACAAATACACAATCAAAAGCGTTAAATCAACAAAACCGAAAATTAACATCAGAGACCGGTTAGGGGAAAGGAGAAGTGCAGAACAAAATAGGCAGAAAATTTAGCTTAAAACATTTTTTCTTGCCTAGAAACAACCATTGGCTGAGGAGGAGCGCTTTAGTTTTCGCCTTTGTACTTTTTGATTATTTTTCAACGCTAGCTTTTTGTCGTTTACCCCCTCAAGAAGCGAACATTCACGCGAGGGCCTTTATGGAAAGTTTCGGCATACCTTTAGGGCTAACATTGTTTGTTCTGATAGCCAACCTTCCGATTTATGTGGCTTTTTGTGTGGACTCTCATTTGGTTAAGCTTCCACAAAGCGCCGCCGTCATCGAAGTTGGCATTGACTTTGTTTTCGCATGGTTTATTGCTGGGCTTCATTTTAGCGGAGGCACCAGTTGGTTTTGGATTGCGCCAGATATGGTTAGGCAGGCTCTTGGAGCTATTTTGTACGTGTTTGCTGCTTTGTTGTTTGTGAAACCCCATAAACCACGCTATGACCATTAATCATGGTTAGTGTGTAACAGTTGGTAACATACTAACTCTATTATCTTTATGATTTTGATAGTTTAACCGGTATTATTCGAGTTAGGAGATTCCCTTATGGAAAAGAAAGATGTTAAGGCAAATGAAAGCGCGCCTCAACCGCAGAAAAAGGAAGAAGCCCAAGCGGAAGCTGTTGAGGAAGCATACTTTTTCCATCCTGTGCAACTTTCAGAGGAAAGCGGAGAAACATTGGACGAACAGGAGATAGAGAAGTCTAAGGCTGAAGTGGAGCAGAAGCTTCAAGAGCTCTTGAAAAGCATAAGCGAGGAAACGTTACAGTTAAGCGAATTTTTGATGGAGGAAAACAAAATAATGAATGAACTCTGCGTATCTCTAAAGCAGATTTTGAAAAAGCTTAATGTATCCTTCAACATCCCCCCACAAGATATACCTCTAAGGAAAAGGGCAAAAAAAGTAATTTTGAATGAGGAAGGACATTTAATACTTTTTTACGAGAAAGGCGATGTGCACTCGGCTTTTTTGGCTGAGTACCCCCCTGAAACTGTGATGGCTGTCTTACTTGTTATAATGCCCGAGATGGCTAAGGTGATGACGCTTTACAGAAAGAAGATAAGCACAAGGGTAAGCTTCTTCGGAAGGGTGAAAAGGGAACTCAAAAATGTTGCAAAGGCTATAATTGGTAGCGCACAAGAGGGCGCAAGCACCAGCCAAGAACAGTCGATGGATGTTGTAAAAGATGAAATAAACACTGGAAACCAAAGCTAGAAGGCTGGTGCAAGGCTTGGGCGGGTTTTTAACGGAAATCCGAACTTTTTATTCGCTTAAGGAAATACGGGAAGGCATCGAGGAGGAGATAAGCCAGTATAAGCTGATGTTTGAGGATTACAGCCAATGGTTAGGAAGCCTCTTAAGGAACCCAGAACCCTTGAAAAATCAGGAGCTGGCCAAAAAAGCCTCTGAGCTACAGAAAGTTTTGAAAACTGGAGGCAGAGGCAAGGGGAAAAAGGAGGAAAAGAAAGTTGGCCTTTCAACCGAGTGGGTGCAGTTTAAGGACCTTATGCTATGCTCCGACGAGGTAGGTGAGGTGGAATTGCTTTTTGAAGCAATTGAGGAGTTGAAAAGTAAAATTGACAAGCTGGAAAAGGCTAAAAACTCCATAGTTGATTTGGAGCGTTATGGTTTAGGGAAAGAAATCTTATATGTAACTTACATACGTGACGGGGTCCCCGAAAAAATTGTTTTCAAACAGAAAAAGAGCGCTGAAACCGCTCAAAAATTCGAGTTCGCCGCTGACTTCTCGGTTCTAACGCAAACATAAAGAGGAAATCAGGAAGTGCTATATTCCAAGAAAGCTTTAGTGAATTTTTTCATCAAATCATAAGGATTTTCAACAACACAGTTCACACGAGTGTATTGCCGGACCGCTCGGCTGTTTACGCCGATGCCGATGACTCCAACGCCCATGCGCTCAACTTTTTTGATGCTTTCTTTTAGTTTTTCTTCAGCGTCGCTGCATCCAGTTGGGAAAAAGTCTGAAACAATGACTAGGACTCTTGCTTCTTCTATGCGTTTAGTTAATGCTTGGGCTGCGAGCAGAACCGCGTCGGGAAGATATGTGAAGCCTCCATGGGTTAAGCCTCCTATTCTAGCTTTTACTCTTGAATCAAATTTTTCAGAGAAGTCCTTGATGACGTAAAATTTGTTGTTGAAGGCGTACATGCCCCAAGAGTTCTGGTTGAGGATTAGCATCCTTGCAACTTCAGCTAAACATAGGGCTATTCCTCGAACCTCGCCTTTAAACATGTTTAGGCTTTGGCTAGCGTCAATAAGTATTGACCATGTGTCCTCTCTTGTTTGGAGTTCTTCGCGTGTGAAAATGTCGGTTCGCTGGCTTTTGCTGGCTATGACTTGTATCGCCTCTTGTAAATCAACGAAACCGCTTTCTTGCCTGAAATCTTCGCCGCTAACATTTTTCAAAAGTCTAAGCATATGCAACACGCGCCTTATAGGGCTGCTCAAAAGTTCTCTTCTCCTCAGAAACTCGGCGTAATCCTCTGATGGAAACTCGAAGTCTTCAAAAAGCGTATCCTTTCCAAGCATGGCATAGTCATTCAAAATTTTTAAACGAGAGGTTTCGCTTTCTTGCCATGCTGTTAGAGCTTGCGTGGCTTCACCTTCTTTTAAACTCTGCATAATGGTTTTAAGTTGAGCTTCGTCGTCGATTTCTGGGCTGGTGGCGTGTAGCGCTTCAGTCAGGTGCTGTTGAACTTCCTCGTCTTTTGGGATGCGATGCTCGTAGAAGAGGTCGTTCGTTCCGTGGCTCTCCGCATACAATAAGGATGGAACCTCGAAGGCTTCGCCATAAACGGCTATCGTCTCATAAATTTTGTTAGCTGCATCTATCCTCTCGTCTATCGTGGGATTGCTGCCCATTTTCCTCAGAATAGATGTTATGGCCTCAACATCGGTTTTTATTTCGTCGCTTACATCACCTTTGACTTTTCCCACGTTGAAGCTTAAAAGAGCTGAAACCATAATTCGTGACGCATCGTTTGAAAGTTCCTTTGCATCTTTCATTCTGAGAAATGAAACGGCGTTTGCATACGCTATTTCTGGAAGCATCCAGTGGAAAGACTGCTTTAAATTTTTACTAATAATGGCGTCTTCAAGCAGGCTAAGCACGTAGGTAGCTAGGTTAAGTTGCTTTCCTCTTGCCCATTTGGCATAAATGGAAAAGTTAGATAAATGAGCGTGCATACTAAGATGATAAACGGAAGCTTTGAAAGTGTACCAGATAATTTTCTTGTGAACGGGATCTTGAAGGTTAAACTTTAACCCTTGGAAGAATGCGTGATTTTTGTCTAACTTTTTAGGTTTGATTAGGTGAAGAACCAAACCTTGCGAGTCCTTTCCAAGATATGGGTATTTTAACTCGTCGTGAAGAATAATCTTCAGTTCGCCATGTGTCTTCTTTGATACTTGGGGGGCGGTGAACCACGCGAAATCAAAAAAGTTCAAGGTAAAACCCGTTTTATGATGAACTGAAGAAGGACTCGATTACACGCTTTACAGCCGCTTGAATTTCAACGTCGTCGCTTGTTGTCCCAACTATTGTTTCCACCGCTGCCTCTATGGGTCCACAACCATCTGCAATCAATGTCGCCCAGTTAATCAGGTCTCCAGGCGACGGCCCATATGGTAGGTCGCCGTTTTTGTATTGTCGGCGGAGTTCTGCTCCAGCCCTAACGATTTTTTCAGCTGTTTTTGTGTCTATGCCACTTCTTTTGACTAGGAGTTCAATTTCGTCTGGGGATATTTTGTCGCCTATACTTAGGTAGTCAAAGTTTATCCAAACTGACATGCGCCGCCTTAATGCTGCGTTTAATGGTTTTGTTCCGATGAATTCTGCCGAGAATGGGTTCATAGAGATTACCAAGTAGCCATACGGGTGCCTATTGACTATTTCATTATCCTTTTCTGTCAAAACCAGATGTCCTCGCGTATCTAAGACAGGGTTTAATCGTGTAGCTATGTCTTGTTTCATCATGTTAGCCTCATCCAGATACAACAAGCCACCGTGCCTGCACCACATCACTATTTGTCCATCAATCCAGTTTTCTTTCCCGAGACCAATATATCTTCCAAACAGATCGTAGGCAGAAGTCTGCAAACCGCAGTTTATCTCCCACATTGGAAGACCACAAAGTTCTGCAACTAAGTAAACTATGTGAGTCTTTCCAGTTCCGCTTGGACCAATTAAAGCACATTGTTTAAAGTGGTAGAGCGCGCGAACTATTCTTTCGACATAGTTGAAGCCGCGGTCAATGTATTCAGGCGTGTTGCGCGGTATCAACGATTGAACACCCTCGGGAAATACGTACCCTGGATGTAAATCGTACTTTTCTATGCGATACTTTTTGCGTAGGTCGTTGTAGGATGAGGATTCTACGTGGGCGGTTTTCGTGATTGAGACAGATAATCGCGTGTCCTTAACTTCTGTTTTTATTTGTTCTTCAACGACATACGCGGACTCTTTTTCCTTCTTTTTTCCACCTTGGAATCCGAATGCGACTGCTTCTGCCACTATTGGTTTTTCTGTCAATTTCTGCTTTACAGGCGGCAAAATGTTTCCTCCATCTCTGATAAAGAATGGGGTGGGATTCGATTTAAATCTTACTTCTCACGATTCAATACGGTTAATTAGTCGAACAAATTACAACAGAAGGTCAGCCAAAACATTTTGTAACGCAGCTTTATCTTTTAGGTTTCGGAAGATTGCTTTTCCGGTTCCATAAAGGCGGAAAGAGGCTTCTTTGAAAGATAGTTCAAAAATTATGGACGCAATTGACTTTTCAACTTTTGCCTTTTTCAAAATTTTGGAGATGGCTTCATCTTTCTTTTCATATTTGAATATTACGATGAACTCTCTTTCTTTCCCGCATGTTTCTTCAATTCTCGCCACGTAATCCTCAATCATTGTCATTATATCTGCTCGATCTCCTTCAAGACTTCGATGAATCTGTCAATTTCTTCGCGGACGTTGTATATGTAAAAGCTTATTCTAACGGAGGAATTCACCCCAAAAATTTCGTGTAATGGTTGGGCGCAGTGTAAGCCGCTTCTCACCATTATCCCATAATTGTCAAGAAAGAGAGCAACATCATGGGAGCTTAAACCGTTAACGTTGAAGGGAATTATTCCACACTTAGTTGATTGGTCCATTGGACCATAAATCTTAACCTTTTCGCATTCTTGCATAAGGTGAGATGCATATTTTGTCAACATTTCTTCATGAGCCTTAACGTTTTCCATGCCTATTCTTTTCAGATATTTTATCGCTTCCATTAATCCAACGCCGCCGCAAACGTTTGGGGTTCCCGCTTCAAACTTCCATGGTAGTTCATTCCATGTGATGATGCACCTTCTGGTTTTCAAGTTGAAGGACACATCGCGTATCATTTCTCCTCCGCCGTGAAAAGGCTCCATTTCCTCAAGAATCTCGCGCTTGCCATAAAGAACGCCTATGCCCGTTGGGCCTAGCATTTTGTGTCCTGAAAAAGCGAGGAAGTCAGCGTCTAAATCCTTAACGTCAACTGGTAAGTGTGGAACTGACTGGGCACCGTCTACAAGGATTAGCGCGTCATGTTCGTGAGCAGTTTTGGCGAGCCTTTTTACGTCGTTTACAACTCCGCTCACGTTTGAAACATGACTTATGCACACCATTTTGGTTTTGTTCGAAATTTTGTTTTCGAAATCCTCGTAGTTTAGGGTGCCATCCTCATTAACGTTTACGTATTTAATGCTGAAGCCTTTGATTTTTGAAAGGATTTCCCATGGGACGATGTTGCTGTGGTGCTCCATTAAGGAGATTAAAACTTCATCATTTTCTCTGAAGTTGCGGAGACCCCAGCTGTACGCCACTAGGTTTATGGCTTCGGTTGTGCCTCTTACGAAGATTATTTCCTCTATGCTATTGGCGTTTATGAATTTTGCAGCTTCTTCATGCGCGTTCTCGTATAGTTCCGTTGCCTCTTGAGAAAGTGTGTGAACTGCCCTATGGACGTTGGCATTGTGGTTTTCATAAAAGTTTTTAATGGCTTCAATCACTTGCTTTGGCTTTTGTGATGTTGCAGCATTATCAAAGTATATTAGTGGGTGGTTGTTTATTTTCCGTTTTAAGATTGGGAAGTCTTCCCGGATTTTGTACGGGTTAAACGTCATTGCTGTCTACTCTCTTCTTTCTTCATTCTCTTTTCAAGCATTTTAGCCAATTCCTCTTCTTCCAAAGCTTGTTTTTCCTCGAAACTCAGCGCCTCCGGAAGCCACGGGGGCGATAACCCTTTGTCTTTGTAATATTTCCGAATGGCTCTTTTTAATGCTCCAACCGCCAAGATGCCACAGTGAAATTTCACAGTTGGTAATCCGCCGACCTCTTCTGCTACGCCTTTCCAGCTTAGTTTCCAAGCGTCTTCAAGCTTCATGCCCTTAATCATTTCTGTGACAATGCTTGAAGTTGCTATGTTTGCCGCGCAACCATAACTTTCAAAGGTAGCCCGTTCAATAACATCTTGCTCATTGATTTTCAGGTAGAAAGTTATCATGTCACCGCACATGGGGTTTCCAGCAACAGCCGTGACCGTTGCGTCTTCCATTTTTCCAAGGTTTTTTGGATTGCGGAACAACTCAAGCACTTTTGGGTTGTAGGGTAATGGTATCCGCGACATTCTTATTCCACTCCAGTTGGGGTTTCGCCCACAATCCCCCTTATTCTCTCAACAGCTTTCGGAAAAACTTCTAAGGCATAGTCTATGTCTTCTTGGGTGTGGCATCTTGTCACTTTCATAAGTATGCTGCCGTGCGCCTCATCAAACTTTCTGCCAATGGCGATTAAAACATGGCTTGGCTGGAGCAAACGTCTAGTGCAAGCGCTTCCGCTTGAAACATAAACGCCTTTTAAGCTTAGTTCAATTGTCAATGCTTCACCCTCACATCTTAGGAAGCTAATGTTCACGTTGTCTGGAGCCCTTTTTTCTCCTCGCGGTCCGTTAAGCCTAACGTCAGCTATTCTTTCTATTATTCCGTTGATTAGCTTATCCCTAAGCCTCCGCATATGATTCACGTTTTCCTCAAAATTTTGGAAAGTTAACTCAGAGGCTTTTGTAAAACCGACGATTAGGGGTGTGTTTTCAATTCCAGGCCAAAGCTTCTGTGTTCCTATTTGGCCTTCCAAAATTCGTTCTATGTTGACGCCCTCTTTCACGTATAAAGCGCCTATGCCTCTTGGCCCCAAAATTTTGTAGCTGCTTATGGTTGCCAAATCCACATCTAACTCTCTTACATTAAAGTGGATTTTTCCATAGGCGTCTGAGGCGTCTGTGTGGAAAAGCACTTCGGGGTTTTTGTCTTTGACTATTTCTTTCGCTTCTTTAACTGGCTCTATTGTTCCTATCTCGTGATTTACTGCAGATATGCTTACGAGAACCGTTTCCTTGTCCACGACTTCTTTCAGCTTTTCCAAGTTCATGAAGCCCTCAGCGTCAACAGGCACTTTTGCTACTGCAAAACCGTATTTTTGAAGCATATCTGCAACGTGTATAACACTTAGGGGCTCAATTTCCGAGATTACTATTTTTTTGCCTTTACTCTTCATTGCGAAGGCTGCGCCCATTAGCGCGAGGTTGTTAGCTTCCGTTTCTCCAGGAGTGAAGTTTATTTCTTCCAATGTTTTGCAGCCTAAAAAACCAGCTATTTTTTGCGCTGATTCCATTATGGCTTCGAAGGCTTCCCAACCTGGTTTATGGGTTAGAGTTGGGTTACCGTAGGCCCTCTGGTTAAAGTAGGGAAGCATAGCCTCAACTACTTCTTTTGGAACTATGCTTGAGTTTTCGATGTCTAGGTAAACTTCTCGCCTGATTCCTTCATGCGCTTTGAGGAGTTCCCTAACATTTTCAACCATAAATTTCAAGTCTCCCCTTTTGCTCAACACTAATAGGGCTTTAGCTTATAGAAAAGGCATTTGCTTTAAAGTCTTAAAATTATAATTGCCGCTGATTTTCTTACATTTTTTGGTTGCGCGCGCTATTTAGTGTCTCTTAGCGAAATGTTGAAAAGTTGGTATAGCAAACTGAAAATGAGGTACGCGCAGGGATAAGCTACGCCTCTGCGAGTTTGCGGCATGTTTCCTGTCGGCCGTCGCGGTTTTTACTGAGGCAAACGTAGTGCAAAGTAAGAGAGAGTTAGGTTTGGCTGGAACTTTTCCAAAACTGCTATGCTCATGCTTCGTTAGGCTAATTGGAGTATGATGGCACCGATCATGAAGGTACCTCCAACAATCCAGCAGTAAATCACGATTAAGTATGCTACCCTACGAGAAATCTTAACCGTGTCTTGGAACAATGAAACCATCTCTTCCTGAGTGGTTTTCCTCGTTAGACGGAAAAGTTGGATGCCAAAAAACAAGAAGCATAGACCTATAATGAAGGTTAGAACATTAAGCCAGTCAAACATTGCCATTCGCTTACGTTCCAGTGTTCCGTGCGCACCAACTAATGCAATTATCTACAGTTTCAGAAATAACTTTTGGATGGTATTTGCAGGAATTTAACTGTTTAAGATTTCTATTGCGGCTACACCCATTTTCGTCTCATGAGTTTAGATGCATACTCCATCATGACACTTTATCGCCTTTCGCGTTTTTGTTTTGCATAACACTTTAAATCGCCATTAGCTTTATTGTGTTGCAAGAGAATAAATAGGCGTATTCAGGTGAAAGTTACAGAACTGCCAGTTCCGGAATCCGTTAAAGAAGTGCTCCTCAAGTCTGGAATTGTTGAGCTTTATCCTCCGCAGGAGGAAGCCGTAAAAGCTGGAGCTCTCGAAGGGCGAAATCTTGTTTTGGCTAGTCCAACAGCTTCTGGAAAGACTTTGGTTGCCGAATTATGCGCCCTCAAACACATTTTAGAAAAAGACGGTAAGGTTCTTTATTTGACGCCTTTGAGGGCTTTAGCCAGCGAAAAATACGAGGAGTTCCGAAAATATTCGAGTATAACAAAGAAGGACGGCAAAAGAGTAAGCGTTGGAATTTCCACTGGTGATTATGATAGTTCTGACCCCTGGTTGGAACGCTACGACATTATTGTGGCAACAAACGAAAAAGTGGACTCGCTCCTTAGGCATAGAGCCAAGTGGATGGATGAAATCTCGCTTGTGATAGCCGACGAAGTGCACTTGCTAAATGAGGCGGAGCGGGGACCAACCCTTGAGGTTGTTTTGGCGAGGCTAATGCAGACAAACCCAGAAATCCAAATTTTGGCTTTAAGCGCAACCATAAACAATGTTGAAGAAATTAGAGGCTGGCTCAAAGCAGACTATGTAACGACAGAATGGCGCCCAATACTTCTAAAAGAGGGAGTTCTTCTTCACAACGAAATCCAGTATAAGGACGGAGACGCCAGAAAAATAGAGGGAGAAGTAAAAAACCCAGCAATAAACCTAGCCTTAAACACCGTAAAGTCCGGCGGGCAAGCCCTCATATTCGCCTCTACAAGAAAAAACGCAGTTACACTAGCGAGAAAAGCGGCTCCCATAATAGGAGAAAACCTCTCTAAGCCAATAAAGCGGGCTTTAGAACGAGAGGCTGAAAGAATTTTGGCAGCAGGCGAAAAGACAAGAATAAGCGAGTTGTTGGCAGAACTCGTCAAATGCGGAGTTGCATTCCACCACGCAGGTTTAGGCGGTGGACACCGAAAACTGATAGAAGACGCTTTTAGGCAAGGGAAAATTAAGGTTTTGACCGCCACACCTACGTTGGCTTTTGGCGTTAACCTTCCAGCGAGAACGGTGATAATCCAAGATTATAGGCGATATGAACCGGGGTACGGCTATTATCCAATAAGCGTTTTGGAGTATAAGCAGATGGCTGGAAGGGCGGGGAGACCCAAATATGACAAAGTTGGCGAAGCCATTGTCATCAGTAAGACCGCTGACGAAGCAGACTATTTAATGGAAAGCTACATTCTTGCAAGTCCAGAGCGGATATGGTCAAGGCTTGCCGTCGAAAGAATTTTGAGGTCTCACGTGTTAGCGACGATAGCGGCGGATTACGCCCACACAGAACGGGGCATATACGACTTTTTCGGCAGGACATTATACGCTTATCAGTACGACATAGCCGCCATAAAAAACCTCATAGCAAAAATCCTCAAGTACCTCTATGACGAGGAAATGATAGACGTAAGCGGAGAAAACATCTACGCGACAAGATTCGGAAAAAGAGTAAGCGAACTTTACATAGACCCTGTCTCAGCCGTCATAATCCGCGACGCTTTAAGGCGGAAACCAGCATACCTCACCGACTTAAGCCTCCTCCACACAATTGCCCACACACCCGACATGAGCCCAATACTGCGACCAACCGCAAGAGAGGTGGACGATATAGCGCTTTTCATGGAAGAACACAAAGAAGAATTCTTAGTGGACTTGCCAAGCGAGTGGGAAGACCGCATAACCTACGAACAGTTTCTAGGCGAAGTAAAAACCGCCATGGTCCTAGAGGCGTGGATAGAAGAAAAAAGCGAGGACGAAATAATCGAAAGATTTAGAACACAGCCTGGAGACCTCTACAGAACAATTGAAAACGCTAAGTGGCTGCTTTACGCAACCCACGAGTTGGCGGTGCTTTTCGAAAACAAGCAGGTTTTGTCGCCAACCCTTGAACTTATGGAGAGAGTTGAAAAGGGCGTTAAGAAGGAACTTTTGCCAATCGTTAGGCTTGAAGGAATAGGCAGAGTGCGCGGGCGCATACTCTACAACGCTGGATTCAAAACAATAGAAGACATAAAACACGCACAACTGGAGGAATTAATGAACCTACCTCTAATAGGGCCAAAGCTGGCAAAGAAAATTAAGGAACAAGTCGGCGGTTTTGTAAGAAAGGAAGATTGGAAAAAGCTTGAAAAAGAGGATGTGTGGAAGCAGAAGGCGATAACGGAATATTAAACAGTCTGCAGTTCGCTCCTTCCCTTAGAAAAGTTTTCCACGTACTCCTTGAAGCTCCTAGTTCTCTTAAGATACAAGCCATATCTTACCAGCGCATTCATAGCCCTAGCCGCGTCTTCCGGCGACGAATAGGCTGGAATGCCCAATTTGTCGAATCTAAAGCGCGTGTACAACGCCATTTCCGTCTCTCCAATGTCGCATGCAACAATTGGCTTGTCGTATTTGCTTGCGACTTTCGCAACTCTGTCCACATAGTCCTCCTGTAACGCTGGCAAATGATGCAGCCCAAGCAATATTACTCCATCAATTTCTGGGTCTTGAAAAAGCACTTCTGCCGCAAGCTCAAACATTTCAGATGTAGCGGAACCGGTTATGTCCACAGGATTAACGTTTGTTGCAAACCTTGGAAGTTCCCCTTCCTTCTTTAACCGTTCAAACTTCTGAATCGTTTCTTTGGAAAAGGGTTTAACTTTTAGCCCCCTCAACTCACATTCATCAACAGCCATTATACCAGGCCCACCTGCATCTGTAATTACCCCGATATTTTTACCTGAGGCCGGCGGTTGCATTGCTAAGGCCTTCCCAATGTCAAAAAATTCCTCCATGTCCTTTGCCCTTATCACTCCAGCCTGTGCAAAGGCAGCATCGTAAATCAAGTCGGAGCCTGCTATGGCACCTGTATGTGAAACTGCGGCTCTAGCCCCAGCCGATGTTCTGCCGGCCTTGAAGGCTACCACTGGTTTTTTCTTCGTCACTTTCTTTGCTACTTCAAGAAACTTTCTTCCAGACCTTATGTCCTCAACGTATAACAGTATGGCTTTGGTTTCGTCGTCATAGAGTAGGTAATGCAGCATCTCCGCCTCGTCTACGTCGCTTTTGTTTCCAAAGCTTGCGAATTTGCTGATTCCTATTTGACGACCAGCCAAATAGTCAAGCGCTGCAGCCCCGAAAGCTCCACTTTGCGTAACTACAGCGATGCTCCCGGGCATAGGTCTCGGAGTTGCAACAACCTCATCGCCGGTTGTCAGGATTTTTGTTTCAGGAAGAAAAAGCATGTCAACGCCTGTTCGCGAGTCATAAACTCCTAGGCAGTTTGGACCTAAAACCCGTATCCCAGCTTTTTTGGCTATTTCCACAATTTGGTTTTCAAGCTTGTGATTTCCAATTTCGCTGAAACCAGAACTTATTATAACGACAGCCTTAACCCCTTTGGATGCTGCATCCTCCATTATTTCTGGGACGACGCTTGCGGGGACAACCACCACAACCAAGTCCAGTCTCTTGGGAATTTTGGTTAGAGAAGGGTGACATTGGAAACCCAAAATTGAATCTTCATGCGGATTAACCGGGTATATTTCGCCCTTAAAAACTCCTCTCCGCACATTTTCAACAAAATTTTTAAAAATTACGTGTCCAGCTTTGTTACTCTTTTTGGTGGCTCCGACAACGGCAACTGAAGCTGGATTAAAAAAGATGTCTAACTGCTTTATTCCAGGCTCCATGCGCTTCATCACCTTTTGTTTCTAACGATAACTATGGGTTTATGTTTTACTGTTTCAAGCATTTCCCAGCTCACATCAGCCAATTTGACTTTGAACTTTTCAGCCATCTCCCACACGGTTCTTCCAGCTCCGTGACCCCTTGCGCGGTTGGCGATTTCAGCTATTTCCAAAGCATTTTCTGCATCCAGCTTGCATCCAGCCACAGCTATGGGCGTTGCCCTTCGCCTAAGTTTTAGCATCCGACCGGTAACATAGGTGAGAAAACCGCCGAAGGAGTGGATGCCCCTGAGGGGTTTTGGGCGCGGTGTAAAATGGAAGTTCCTAAAAGAATATGTTTTGTCGGTGTCTGTAATCATCACGCAAACGTTTCTGTGCAGCTTCAGCATGATTTGTTTACGTATTTGTTGGGCTATTTTATCAGCATCGCTTAAAGGTAAACTAACGTAGGAGTAGGCTAAATTGCTCCCGTCAATGCCGCCTTCAGAGCCGAACATTAAGGCTTGTAGAAAACCCGCATATTGAACGGCAACTTGCTTGTGACGGCAGCCTCCATCTAATGGATATTTACGTAAATGGCAAAGCAGTCTCCACCGTAGATGGCACAGATAACCAAGAAAGTACCCCCAAACTATGCGCATCCAAAATTTACAAATCAATTTTACACTTAGGCTGGGCTTAACAACGCTTTCATCGACAATATTGCCTAAGGCTGTTGAAATCGCCTTTTCCGAAACAACCACAAAATCTCCATTAGCCACCTTGCCCCTAATAGCCTCAACTATCTTCTCGACAAAATCTGTTTTTGGCATCCAATAGCGTGTAGCAACCGCCAGCGCCTTATAACCCATAATTTTAACCGGCTTAACAAACAGAGAAGCTGGAGACTCACATGCTTTTAAATCTCTTTTTAATTTCCTCTACGTTACACTCGGGCGGTTTCATTTTTCCCTCTGGGCAATAGCCCAATTTCACACATGAGGGGCCCGCGTTTTCAAAAAGAGCAGGCGCAACTTTCTTGACTTGCTTAAGCATTTCGGTTGCAACTTCCCTTATTTCCCACTGTGAACGCGCGCAACATCTTAGATTAAAGAAGTGGTTTAGTTCGCGGGCATTCATTGTCACAATTATGTTTGTTTTCGCAGCGTTTGGGAGGATAAACCGTGCATCCTCTTTTGGGATACCAAGCTGCAAAAGCTTCTGATAAGCTTCTGAAATTTTCTCCAAAGTCTCCTCAAAAACCTTTTTTGCATCCGCGTTTTCAGCAATGCTCTTTGGCGTAACATACTTTTCCAAAGTGTCGTAAGTAACGTACCGTTGGCTTTGCTGCGTGTATGAGGCAATGCGGTGTCTAACAAGCTGGTGGGTCATCGCCCTAGAAACACCTTCAAGGCTGAACGTGAAAGATGCATGTTCGATAACTGACACATGTCCGTAACCAGTAACTCGTTTAATTATTTGCTTAGCCCTTTCAATATCCATTTTTTCGAAAGTTTCAGATGGACTTCCACTTTTTGACGACGTCAGGGCTGCTGCTCCGCACAAAAGCTCCGGGTCTGCCGTGTAGCGTAAAAGCTTCACCTTCAATTTTTTAGCCTCACCTCACTTTAAAATGAAAGTAATAAATTTGCTTTGCGTAAAGGGTTTTGGAGGGGAATGAAATGCCAAGGCTGAAAACAGCTATTGCTTACATAAACCAGCTTTGCTCAAGCCCACATATGGAGAACCGCCAACTAGGGCTTAAACTCAAGGCTCAGTATGCTACATGGGTGAGAACTCTTAGCTTGCAAGATTTCGTAATCTTCAACGAAACCATAGAGAAAAACAAAGCGCAGATTGGAGCTGCACAGTTCTTTGGAAAATTTCGCGCCTATGCCTTTGAAGAGTACGTTTACCGCCTTTTACAATCGAAAATCCGTATTCCAGAGACCTTGCAGTTGTTCTGGGGTGAGAAATGTCTTGTCTGGGAAAAGGACGACAAAAGGTATGCTATGGAATTTGACGTTTCTATAGGCAAGTGGAAAGACTACTTTGTTGAGCCAAAGACTGTTTTCGATGTTAAAATAGAGCTTGACTCCGCCAGACTAAAAACTGCTTTAGCTTCTTTCGCAATTTTGAAAGAGCAGAACAGGAAGGTTAAATGCGTTTTAGTTTACGCCTTCAAGGAGTTAGACCCCGTGCTCTTAGAGTTAGCCATGAGATGGGCTGACGGCATCTTCCAGTTCAGCCTCGAAAATGACGAGAGGGCATCATTTCTCAGATGCGTCGCAGAATGTTTAGAAGAGAGGAAAGTCTCTTAGATGCGGGCGTATATGCGGTCGCTTGTGTAGTTGCCGCTCTGCATTTCCTCTTCTATTTCACGCAATAGCAGTATACGCTTGAATGTGGGTGGGTGCGTCGCAAACCACGTGTTTATCTTAGCCCATGTCGATTTGGCTTCTTTTTCCATGGCAAGCTCCAATTCTCTTTCGTCCAGCACGCCATCCTTGTCCAAATCGTAATCTTGCTTCTTCTCCATTATTTGCTGAATTTCCTGCTTAGCCATGGCGGGGTCCCCAATGTAGAAGGCTCTTGCTCCGGAGGGCGGCTTCGGCGAAAGTGAAAGGCCATATGTGATTTTTGCCAGTGCGCTTTGTAGGCTTCGCGGCGAACCCGTGACGTACGCAGAATAGGCGTCTGCATAATGTTCTCGCATTCTGCTAAGGTACATCACGCATAGAAGCGATATGATGTAAACTATGTAGGAGATTATTCCAATGGCAAGAAAAGCCGCCCTAATGCTTCCCTCCTCCTTCCGCGAAGACCCCCCAGACCACCTTGCAGCCTCCCATGTTCCACGCGCAATCAAATAGGCTAGTAAGGGCAAGGCTGAAAGCACAGTCATAACAATGTAATCCTTGTGTTTTACGTGTCCCAGCTCGTGTCCAATCACGCCCCTAACCTCGTCTTCATTGAGGTTTTTTAAAAGCCCCTCATGTACGGCTAAGGTGGCGCTGCTGGCTGTTCTGCCAAAAACAAAGGCGTTTGGAGTGTTATCGGGCACTATAGCCAGTTGGGGCATGGGTAATCCGCTTTTGTCCGCCAACTCCTTCACGGTTGATTCGAGCCACGGGTTTTCTCCAGCTTTCAAATACTGTAAACGTGTTGAAGCCTTAACAACTGCTGGTCCTATAAGATATTGGAGAAGTATGAAAAGTACTGTGAGGATTATTGAGTAGAAAATGTTGAGCCCTATAATGAGCATTATCGCTGATAGGAACATGGCGAATATGAAGGCAACTAAGAAAATTGACGTTGACATTGCAAGCTTCAGTTCAGCTAGCCTAGCCAACGGTTTCCCAGCAAAGCACATAGAGAAAGAATTAGCGAATAAAGTTTCCTATCAGCGCAAACCTTTCCCTTTTAAATTAACTTTGAGCTTTTACAAATTCTGTTATGTGTTTGTTGACAAGTTCTGGCTCTTCAATCTGAACCCAGTGACCACACTCGGGAACATATTTTATGGAATATGGTGCGTCAACAAACTCCTCCGTGTTCACTATCAAATCCTTTGAAAGCGCCGCGTCTTTTTCTCCCCAAATCACTAGCGTGGGCGACTTAATTTTTGGAAAAGCGGTTATTTTCTCTGAAAACATTATGGCTGGGTTCATGTTAGCCCGATAATAATTTAACGCTGCTGTTAATGCTCCGGGCTTCGACCAAGCCTCAATGTAAACCCTCAAATCTTCCTCTGTGAGCACACCCTCTTTAACAAAGGATTGCCGAAGCATATTCTTCAGAAAGGCATAATTGTTTCGGCTCAAAACCTCTTCTGGAACGTCTGCTGTTTGAAAGAAGAAAACATACCAACTCTTTTGCAACTGCCTAAAAAGATTCCTAGTTCGCATTACGTAAGCATTGGGATGAGGAGCATTCAAAATCACCAACTTTTCCACAACTTGCGGATTAAATGCTGCAAGATTCCAAGCTACAATTCCGCCCCAATCATGCCCAACCACTACAGCGCGCTCTTCGCCTAAAGCGTGAATAAGCCCGAGGACATCCCCAGCAATAAGATGCAAACGATAATTGTCAACACCTTCCGGTTTATCCGTCTCGTTGTAACCCCGCAAGTCTGGAGCCACAACACGAAAGTGCCTAGCTAACATGGGGATTTGGAGTCGCCAAACATACCAAAAATCTGGAAAACCATGCAGTAAAAGCAACAGTTTCCCTTCTCCTTGCGTCACATAATGCATGCTGATTCCATCAACTTTAACAAAATCATGCTTCCAAACCTCTTTCATCCACACACTCCCCGAACCATGCTAGGATTTCAAATTTTTATTACTTTTCATCCATCCAGCACAAATCTAGCTTCGTTTTAATTATCGTTTTTCGTTCGTAAATATGCCATTAATCTCTTTCTTTTTAGATGCAGCAGAAGAGTTTGGCGCGCTTTTGTGCTTCTCTTCTAGGCTCAAAACAAAGGTAAACAGCGGGTAAATGCATTGTTTGATGACTGGAAAAATTGAAGCGTGTTTTCTTAGATCTATGGCTATCTTTGTGTATTTTGTTGCGTTGGCAAACACGTCTGGCGTGTAGCCATCACCCGGCCAATCATCGTATATATCAGGCCCTAGCGGTATTGTGTCGTTAAATCCTATTTGCCGATAATATTCTATGGCGAGTCCAACAACTTTTAGTTCCCCAGGTTTAATATGCAACCCATCCTGTGTTATATCTTGTGGGTTTAGTTCAAAGCCAAATTCGAAGTACTGTGTTCCATCGAGAGGATTGTAGCCAACTGTCGATTTATTAAAATATTTGAAAATTATGTTGTAAAGGCTAGATCTGTCGTCGTCGAGGTCCCAATACGCCTCAGTTTTTAAGCTCGGGCGTCTCTCAAACCACTCAGTCGCCGTTGAAGACAGCGAATCGTTCCAATACCAGTCGAGAACCCAAGCGTCCTTAATCAATTCACGGTTGTTCTCTATGCCTATTACAATTAAAGCCGACTTGGCATCTTCGGGAGTGGTTAACTTTCCATCGTTATCTGTATCAAAGTATAATACAAGTGCGTCTGGAAACCACCATCCATCAGGAAAAGAATATGGATTAGGTCCAACATGCCAAACTGCTGCTCCAACAAAAAAGGCTTCATCGTCATGACCAAGATAGATATCAACGGGATGCATTTCGCCATTTTCAAAAGTAAAATTCACAGTTAAATGCGTGGCTTTTTTCCATTCATCCGTTTCCAGAACACCATCAAATAAAGGCGCATCCATAGTGTTAACAATAATTGCATCTTTTGGGATTCCTAGAAGGGTGCTGTAAAAAAGAATACGTATGATGAGGATAGCAAGAATTAAAAACAATACAATGAACGTTAGAAAAATAGGGTACTTCCACTTGACCATCAAGCAACCATTTCCTAGTATTCTTGCCAGATATGAACTATATAATTTGATTCGACATATATGAGAAAGCTATGCGTCACATAATCTGTATTATGTATCTTCCAGTCAACTCTTACCGTATAGCCTGATTCCACCGATAACGTTTCTTCCAACGGAAATGACGCACTTACCCCCATTATGCTGAACCCTACGCTGACTTTCAATCCTTTCTGAAGCGCTATACTACCGGACTCATAAAAGTAACCGGATACAGTTCTTCCGGGAGCAATGATTTCCCTTTGCCCTTGTGGGCTTAAATACTCAGATACATAAGGACCTGTCCGGTAAATCTTCCCCAGACTCCTTATGAATGCGTCGAGAAGCTTACCACTCGCATCATAAACACCAGAGGCTTTTGCAAATCTCTGGCGAACTGTTGGACTTCCTCCAGGTGCCACAAAGGATGTTCCCACTTCCTCGGTGAAAACCACATCAGTTCCCAACATGCCCGTCCAAGCATGAACGATTATCGTGTGCTTAAACCCCTCTGTGTATATCACTTCAGCGTATATAGTGTTGGGAAAAGCTGCAGCCAACGTTATCCACGCATCTGCGTCATCTGCAAGTTGGAAGTCAACACGAGTTGGGCGACTGCCGCTAGTAGAAGCTTTCTTCTGCTGTGTCAAGTAGCCCTCTTTGCTGGCAGTCATAAGAGTAGAATAAGCTTGTCCCGTAAATATGTAGTAGTAACCGCTAGAATCAGTGTAGCTTGTATAATCACCTGCTTGAACCTTGACGCCTGGAATGCCTATGTCCCTATTATCCTTAACATAACCATAAAAACCACCATTTGGTATATACCTAGGTTCAGCTGCAGAAGCGCTTAAAACAAGGAGCAAGCAAAAGGGCAGAATCAAACTAATGTAGGTTATTCTTCGCATATTTTTATCCCCTCACAAATATTGCAGTGTTTTTTATTTAAAAAGGTTATTGCCTATTTCATGTCTTTTTTTTATTATTTAAAAAAAAGCATTATTTTTGCATCAAAAATGAAGCCATGCCAGCTCGAAACGTCAAATTATTTAACCAAGATGCATTACGATTAAGAAGCGCCGGGGGAAGGGATTTCAACACCAATTTACCAGCAAAAATACTATTTTCATAGATGCCTTGCAGGAGTTCAAATTTTATAGGCAAAATATTCATAATCTAGAACAATTTTGAAAAATCGTCATATACTTTCTTTCTAT
>JBNAVK010000013.1:0-31223 GCA_049700435.1 Candidatus Bathyarchaeales archaeon
ATACAGTCCTTGTTTTCGCCATTTTTAAGCAGGTCCAAATCCCACCCCCCGCACTGAAAGTTGAGATTAGCGTTTAAATTCTCGGTTTTTCATCTTTCTGAAGGAAATTCATAGTTCAGGAAAACCGCCTAGAAGCATAATCTTTGTAGCGCTTTTATGGATGCTTCAGTCCGCTGGGAGAATTGTCTTGGGATACCTAAGTACAATTACGCCCGGAGGCCTCTTAGACATGGAAGTTGCTCAGATAACTATTCAGACTATAAACACGATGTTCTTTCTGTTAGGGATTCTGGGGTTTATAGCTGTTGTTGGATTGCTAATGATGAGAAGATGGGGGTTCTGGACAACCGTGTTCGTCAGTGTTTTAACAGTTCTCTTTGACACCTGGGGAGTAACCATCCAATTTAGTGCTGCTATGGGTTTCGTGGTGCCAGTAATATCTCTTTTGATACTTCTTGCTAAAAAGTTCCAACTACAAGGGACTATGAAGTAGCTAAAGCCGTACTGAAATGCAGTTTTCTTGTATTATTGTAGTTTATTTGCTATGTATGGAGCTAATAGAATAATTAGCAGAACGAGACTCCAGATTCTTCCTTCAAATAGATTGTAGTCTGCAAGAAGCTTTTCCCACGGATTTCCAAAAACGTAATGCCCCGCAATAAATTCGAACGTTATTGTTGAGATCAGCCAAATAGTTCCCATAAAAAATGCCTTAAAGTCGCTGAGTTCAAGGTTGCTAATTCTCAAAATTGCATGAGTCACCACTAGAATAACTGCCATAAATATGATCGAACTAATCTGATGAGCAGCTAAATCACCGACCACTGGCTTGTATACTTCATTCCGTATTACTGCATTGATTATCGCAAGAACCATAAAGAGTAGCCATACTCCAATTGTGACAATAACAAATTTTGAATCCATACTTTTAACATATTAGCAAGGAACATAAAAATCCTACGCTAAAGACTCGTCAGCACTATGTGCTTGTGCTTAAATCCCGAGAATTTAAACCGAGATCTAAACCTAACCCCCCGCACCATTTTCGCAATGCCAGATTCGCTCAAATTTCGCTCTTTTTGAGCATAGAACAGCAGGAAATTGACTTCAAATTGTGAACAGCTTTTGATTTTGCTGGAGCGTTTAAAACTGTCAATTTCGGGATAAATTTGTAATATGGGGCAAGAGACTTCCATGTGATCTATTTTTGGTTTTTAATCAATACGGGTAGAAACTCTATCGTTTTCCAGCGCTCGCTTTTATTGGCAATAATGCCTTTACTTGTTTTTCTTTGTCTGATAAACGCACAATTTTTATTTTCATCCTTTTTGTGGCTTCTTTAGCTGCTTTTCTCGCCTCGTTCCTTGTCCCATATGTGCCCTCAATTTCAATCCATGGCAGAGTTTCGTTAATTTTCACCCATGCCGCATACAATCTCTTTCACCAGCACCATGCCTTAGCGAGAGTTAGATTTTGGGTAATTAAAACAGTTATGAATTCGAAATATTGATTCCCGCTAAACCTTTTGAGGCTTTGGAAACTTATTTAAGCAAAGGTGTTTCCTCTCTATGGTTTAAGGAGCGAAAAAGAGTGGTGTTTGAGGCCCCGCATGTCAAGGCTCTGTCGAAGGGGTGCCTATGGATGGACGAGGAAAGCCTAGAAGGTGCACAAGATGAAGCTAGCCAACATTATACAAAAAGGCAGCATGAGCCAAGTTGCCCCTTCAGCCATGTCTCTATTCCAAATTCGCCTCCTTCACTCCATACCCTTTTCGGGCTTTAAACAAAAGTTTTTTAACGCTTTACGGCAATCATTAATGGCCTACGTTTTCAACATCGTTGGAATCGTGGCTGGCGCAACCGTCGCCTACCATATTGGAGTATTCCGATTATTTCCATGGGCCTTTGCTGTTTACCCCCCGATTTTAAGTGCAAGAGGAGTCATAGGAGGTTTATTCTGCGGCCGTCTAAGCACGGCGCTACATCTTGGAACTGTGCAACCTCGCTTTTTTGGAAATACCAAGAGTTTTTATTTGCTGTTTCGTGCAATTGTTGTTTTGACTTTGGAAGCTAGCATTTTTATGGGTTTAATTGCTGTTCTATTCAGAGGGTTTTACGAGGGACCCACGTTAGAGATTTTGAGCATTTTTGTGGTAATGATGGCAACAATGACTTTGTCCTTGGTTATCATTTCACCTCTCACTTTGACAGTCTCGTTTCTCTCCTTCAAGCATGGTTTAGACCCAGATATTGTTTTGTACCCGATAGAATCTACTGTAGCTGATCTTCTAATCACGATAACTTATGTTGGGGTACTCAACACTTTCGCTTTCGCTGGTTTCGCTGGGCAATACATGCTCGCCTTCACAGACTTGGCGCTGTTACTTTGCGCAATATACTTTCTAATTAGAAACTTCAGAGAAAATGAATTTCTGAAGACGATAAAGGAGTCTTTTCTCACAATAATTTTTGTTTCCTTTATCATTAATATAGCTGGTTCCACTCTGGGCAAGATTGCAGAAAATGTCGGAGAAAGACGGGAGATATACACTGTTTACCCAGCCCTAATTGATACGATCGGCGATGTTGGGGCTGTAGTTGGTTCAACAGCCACCACAAAACTTGCTTTAGGCACCTTAAACTCTTCTCTATCCTCCATTAAAGACCACAATGCGGAGATTTTTGGCGCGTGGACAGCCTCCTTAATAATGTATTGTATTTACGCAGTTTTGGCTTTAACCATCCAAGGAGTTTTTATCTTTCCAAATCTTCTCCATTTTACCATTTTACTGCTTATTGCCAACGTGATGGCTGCATCATGCATCATACTAATCTCCTACGCAGTTGCAATCCTAACCTACCAACGGGGGCTTGACCCAGACAACTTTGAAATACCAATTGAAAGCTCCCTAGCCGACAGCATAACCTCAATAGCGTTACTTACCGCCATCCTTCTGGTAGGCTAAGCCTTAAGGAATAGACTTAAAATATTCCTTAACCATTAATTTACTCGGAGCGACTCCAACAACATGCCCCAGTTTGAGAAGATAGAATACAAGCCCATACCAGTTCGAGAACTGCTTTTAGAGATGAAAAACCTCTCAGAATTAATGATAGACCTAGCGTATTCCGCCGCACTCTTTAACGACAAAGACCTTGCAGAAGACGTGTTGGAGCTTGAAAAACGAGTTGACACGCTGGCTTACCTCTTAGACATGGAAATAATGATAGCAGCAAGAGACGCCAAAGACGCAGAAGCCTTAACAGGAGTATCCACCGTGGCTGCCGCGACGGACAAAATATCTGATGCAGCCGCAGACATTGCAGCAATAGTTACGCAGAACATAGGGGTGCATCCAATCGTAACAGAGATTTTCGAAAGAGTTGAAGAGCGCCTAACAAGAGCCAAAATTGAGGAAAAATCAGTGATTGTCGGTAAGCAAGTAGGCGAGCTTGATTTAGCCGCGAGAATGGGTATAGACATAATCGCCATCCGTCGAAACAAGGAATGGATATTAAACCCGAAAGAAACCGAGAAAATTCTGCAAGGCGACATTCTAATCACGCGGGGGACCTCGTCAGGAATCAAGAAATTCAAAGAATTGGCTGAGGGAAAAAATGTGGAAGGCGGAGAACTGAAAATACGGCAACAGCAACGTGGTCAGAAGAGATTTGAGGAAATTGTGGAAAAGTTCGTTGAGCTTAAAAACACGTCTGAATTAATGATGGATTTGGCTTATTCTTCGCTGTTGCTGGACAACAAGGAGTTAGCTGAAGAAGTGCAGAGGCTAGAGGAATACGTTGACAAGTTGCATACCGAATTTGAGTTGACAGTTCTGTTAAGCCGGTTTAAGAAGGAAGAAGCGAAAGGCTTCCTTGGACTTATACGATTAGGCGTAGTCACAGAAAAAATAGCGGACGCTGCGGCTGAAATAGCCGAAGTTGTTTTGAGAGGCATAGAAACCCATCCAGTATTGAAACTCGCCATAAAAGAGGCAGATGAAACCGTAACTCATGTGCGTGTTACTGAAGACTCCCCGTTGGCAAACAAAACTCTAAAGGAAGCGCGGATTCCAGAGGAAACTGGCATGTGGGTTCTCGCCATAAAAAGAGGAGAAAAGTGCATAAGACCTAAACCAGAATCAAAAATTGAAGTTGGCGACATTCTGATAGCCTCCGGGTACGCTGAGGGAGAAGAGGACCTTAAAAAATTGGCATCACCACTAAGTAGTTAGGATACTTATTCTGGGTTCGTTAACACTATAAGCTCGAAATCCGATTCTAACATAAAGGAGGACTAACTATTACACAAAAGAAAAAGCAGATAGCCAAAGGCAACGACATCACATGTCCAAACCCGCTATGCGAAAAAACCTTCTCTAACCCGATAAAAGCCGAGGTGCTAGGCTCAAAGAAGTCGGAAACGTATGACGCTTGCCCATACTGCCTAACAGAAATAACAATAGGCGAAAACGCAGAAACTATCGAGGTCCAGAAGGAAAAAGAGGAAATCGAAGTAGAGCAACCAGAAGTACGGAAAATAGAGAAGACGCCAGCTCCAAAAATTCAGAAGACGGAAGGATGCTCTCACTATATGGGATATTTAAGTCAACGTTCCAAAAAGGAAAAGATACCAGAGGAATGCATGGTCTGCAAAAACATCGTCCAATGTATGCTTAAGAACGTGACTGGTTAAGGGTTGGTTACCAATGATACACACACGCCCTTTTAAACCAGTCAAGGCTTCCATAAAAATTGGTTAGGAGACAGTATAATTGTCAACCGCCCTGCAAAGGAGAACACCGGGCGCGCTTACGTCAGCTACTCCACAGCCTAAAGAATTAAACGCGGAGACTGTTACAGCGATAGCTACGGGTTTTTTGAAAAGGATTGGACATAAGGGAGGCTTGAAACCAAAGCGGGTTTCACTTGAGGAGGAAGTTTACACTGTTGAGGTTGAAATGAAAAAGTTCACGGCGCTTGTTCGCATAAACAGGGAAACTCACGAGATTAAGGAATATGAAATACAGCCTAAAGGCGAAGAAACATCTTACTTGTCCGTTTCCCCAAAAGCAGTTGTAATTATAGTGGGCATTTCTGTAGCTGTTCATTTTGCCCTGTATTTTGCATTAAAAATTCTAGGCTTGTAACAAAGTTAGAAAAGTATTTAATCGCAAAAAGATTGTTGCATTTTCCAAGTTTAGTTGTTCTTAGATGAAGATGAAACTGGTGGAAAGCCTTCACTTTTCGCTCTTCTTTCTCTTTTTCTTTTCTTCTTCCTCTGAAGGCTCTTCTGCTGCTTTCGCCTCTTCCACTGGTCCTTCTGCTGTTTCAGGCTTCTCTTCCTCTTTCTTTTCCTCCATCTCTGCTGTAATTTCTTCTATTGGTTTTGGCGGTGGCGTCGTTGCCATTGTCCAACCTATCCACGCTCCTATGGCCATTACGGCAACAAAGGCTATGAACACGGGGATGGCTATGATCCAAAATTGAATGGCATTTGTGTCGCTCGCCCTCGCCCAGCCTAGATCTATGAGCCATTGGGGATAGAACAGTGTTACTATGTAGAATATGGCGATAACAATACATACAAGCAGTATAACTCCACCTATTGATTGGTCTTTACTAACCATTTACATCACCACTGCAAAGCCATGTTTATCATTTTTAAGCTTTTAAACTTTACCATATCTTTAGGGCTCATAATCATGTAGTTCCCATCTCCCATGTTGCCAAATACTTCTTCTGCTCCTCTGTAAGCTCGTCTATCTTTATCCGCATGGCTTCAAGTTTCAGCCGCGCAACCGCCTCATCGATTTCCTTCGGCACAGAATAAACCCTAGGAGGCATCTTCTCGCTTTTGGCTAGGTATTCCACACAAAGCGCTTGGTTTGCAAAAGACATGTCCATTACTTCGGATGGATGCCCCTCCGCCGCCGCAAGGTTTACGAGGCGTCCTTCCGCCAGCAAATACAGTTTTCGCCCATTCTTTAGCGTGTACTCATCTAAGTTTTGCCTCATGGTTCTCTTTGAAACTGCCAGTTCTTCCAAGTCTTTAATGTTTATCTCCACATTAAAGTGCCCACTGTTGGCGAGTATCGCGCCGTCCTTCATTTTTTGCATATGCTCTTTCCTTATCACACTTATGTCGCCTGTAGATGTCACGAAAATGTCTCCAATAGACGCTGCTTCGGCTATAGGCATCACGCGGAAACCGTCCATCGCAGCTTCAAGAGCCCTCAGAGGATTGACTTCGGTGACTGTGACGTTTGCACCCATTCCGCGGGCTCTTTGGGCTATTCCTCGAGCGCACCAGCCGTAACCACAAACGACGAAGTTTTTCCCTGCTAAAAGGATGTTTGTGGCCCTTAGGATTCCGTCTATTGTGCTTTGCCCAGTTCCATAACGGTTGTCAAACAAGTATTTCGTGTATGCGTCGTTAACAGCTATTATAGCATATTTTAATGCGCCTGATTTTTCCATGGCACGAAGCCGCAAAACGCCAGTCGTCGTCTCTTCAGTTCCACCCTTAATCCTTGACAGTGCTTCAGTTCTTTTGCTGTGGATTGTGCCGACGAGATCCGCACCGTCATCAAGCGTTATTACAGGCTTTTGGTCAACAACCCTCTCCACACACCAGTAATATTCCTCTGTTGTTTGCCCCCGCCAAGCGAAAACCCTAACCCCTTTTTCGGCTAAAGCCGCTGCAACATCATCCTGCGTCGAAAGCGGGTTTGAACCGCACAAAGCAACTTTGGCATCGCCAGCAAGGAAAGCATCCACGAGAACTGCTGTTTCTTTTGTCACATGGAGACATGCGCCTAAAGTTAAGCCTTTTAAGGGTTTTTCCTTTTCAAATCTTTTTTTGATTTGGTTGAGAACTGGCATGTGTTTGGAAGCCCATTCAATTTGCATGTGCCCCTTATTCGCTAGGGTTGTATCTTTCACTTTGAAGTTTTCCATTCCTTTAACCTTCGCCTTATGCTCAACAACTCTTAGACTATTTAATGTTGCGCCACCTTGCTTAATAGGTTGTTTTTGGCTTTCTCAGCCATCTCCACGACCTTATCAATGTCTAGGGCTGTTATCTTCTTGTTTTCCATTACTATCTTGCCGTTTATTAATACAGTTTCGACGTCGGCGGCTTTAACCGCGTAAACGAGGTGACTTGCCTCGTTGTAAAGCGGATGTAAGTGCGGTTTCTCTAGGTTTATTATGGCTAAGTCTGCCCTTTTGCCAATTTCTATAGAGCCTACCTCTTTTTCTAAACACAACGCCTTTGCACCGTCTATTGTAGCCATCTCCAAAATTTTTTCAGCAGGCAAAACCGTCGGGTCTTTATTTATTCCTTTATGAAGTATAGCTGCGGTTTTCATGACTTCAAATATGTCTGCTGAATTATTTGAGCAGGGGCTATCCGTGCCGAGGGAAACAACCACGCCTTCCTTAAGCATTTTGGGAACTGGACTTATTCCAGATGCTAGTTTAAGATTTGATATGGGGTTGTGGGAAACCTTCACGTTTCTTTGCTTAACAATTTTAATATCGCCTTCTGTTAATGCAACGCAGTGTGCCGCAATTACATGTTTGTCTAAAACGCCTAGCGAGTCCAAATACTCCATCACGCCCTTTCCATCCAACCGCACATTGAAAGCTTGCTCAATTTTTCTTGGCTCGTCTGCAGTTTCAGCAACGTGAATGTGCCAAATTATAGGCGCCTCAGACCCGTACTTTCTACTAAACTCTTCTCTGACCAGTTTCAATTCTTTCAGGTATTCTGGGTCAACAGTGTAAGGCGCATGAGGGTCAACGCTTACGCGAATCAAGCCTCCTTCTGCATCGTGCCAGTTTTTGGCTAGGTGTTCCAGCGCTCGCTTGTCCTCTTCCTTTCTCCATGAAAAACAAACGTGGCCTATGACTCCTCTTAGACCGGCGTCTCTGAAGGCTTTCGCCTCATTTTCCTCTGGCATGTAATGATACATTGTGTTAACTGTTGTTGTTCCACCCATTATGGATTCTATCGCTGTTAACAAAGCTCCAACGTAAATGTCGTGGGCGGTCATGTGTTTTTCTATTGGCCATATCCATTTTTCCAGCCATTCTTGAAGTGGTAAGTCATCGGCATAGCCCCTTAATAGGCTCATTGCAGCATGCTGGTGTGTATTGACGAGCCCCGGGATGATGAGTTTGCCTTTCGCGTTTATTTTTTCGTAGCCCCTTCCATACTTTCGTTTTAGCCGGCGTGTTTTTCCAACGTCGATAATTGTTCCATTTTCTATGGCTATGGCTCCTTCTCGGATTATTTTGCGGTTGTGCATAGTGAGAATTGTTCCGTCATACACGAGTATGGTGTCCATGGCAAACCGCTTTAACCATGCTGTTTTATTGAATGTTAGGGAAAAGTTGTTCTTAAAACTTTAAAGCTTCTGCTTGCTTATTGTACACGGTTGAGGTTGGTTTATGAAGCTTTCTCAAGAGGCTCTTCGAAAGTATCTCTCATCCTTATATGGCAAAGATGTGGAAATTCTCGGAGCTTGGATGTTGGGAGGCGAAAAACTTGAGGATTTGAAGGGTTTCGGTTACGGTTATCCATACGTGATAGAGTTCAGGGTTGGTGATGGCGAAGTTAAGAGGGTTGTTTTAGAAACCATGCGCCCTGAGGGTTTTGGACACGACCATTTTTCGGACAGGGCTCAGATTCTCCTTTGGCAACATTCCGCCTTCAACAAACTGCCCAGACATGTACGCTCCATAGATGTCGGCGCCTTCGCCGAAGATGGCAAATGCTTAAAATCTCTGGGCAAATGCGGCGAGTTCTTTATTCTAACAGAGTTTGTGGAAGGACGCCTTTACCACCTTGACTTGGACCGCATAAAAGAGACTGGTCGGTTAAATGACCTGGACGAGAAGCGATGTTTGGCGTTGTCCGATTACCTCGTGGAAATCCATAAGGTCAAGCGGGAAGCCCCGTGGCTTTATGTTAGACGCGCAAGAGAGCTTGTTGGTCACGGCGAATGCATCATGGGGTTGCTGGACAGTTACCCGCCAAACCTTGATTTTGTAAACGAAAACTACCTAATTGACATTGAAAGAGACTGCGTCGTCTGGCGCTGGCGCCTTAAACGCATGGCTCATAGGCTGAGTCAAGTGCACGGCGATTTTCACCCATGGAACGTGATGTTCCACAACGGCACGGACTTCACAGTATTAGACCGTAGTAGAGGAGAGTGGGGCGAACCAGCCGATGATGTCACGGCGATGACCATCAACTACATATTTTATTCACTCCAAAAATACGGAAAGTTGGCGGGAGTTTTTGAGCGGTTGTTTAGGGTTTTCTGGGAAAACTACCTAACGAGGACTGGCGACTTCGAGATTTTAAAGGTCGTGCAGCCCTTCTATGCTTGGCGCGGTTTGGTTGTGGCTTCGCCAATATGGTATCCAAATCTTGACAGGGATGTGCGCATCAAGCTTCTAAACTTCGTGAAAAATGTTCTGCAACATGAGAAGTTTGATTTGGATGCAGTGAACTCCTACATTGAGAAGGCTTAAACGTGCAGTTTGCAGAGAAGCCAAAAAGGTTTTGCTTTGACATATTCTGATATGGGAATTAAAAAGATAAATACTGATTCAAAATAATAATCGTGATTGCGGGTGCAACTGCTTGAGCGCCGAATCCATTGATGAGTTGAAGAAACTTCTTAAAGGAATGGGCTACTCAAGCAAGGCTATAAACGAAATTTTGAAATGGTATAAACCAAACAACTCGTAATTGACCATTAATGAAGGGCATATACGTTCTAATAATTTCTGTAAATGAAAACATCACAGTCCACGTGGGCGCATTGGGTAAAATAAACTTTGAAAAGGGCCTTTACACCTATGTTGGGTCCGCCCAAAACAACTTAGAAAAACGAGTGGAAAGACATTCTAGAAGGAGCAAAAGAAAATTTTGGCACATAGACTATTTGCTTTGCAACAAAACGGCAAAAATTGAGAAAATTTTCTATAAAAAAGCAGAAAAAGTCGAGGAATGCAAAATTGCAAAGGAAATCGGCAGAACGGGCGTTGCCGTGAAAGGTTTTGGATGTTCAGACTGCAAATGCGAAAGCCACCTTTTCAAAATTGAAGATTACCAGTTTTTAAGAGGGTTTATGCAAGAAACATAAAATATAGAAGGCTTAACCCAATAAAGGAACAGAGAAGGATGGCTTGTCCGCTTTGAAAGACGGTTGGTGTGTTTGGGTAACTGGTTTACCAGGCAGCGGAAAATCCGTGGTTTCTGAAGCATTGCTCAAACTTTTAGAAAAAAATGGAATTCAAGCCCAATTATTGGCTTCAGACGCTTTGCGTAAGGTTTTAACTCCGAAGCCCATCTACACGCTTGAAGAACGGGACATGGTTTACGCCACGCTAGTCTACATTGCTAAACTGTTAACACAAAACGGGGTAAATGTGATAATTGACGCTACTGGAAACTTGAGGCGATACCGCGAAAATGCAAGAAAGCAAATTCCAAAGTTTATGGAAGCCTATCTTGAATGTCCATTAGAAGTTTGCATGAAACGCGAAGCAAAACGCAAAGAAACGCGCCAAGCGCCAAAACAAATCTACGCAAAGGCTTTGAATGGAAAAGCGCCAACGGTTCCGGGAATAGGACAGCCATATGAAGAACCGCTTAATCCCGAAATAACCTTAAACACTGTCAAAAACACTCCCGAAGAATGTGCTCAAAAAATGCTTGAAATGATACTTCAACGCTTCTATTAGGAGTTGCTTCTATAACTTTTAACATAATCCATAACAGTATCTGCTTGTTCTTTTGAAATTCTTCCACCTTGTGAGAGGCAGTTAACAAGCGTTGAGATGTTGGTTAAGGCGTGAACTTTGTATCCTTGTTTTTCAAGGTTTTCTTTTCCGCCTTGCTCTCTGTCAACCACAACCACTAGATTTTCTACTTTGGCTCCAAGCGCTTCTAGGGGTTTTATGCCCTCCAGTTTTGACAAACCTTCGCTGAGGACATCGTCAAAAAACAGTATTCTGTCGCCTTTTGCAACATCTGCGCCGACAATCCTTCCAGTTACGCCATATGCCTTCTCCTCTTTCCTAACCACAACGCATGGAATGTTTAGCTTACACGCTATGCTGGGCAAAATCAACGCGCCCTTCAACTCGATGGAAGCTAGCTTATTCACCCTTTCAGAAGCCATAACCTCCAAAATCTTCTCTGCTGCACACTCTGCAATGATGCCTAAATCTTTTGGCGCTGAAAGCAGGCGCCCAAGGTCAATATAGTATGGGCTTAAAGCTCCAGACTTTATCCTAAAACTGTCAAACCTTAAACATCCAGAACGATAAAGCGCATCCGCAACCAAAGATGTAACATCCAACCGCAAATCCCCAAAAAGAATAAACCCCTAAAAATTTAACGTTTACTAGGCCTTATACAAAGACGAGAACCTTAACAATCGCCTTAAAACCAAAGGCTTAACGGTAACGTTTATAACTTAATTTCTTCATTCCTAGAAGACGCGAAGCGGAAGAATAATGGGTCACAGAAAAAAGCACGCGCCCAAACACGGTTCACTTGCCTATTTGCCTAGGAAACGCGCTAAAAGCCCTTTGGCTAGAATACGTTATTGGCCTGAAATAAAGGCAGATACGCCTAGGCTTTTGGGCTTTATCGGTTACAAAGCCGGAATGACCCATGTTTTTGCAATAGAAGATAGAAAACGCTCACCAGATTACGGAAAAGAGGTTATGCGCCCAGCCACAGTTATCGAAACGCCTCCTATGCTCATATGCGCCATAAGAGCCTACACAAAAACTCCCTATGGGCTAAACAGCTTAACAGAAGCTTGGATGAAAGACCCGCCAGACGAACTTGACAGAGTGTTAACGCTTCCAGAAAACCTAAACACAGAAGAAAAACTCAAGAAAATTGAGGAAAACCTAAGCAAAATAGCCAAAATCCGCGTTATAGCCGCAGCCATGCCAAAACAAGCTGGCTTGCCAAAGAAGAAGCCAGACGTAGCCGAAATAGAAATAGGTGGAGGAACAATTCAACAACAATTTGAATACGCAAAAAGCCTGCTAGGAAGAACGATAACGCCGATGGAGATATTCAAAGAAGGGCAATACATAGACGCGATAGCCGTATCAACAGGAAAAGGCTTTCAAGGTCCAGTGAAACGCTGGGGAGTAACAGTGCTTCAGCACAAAGGAAGAAAAACAAAAAGAGGAGTGGCCACCCTAGGCCCATGGAACCCTCACCGCGTTATGTATTCGATTCCCAGAGCGGGGCAGATGGGTTTCCACCAGAGAACAGAATACAACAAACGCATCCTAAAAATCGGCAAGGATGGAAAAGAAATAACGCCAAAAGGCGGCTTCTTAAGATACGGCATAGTCAAAGGTCCCTACATGTTAATAGAAGGAAGCATACCTGGAACAGAAAAACGCCCAATAAAAATACGCTATCCAACACGCCAGCCAAAGCAAATATCTGAAGAACCACCTCAAATCACATACACATCTCTAGAGTCTCCTCAGGGAAAATAGACGGTGAAAAGTGATGGCGAAAAAGACAGCGAAAATCTTTGACCTCACAGGAAAACCAGTAAAGAAAATAACTCTGCCTCCAATTTTCGAAACTCCGTTGAGGCCGGATGTTATAAAACGCGCTGTAATAGCTATACAATCAAACAGATTTCAGCCCCAAGGCAGAGACCCTATGGCTGGCAAAAGAACAACTGCAGAGTCTAGGGGCGTAGGCCTAGGCATGGCAAGAGTCCCGAGAATTAAGGGAGCCACGGCAAGGGCGGCTTTCGCTCCTGGAACAGTTGGTGGTAGAGCAGCCCATCCGCCAACTTCTGAAAAGAAGATTAGCAAGAAAATTCCCAGAAAAGAAAAACGTCTCGCTTTATTATCGGCGATAGCCGCAACCGCATCCAAGGAAGCAGTTGCTTCAAGAGGGCATTCAATCGAGGATGTGCCACAAATCCCGTTGATAGTCACAAATGACATTGAAAAACTAAAGAAAACAAAAGAAGTTGAGGAGGCGCTAATCCAATTAGGAGTTTTGTCGGACGTTTATCGAGTGAGAGAAAGCAGAAAAATCAGAGCTGGTAAAGGCAAGCGCAGAGGCAGAAAATTAAAGCACGCTGTGGGTCCCCTCATAGTTGTAACAGAAAACAAGGGCGTCATCGAAGCTGCAAGAAACATACCAGGAGTAGACATTGTGACAGTTAAAGACTTAAACGCTGAAATTTTAGCCCCAGGCGCCCATCCGGGAAGATTAACGATATGGACTGAGGGCGCAATCGAGAAACTGGCTGAGCTTTACAGCACAGGAGGGAAATCCTAGTGGACCCGTACGATGTTATTCTTTACCCGCTTATGACTGAAGCTGCCAGTTTAATGGTTGAGAAAGAAAACAAGCTTGTTTTCGTAATTAACAAGAAAGCCAGCAAAGCCGACGTGAAAAAGGCTGTGGAAGAACTTTACGAGGTGAAGGTTGAGAAGGTTAACCTTCTAATCACTCCTCAAGGAGAAAAGAAGGCTTTCGTTAAACTCGCCCCCGAATACAAGGCGGCTGATGTTGCAATTAAGCTCGGAATACTCTAAGCCTATGTGAGGAATAAGCTATGGGAAAAAGAATTCGTGTTCAAAGACGCGGGCGCGGCGGACCAACATTTAGGGCTTCAACTCATAAAAGAGTGGCTCCTGCACAATACCCGCTAGCGATGAAGCCGAAAGAATATTATGAGACAACTATCAAAGGCGTGGTAGAAGAAATTGTACATGACCCAGGACGTGGAACACCTCTCGCACTTATACGGTTCGAGAACGGTGAAAAATGCTACACAATAATCCCAGAAGGAGTCTATGAAGGACAAAAAATTTACATGGGAGGAAACGCGCCCCCAGAAGTCGGTAACATCCTTCCCGTAGGAAAAATCCCAGAAGGAACCATGGCGTGTAATGTAGAGCTTAACCCTGGAGACGGCGGCAAAATCGCGAAGTCTTCCGGAACATATGGAATAATTGTAGCCCATACACCTCAAGGAACAATGATTAGGCTTCCATCCGGAAAAACGAGATACGTTAATGACTATTGTTTGGCAACGATTGGTGTTGTTTCCGGAGCAGGCAGAACTGAAAAGCCTTTCTTGAAATCCGGTGAAAAATTTCATTTGATGAAAGCGAAAGGACATAAATACCCAAGAACACGTGGAAGAGCTATGGTTGCGGCAGTGCACCCGTATGGAAGCAGCAAAAGAAGCGCGCGTAAAGTTACAACAACCTCGCATGGAGCGCCTCCGGGACAGAAAGTTGGGTTAATTGCGGCTAGAGGTGCTGGAAGGAGAAAGAGACGGGCAGCCTAACATTAAAATGAGCAGAAAGCTTATAGCGTCCTCAATGTATCAGTTTGGTTGATGGAAAATGCCTAGGGAATTTACATACCGCGGTTACACGCTCAATCAGTTACAGAGCATGTCGATGGATGAGTTCATCAACTTGCTTCCTTCAAGACAGAGGAGGAGCCTCCATAGAGGTCTAAACACGGAACAGAGGAAACTGCTTGAAACAATAAGGAAGGCAAAGGAGGCTATGAGAAGCGGAAAAAACATGACCGTTAAAACACACGCACGCGACATGATTGTTTTGCCCGAAATGGTTGGGTTAACGATTCTTGTTCATAATGGTAAGGATTTTGTTCAGGTGGAGATAAAGCCTGAAATGATTGGACATTACCTAGGAGAGTTCGTGATTACAAACAAACCGGTGAAACATGGGACTCCCGGAATCGGTGCTTCCCGCTCTTCCATGTACGTCCCACTGAAGTAAAAGTTAAATTTTCAATGCTTTTGGCGCATCTATCATTTTGCGAAATAGCAGAATAACAATTCAGTCACTGATGGATTGTGGAAACTATTGTTCTCGGTTTAAGCTTGGGATGGTATTGCGGTTTGCCTTTGTTGTAGGCTTTCGTAACTTTTGACAAGAGTTTCATTAGAAATCAATCCGATAAGTATTAGAATTGCACCAGAAACTAACATCAGAATACCAATCAATAAGGGTGTGAAAAAGGCAATGAAGAATATGGCAACTCCTATGCCTATCAGCCCTAATTTTCTCTCCTCTTGTAATGCCACGCTGTAGAGGTCTACAAAGTTTTCTGATGTATATGTGAAAGGTTTTATCCACCTTCGTCCATCAAAATCCGGAAGTACATCGCTCTTTGGAATGGATACATCTGCCAACTGAGCATATCCATTTTCCACATCTTGCATTTTGGATATTTCTTTAGTCTTTAAATAAACTCTTTCTCGATAAACTGCTATTTCTGCCCTAACGTTAACGATAGCACCGACAAAAATTGTCTGTGAAGCCGCATTTTGAACTTTGGCTAACACCATTCCTGAATCATCAGCAAGTGTTAAATAAGCACGAGTGTATGCCTTATCATAAAACAGCCGAACGACGCGCCCACGAACCGAGACATAATTTCCAGGATACATTTCTTCTAAATCTCTAATCTTTCTATACGTATACAAAACTGACATATCAACCAAACTAAATCATATAGAAATTCCTATTAAATTTTTGGCTTATATGAAATCGAAACGGAAAAGTTTGGCATACCCTTAAGTTTGAAAACGCTATGTCTTCAATTTTTCCGTATAGCCATTTAAGCGCTGTATTCCATTCCTGAAGGCTTTTTGCCAGGTGGCTTAACTTCTGGTATTTGCGGCAACGGAATTGGTGGTGGGATGTTCAGCGTCCTAGATACCATGATGGATTCTATGAAAACAACGTTGGAAATTGACTGCACTATTACTGGTGGTGGCGGCTTTTTCTGCTCGTACTCCTTGTAGACTTTTTCAATCTCGTTTTTGTCGCCGACCACGTATGCTTTTCCTTTTAGGTTTATTTGTGCTATAGAAGGGTTGTAGTTTATTGTTAAGACGAACGGTACTTCAAGCGAATCTTCCGATTTCTTTTCCACACCCACCAAGTTAAGGTTAGTGCTTATCTGAATTGGCGGGATAGGCTTGTTCATATCCCAGAAGCGGTCAGCCGAAACATGGGTTATGGAAACATTCACTCTAATCATTTCTAATCCAACGGAAGTGTTATGCAACCGTGAAATTTAAAGGTGTTTATTTTCCGGTTGGTTTGTAACGTGTAAAACCGCAGTGCCCGCAAGTGTATCTGTCGCCGTGATCAGCCATGAAGTATCCTGTTCCGCAGCGTTCGCAGGTTGGGCGTAGCCTCTGGATTTTGCCGCCTTCAATTTTGTATAGAGAGAAAACGCCTTTTTCCTTCTTCTTTTTCTTCGCAGCCTTTTCCGTCTCTTTTGCGGCTTCTTCAGACATTTAATGCTCCTCCTTTCCCTCTTCTTTGGGTTTTTCAGGTGGGCTGTTCCGTTTAATGATGTACTCTGGTTCAACAAGTTTGGCTTGTTCGACGGAGTCATAAACGTTCGCTATTCCCTCGGCGACTCGTGTTCCCGTTTTTGTTTCTAACTTTTTTATGAAAACTAAGTTTGCATCTACCTTTAACGCGTCGGCAACGGCGTTTCTAACTTCAAGCCTCGGCGGTGTATTGCCTGTTTGGTCATGCTCCACAGTGAAATAGACTTCTCTTCGCTTTAGCAGAGGGTTATTTTTCTCTGATGCTATCTTTAGTCTCATGGTTTTTCCTCGTAGGTGATGTTGACTGGTGTGCCATCCTCCCTATTTAGTTTTTCGAAAATTTTCCATAGCCTCAAGGATTCCAGCTACTTCTGCCTTCTTCTCAGACGTCACTTTAACTAAAACAAGACCTTCCCGCGGCTGACCATACACAACAAAAGCGTTTTCTTCTGCGTATAAAATAGCTATTAGCGTGAGCAAGTCTTCTTCTCCATTTACGGTTATTTTGACTCTACAATTATTTTTTAACGCCTCTTGAATTGCTGCTGCGGCTTCCTCTGTTATTGTTCCAGGAGGATTCTGGACATTGACGAGTTTGTCGGCTTCTAGCGGGATTGGCTTTATGCTTTTCCGCATCACTTTGTTGTCTACAATCATAAGTCGTGGAAATATTCTGTTTCCAACAAGGTTCTTTGAAACTCTATCTCCAACAGAGATCACGTAGGGCGGCTTCTCTTTTTCTAAAATGCCCTTAAGAACCTTAATTGTTTCAGCATATGAACCGCGTATCAGTTCTCCAAGCGGTTCTTTCAGCTTTCTACGCAGTTCTGGCGTGAGAGTGTACGCAATGCTCATGTTTATCTGACCTTCAATGCGTAGCGCCCTTTCTCTTTGACATTCATGGCTTTTGCTATTGTTGAGTTTTCGGGGTCGAAAATTATGGCTAGCCCGCTGAAGTCGTCGCTTAGGGTTGCTGTTTTGCATTTTGGGCATATGCTTCCTTTGGTTATGGAGTGGCAACTTGTGCAAGCCTTTTCGCTCATTCTAGTCACCTTTCTCTTCTTCGCTGCTTTCTTTCTGTTCTTTGGCTACAGCTTCCTTTATCCTCTTAGATTCCTGTTCAATCCACTCCAGTTTACCGAGGAAAGGTTGTCTGGCTGTCACACCTATTTTTCCAGAACTCCCAGCTCTGCCGAGGGAAACCGCTGTTATTCGAACACGAACTTGGTCGCCGCTTGACAGTTTCCTTTTAGTTTCTTTTCCGAATAAAACACCCTGTTTTTCGTCGTAGGAGATGAAGTCGTCCATAAGCTGTGAAACATGAAGCAACGCGTCCACAGGGCCTATGCGCACGAAGGCGCCGAAGTCAGCGATTTCCACAACATCTCCTTCAACTATCTCCTGGATTTTGGGATAGAACGTCAAAAGGGAAAAAGTCACCTTATGGTAGGTGGCTCCATCGCCGGGAATTATCTTTCCAGTGGGGCTCACTTTCACGTCGGTTACGGCGATGACGTAGCCTAGCTCTTCATCAACAGCCCCCTCATACTTTGCCTTAACTTGCTGAAGCCCTACACTCCCTAGAGGGTTGCCAAATGTTTCCGGCGGGATGCGAATAGTATCTTCAAGAGTTATAAGCTTAAACATCGGTTTATATCGCCCCTTCAATTTCTAGGCGAGACTTTTGCCTCACATAAACAACTGGCACATTTATATCTCTTAGCCTCTTCCTCAATCTTCTGTCATTCGTGAAAACGGGGCAACTCCATTCCATAGCTGTTTTTACGATGACATCGTCCGGCGAAAAAGCGCCTTCCTCATTTACATCGACAAGTTTACACTTTTCAGCGAGTTTCAAAGCGTAAGAAGCTTTTCTCCTAATTTTCGGTGAACCCTTACTCGCAAGTTTTTCAAGTTCGCGTAGAACTGGCATGAGCAAGATGGGTTCAAAATTTCTTTTTAAAAGCGTTTTTAATTCCTCAAAAATGTCGATTTTAAATTGGAACGGAACAAATAAGGCGTTTGAATCTAAAATTATTTTCAATGTTTCCTCCATTCTTCTAAATTGTTGCGTCATTCGCCAATCATTCCCTATGTTCTGAGAAACATATGTTTTCGTTTATATTTTTGGTTTCTTATCACACCAAGCCCGGGTTTTCCGTGGATGTGTTGCAGTTAAATTCCACAAAATTTTTAGCATACGCAAGTTAGTTATTGTTGCAAGGTGACCATTTATGAATTCTCGAAGCGAATATGCGCTTATACCGTTTTTGCTGATTGAGGGAGTTCTGGTTTTCGGATTTCTTATCCTTTTACAAGTAGATTGGATTGTTAATCACACCCTTTACAATTACAATCTTACTTTTAGCGTTGACTGGGCTGTTCCGTACTGGACTTTCCTTAGACTGATTTTCGGCGCGTTCTTTTTAGCGATCATTGCAATAGCCGTTTTAGGTTATAGTGCTTATAGACGCAGTAAGGAAAAAAGCATGATGCCAGTTTACATCTGCAGGGCATGCGGGAACATGTGGACCAGCGCTTTTGCCGGAGCCAAAATTGAAAGAGGAAAGAGTTCTCCCAAGTTTAGATTTCTTAAAAGCTGCCCTCAATGTAACCGGAATCTGCTTGCAGAATAGCTCACACTTTTCCTCAAGTTCTATAATATTATTCCGTATCCGATTAGTCTCCATCTTCCCGTGATTTTCCTGCTTATTGCAACCCTAGACCCCGCTTGTGCACAGACAGGTCTACTGAGCTTAGCAGTTATCGTTTCTTTCTTTACGGAGTAGACTTTCCCTACAGTTATAGCCGCACCCACGTGAAGAAGCAAGGTTTCGCCGACATTGATTCTTTCAACTTTTAGAAGTTCCTTCGTTCCAACAGCATGTTCTAAAATGTGCGTTTCCAATGTCAACTCCGAAAGCGTGGGCGGAAGCATTCCAGAGTTTCCAACAATGTTTCCAGTTAAACCATCAGCCTTAGAAAATGACGGGTCTAGAAGAGTGCCGACACCCACAAGTCCACCGCAATGCGCCTCTTTAACGCTTTTTCCTCCTGCATGTAAACTAACTATTTCGCTTAATAAGGGACTATGAACGGTTTTACCCTCCTTTTCAATGCTGACTCCGGGGCGAATCTCTATTTCGTTTCCAACGGAAAACTTACCCTGCAATATTGTACCTCCGACGACACCTCCCTCAAGTTTTTCAATTGGAGTCCCGGGCTTGTTCACGTCAAAAGAGCGTACAACATACATCAGTGGAGGTTTCGTTTCATCCCTCTTCGGTGTTGGTATAAACTCTTCAATTGCTTGAATGAGAAAGTCCATGTTTACTCCCCTCTGGGCTGAAACAGGGATTATTGGAGCGTTTTCAGCAACAGTTCCCTTGACAAAATTTTTGATTTCCTCGTAACTCCTCCGAGCCCTTTCAACGTCAACAATGTCAATTTTGTTCTGCACTATAACTATGTTTTTTATGCCAACAATTTCTGCAGCCGCCAGATGTTCCCTTGTTTGCGGTTGAGGGCAAGGTTCATCAGCCGCTATCACAAGCAACGCCCCATCCATTATTGCAGCGCCAGAAAGCATTGTCGCCATAAGCGCCTCGTGACCTGGAGCATCCACGAAGCTAACTGCTCTAACAAAATTTGTTTTTGCTCCGCAGTTTGGACAGATTGGCTGTGTGGAATAGTTTTTCGGGCTTTCACACTTTGGACATTTGTAAACGGGCATGTCTGCGTAACCAAGCTTTATAGTTATACCCCTCTTCAACTCTTCACTGTGTCTTGACGCCCAAACGCCTGTCAAAGCTTGCACTAATGTTGTTTTGCCATGGTCAACATGCCCAATGGTGCCAATGTTTATTTCAGGCTGTTTCGGCAGGAGGTCACTTTTTTCGCTGCTCATTTCCTAATTTCCCATAACCTGCAAATTACAGAAAAGGATTAACATACCGAGTTAATAAAGGTTAAGCCCTCTTTAAGGGCTACTTGTAGAGGTTTCGCTCTCAGTTTCTTCCTTCTTTTCCTTTGCCTTCTTTTTCTCTTTCTCCTTTGGTTTCTCCACAATTTTCATGTTAACCTGCACAATCTCGTCGGTTATGACATTTCCGCGAACCGTCTTGCGTCTCCTCGCCCCTTTGGTCTCTGGGTTAAAGCCAACACCACCGCTTAACACAACTCCTCTGCGAACCCCGCCGTGAACGTTAGGCCTCATTGGAAAACCATCCTTGTCCGATCCACCGGTTATTTGCACCTTATGCCCTGGCAAATCCACTATTGAGCCGTCTATAACTTCGCCCATCCTTCTTCCGATGAGCGGGGCAGCGCGTGCCCCTTCAAGCTCGACGGATTTTGATGTTCCAGTTTCCGGGTCGGATATTACTACCTTGAACTTCGCCATAGACGATTAAACTCTCCAGCGGTGTTTATGAAGTTAAAATTTCCCTCTATTAAGGATTTATGAAAAGTTAAGGGTTTCTCTAAAGGGAAGAGAAGGTTTAGTTGGTAAGGTTTTAATTCTACCTTAAACTGGTTTCCTAACCATGTGGCGGTTAGGGTTCTTCATTCACGAAATGGCATTCGGCTTGCTTTCGGTTTTTCTTCCACTTTACATAATCGCCATTGGCGGTTCCCTAGTTGATGTGGGGATTATGACCGCAACTGCGTTGTTTTTAGTTATCCCCGCATCCTTCTTTTGGGGTTACATATGTGACAGAACAAGACGTTACAAACGTTACATCCTATTATCATTTTTCACGACGGCGGTTATCCTTTACCTATTCACCTTTACAACAAGCGTAAGCCTACTAATAATCCTCTACGCCCTCATGTCAATTCTCCACGTCGCCCACGAGGCACCAAAAAATGTGCTGATAGCTGAACTGTACTCGCATAGCGAGTGGAAAAAGGCATTTGCCTTCTACGAAGGCTTCACTGAAATTGGATGGCTTTTCGGTTTGCTTTTAGGCTTTGCAACATCAACCTACAACCTTAACTCAGGAACCATACTGCTACTCTGCAGTGGACTGAACTTAGCTGCATTTTTAATTTCCATTTTCTTGATAACAGATCCCGTGATGATTTTTGAAAGAAGACTGGTAGGCATAGAAAAAACAATAGATTTCACCTATAGGGGAATGATTCTCGCTTCAAAAATTATGGATGGACTAAAGATAAATGGGAAATTAAGAAGAGAAAACGTTAACGCTTTTTGCACAGGTTTAATTCTCTTTTCATTAGCAACCAGCATCCTATTCACGCCTCTCCCAATATTTTTCTCGACAATTTTAGCCCTTCCAACAAGCATCATTTTCGCCATATACACACTAAATTCTGTAGGGGGAGTTGCAGGCTATTTTATGACAAGCAATAGTTCGGAACCATGGACTGAGAAGACACATGTTTGCAAAATTGTGTTAGCAAGAAGTGCCTTAACTATCCTCTTAATCCCAGTTTTGTATTTACCAACTGGCAACATTGCGTTGGCAACATTAATCCTTACGCTAATGGGCTTTGCTTACGCGATGTTTCTTGTTCGAACGCTCTCTCTATCTATGGAACTGATACCCGCTGGAAAAGCCGGGTTGTTCAATGTTCTTACAGGAGTTGGAGGTGCATGTGGCTCGTTTATTGGACCTTACATAGCCCAAACTTTAGGCTTCGCATATGTCTTTGTAATGGCAAGTGCACTCTTCCTTCTTAGTTATATAGCCTTCAAGATTTTTGCATAACCCGTAATTATTCAACGTGAACCCTGAACAAGTCCACGTCTTCGCGCATCTCCGGCGTTACCTCTAGAAACTCTCTTACAGCGCGTTCGATATCCTTTGACTGCGTCACATAACGCCCCACAATAATTATGTCCGCGCCCTTTCCCAAAGCCTCTCTCGCTGTCTCAGGCACGATCCCACCAGCTACGGCAACCAAGAAGCGTTTATCCCTAAAGGTTTGACGAAGCTTCTGTATTAGGTCAAGCCCAATGGATTTCCCGGTTTCCTGGTCTATCCCCCTATGTATAACAACTACATCTGGAAAATCCTTCAATGTCTTGAGCTTTCCAATGGGATCTTCCACATTCAGCATATCAACCATGGAGTATATGCCAACCCTTCGCGCCTCATATATGAAAGCATTAAGCGTTTCTATTGGCGCCAGTCCAGAAGCCACCACAGCGTCAGCAGTCTCCTCGTAGGCTATGTCAACCTCAACTTTCCCAACATCCAAGGTTTTCAAATCTGCAACCATGAAAACGTCTTTAGCTACTTGCCTAAGGTCATTTATCACCTTTGTTCCATAACGCTTTATGAGCGGCGTCCCAACCTCCAAGATTATTCTGTCACTTCCAGGAATTTGCTCTATAATCCTCTTTGTCCTCTCAAGTTCCGGTATATCAAGCGATATTTGCAGGTACGGCGGTCTCCACAAGCGTGGAACTCTGAACCCCATTATCGGGTGTTTAGCCCTATCCTTGTCATAGAGCACCTTCTCGAGAGTGGGATACTTGTTCAGCGCCCTCTTCAAGGCTAGTTTAGTTGCGCTATAGTTGTAATGATATATTTTGCGGTAGTCCTTTGCTTGCGGATGAACAAAAACGCTGCACACAATAACCCAGTCATCCACCTTATCACGGGGGATCAGCCCCTCCTCAACAGCGTCTGCAACAGCCTTCGCCACCGCAGCCTGCGCAGGACCAAAAATCTTGGCAGTATCCTCCATAGTTTTAACAGTGACCTTTGGCACAAGCAGCGTATGTGGCTTAGGCGGCAGATTAGGCCTAATAACAGCAAGCAACGGCGTATGCCCAGCTGAAAGATTAGATAAACCAGCGGCAAAAGCCTCGCCGACAGGCCCGTCTTTGTCACCCATCAAAAGATCAATATGCGCAACTTCTTCTCCTTCCCCGACAAGCGCCTCGCCAATAAGGTAGGTTTTTCCGGTTTCGACAGTCTCCGGCACGATTGCTGTCGACAGATTTCGCAAAATATCTTTAAAATCGACATTGAACTCTTTCATCCAAGAGTAAAGGGTGTCTCTGTGTATGTTTAAGATTTTAGCTGTTCCGGAAATTGTAGGTTTTGTCGGCTTAACTTTAAACATAGCTCTTGATTCTATCTCTCTTTTGGCAGCTTCCGTCAACATCTTGACGAGTTCTTCTCTTGATTGAGGTTTCGTAACATTAATATCCGACACTTCGCAGTTCACCTGTGTACACTATTGCGTGAAGCTTGTATATAAAATTGTCGGGTAATGTGCCATTTCTAGCGTTGAAATATGTGATTTTGAGGAAAAGTGTCGGATGTTGTGGATAGAGCGTGTTTTTGTCGCATTTAAACATCGCGTATTTTAAGTTTCTTTTATCGTTAAGCCTATATATTCCCAGAGCGTAAAGGGTTTAAACTAACTCGCAGGGTTGCCTAATGACACGGAAAGACTTAGCATGTTTATGTTTATTTCTGCTTGGTTTTGCTTTATTCTTGTATGGAAGCAACTACTACAATGCCATAGTTGGATGGGCTGGAGTTTCCCTTATATTGTGCGGTATCTTCGCTGAAATCTTCCTACAAGTGTATGAGGTTGTAAGAAAAAGAGGCAGCACTCAGAAACCGTAAAGTTTTGAGTATTTATCGTTAAGGTAGTTCAAGTATGGTTTGACGTCCAGTTCTGTTCCAGTTATCTTCTTGATTAGATTCGCCGGATCGTATAGGTTTCCATAAGTGTGGACGTTCTTAACAAGCCACTTTTTCATTTTTGGGAAGTTGCCTTTTGAAAGTTGCTGTCTCCAGTTTGGTATGTCTTTCTCCATTGCAGCGAGCATTTGCCCGCTGTAGATGTTACCTAAAGCGTAGCTCGGAAAATATCCGTACATGCCACTTGCCCAGTGGGTGTCTTGCATCACGCCTTCAGAGTCATTTTCAATTTTTATCCCTAAATACTCCCTGTACATTTGATTCCATATTTCAGGAAGTTCTTTAACGGCTATTTTGTCTGCAAAAAGATCTCTTTCAATTTTGAATCTAATTATTACGTGTAGCCCATAAGTGACTTCGTCGGCTTCCACTCGGATTTTTGAGGGCTTAACACGGTTTATTGCGTGAACAAACTTGTCTAGTTCCAAGTCTGCTAAAGTTTCGCCAGCGATTTCCTTCATTTTTGGAAGGAAGTGCACCCAAAATTCGCGGGAGCGTCCAATTATGTTCTCTATGAAGCGGGATTGTGACTCATGAAAACCCGAAGAGCACGCGGTGCCAACCGGCTGGTACATCCACTCTTTTTTAAGGTTCTGCTCATATAAGGCATGGCCGGCCTCATGAAGAACCGAGAAGATTGATGACGCAAAATTCTCCTCGTAAAAATGGGTTGTTATTCGCACGTCATGATAATAGCCCGTTGTGAAAGGATGTTCCGTTTCATCTATTCTTCCTCCAGCCTCCTTTGAAGTTACATCATAATCTACGGTTTCTGCCAAAGCTTTGGCTATTTGACGCTGCACTTCTATTGGAACATTCCGTTCGAGAAAGCGTATCTCAGGTTGTTCTGGAGCTGTTTCGCACTTTTTCAAGATTGAAATTAGCCCTTTTTGTAGTTCGTTAAATATTTTAGCGATTGTTTCAGCCGTCATTTTCGGTTCGTAAATATCAATTAACGCATCATATGGCGTTGCGGTTTTCTTTACTTCCATGAGAATTTCTGCAACCTTCTTCTCCAAATCCACAAGCTTTTCAAGCTCAGGTCTAAACATTGAGAATTTTTTGGCTGCTTTGGCTTTTTTCCAGACATCAACTGTTATAGTGCGTTGTTTAGCAATTTCGGCAACTAAGTCCTCAGGCAGCTTTGTCTGCTCGTCATACTGTTTCTTCATCAGATGTACATTTCTTTTTTGAACCTCATTAAGATCATCATATCTGGGATTATGCAAAATGCTCTCGAGCAACCTGCCTATTTCAGGGTCAGTGCTCATTTTGTGTTCTATGCGGCTTAGCAAAGCCAACTGTTGACTTCTTAGACCTACAGCTTTCGGAGGCATCATTGTTTCCATATCCCAGTTGATAACGTGCTCGACGGACTGGAAAACCAACAGGTTTTTTGCCTTACCCATCAGCTTTTTATAAAGTGAATGAATTGTCTCCATTTTTCAAAACTTCTTGTTGAAGAGTGTTCTCATAAACGCAACTTACATATGAGCCTCGCGTTTAAAACCGTTAAGCCCCTTCAATAATTTTCAAAAAGTTTTCGACCTCTCTTTTCTCCGCTTCTTCCAATGGCAAGGCTGGTTTGCGCGGGTAGCCCGCTGGCAACCCTAACAGTTTTAATGCCTCTTTTATGGCTGAAAGCTGATTGTATTTTTTAACAAGAACATCATTCGCGTAAGTTACCAGCTTCTGCAAACGGCTGGCTTCTTCATAGGCTCCCCTTTTGAAAGCATCATATAAGCTAGCGCACAATTTTGGAAAAACATTTGCAACAGCTATCACGGCGCCCTTTCCTCCAAGCATCAGTGTTGGAAGCGCAACATCAGCTGTTCCAGCTAGAACGGAAATTTTATCGCCAACTAATCTTATCGTTTCTGCTATCGTGCTCATGTTTCCGCCGCTGTCTTTTATGCCAACAACATTGTCATATTCGGATGCAAGTCGAGAAATTATTGCTGGTTCCAAAGAGTAGCCTGTAAACTTTGGCACGCTGTATAAAACTAGGGGAAGGTCAACTGCTTCCAAAACAGCTCTATAATGTTCGTATATTTCCTTACTTGAAAGCTTGAAGTAGAAGGGCGTCACAACAAGAGCAGCGTCGACGCCAAGGTCCTTTGCATCCTTTGTTAATTGAATTGTTTCCCACGTGCTCGCGCTTCCAGTGCCTGCAACCACGGGAACAGAACCACTCACTTCATCCAACACAACTTCAACAACCATTTTCCTTTCCTCCCTAGAAAGGTAAGGTGCCTCTCCATTGCTTCCGCAAGGCATCAGCCCAGAAACCCCGCCTTCTAACCAAAATCTCACACATGTCCTAAGAGCCTCTTCATCAAGTTTCCCATCCCGCGAAAAAGGCGTTACATGAGGAACAAATATTCCTTCCAACTTTTTTGTCAGCATGAATTTACACCTCATTCTTTAGGCAAACAAGAAAAATGAAGCCCAACATCACTTTTTCATTCGTTATTGAAACCATGGGAACTACACACAAACCTTATATCAAAAGAGCTATGACTTAAGCCTTTATGCAACAAAAGGGAGGAAAAGTTTGGAGAAAGAAGTTTACGTGAGAAAGGCTTCAGGGCTTATCAGAAATATATCAGCACTAGACGCAATGATTCTAAACATCATGGTTATGGCGCCTACCGCAATATTCGTCTATGGAGTTTGGGCATCAGCAATTTATCCAGGCGTGGATCTGCCGATGACAGCGCTTTTGGCCATACCCTTAAGCATAATTGTAGGGCTATTTTATGCCATCTACTCAGCGGCTATGCCACGTTCAGGTGGAGATTACATATGGATAAGCAGAACTCTCCATCCATCCATAGGGTTCATGTGTAACTTCTTCTTATTCATAGTCCTGCTGAGCGTTGCTGGTTCGTACATTCCATGGTTCACGCAATGGGCTCTGGCTCCGATACTAGAAGCTCTTGGATATACGGAGATGGCTGCCTTCGCTTCTTCTACAGAGTTCGCGTTTATATTTGCAGTAATTTTCTACTTAGTGTGCGCAGCCATTATCTCGCGCGGAGCAAAAGCTTCAACAATAGCACTTTGGATTTTCTTTATCATAGTCCTAGTGGGCTTTGTGGTTTACGTTGCAACCCTATTGTCGCTTGGCTCTGCACAGTTTGCTGCCAACTTCAACGCGCAGTCAGGGATGAATTACAACGCTACTATAGACGCCGCCAAAGCAGCCGGTTTCCCAGGTGAATTCTTACTTGACGCCACACTTTTAGGTTTAGCTTTCACTTACATAAACTTCCTTGGATTTAACTCGACAATATACGTTGCAGGTGAAATTAAGGATGTTCAAAAGTCCCAGTTGATAGCCATAATAGGTGCAGTTATCATATTCGGTTTGATAGCTTGGCTGGGATATTGGGCTACATACATGGGCATGGGCGGTCAATTTATCGGAGCTATTTCCTACCTTGCCGAAACAGGAAACCCTGCCTACATTTTACCCTTTGCTGAACCATTCTTTCCATTTCTATTCCGCTATGCAGCAGACACAGCTATTTACTGTTTCTACGTGTTTACGTGGTCAATGATGATCTTAGGAGCTATACTAACTTACATAATGTTGACTGTTCGCTTCGTCTTCGCATGGTCTTTCGACAGGGTTCTACCCACTGCACTTTCAAAAGTTGACAAACGATACAATTCTCCATACATGGCACTTATTTTCGTAACTATAGTAGCTATAATCCTTCAAGCGGCATGGCTCTGGACTCCGCTCCTCAGCTATTTCGCCTATATTGTCTTCGGCTGGATGATAATGCAGATCATCGCCTCAATTTCAGCCATCGTGTTTCCATATACAAGGAAAGACATATATGACAAGGCTCCAGCTATCGTGAAAAAGAAAATAGGTCCAGTTCCATTATTGACTCTCTTGGCTGTTCTATCAATAATCATAGCCGCTTGGTTAGGGTATGCAAGCATGTCTCCAACATTAATAGGAACAATCGACCCAGCAATTCTAGCCTTTACTTTCGGTCTCTATGCCTTAGGACTCGTGATATACTTCATATCTTCAATTTACCACAAGAAGACAGGCATCCCACTTGAGCTATCCTTTAAAGAAATCCCACCTGAATGACATCATTAACCGGATGTGCACATGATGGCAAAGACTCGCCTCTATTTCACCACGGACATACACGGATCTGAAGTTTGTTTCAAGAAATTCCTAAACGCCGGTGCGTTCTACAAAGCAGATGTTCTAATTCTAGGCGGCGACATAACAGGGAAGGCTGTTGTGCCGATCATTGAGAAAGCTGACGGCTCTTTCCATTGTAAGTTTCTAGGCGAATCTGTGAAGGTAAATAAAGGAAAGGAACTGGAGGAATTGATTCAAAAAATCAGAGCAATAGGGTTTTATCCATACACTACAAATTCATCGGAGGCAGAAGAACTATCTCAAAATCAAGACAAATTAGACGCGCTATTTACAGAATTGATGAAAGAGACGCTCAGCAGATGGTTAAAGATAGCTGAAGAACGCTTAAAAGGAACAGAAATAAAATGTTTGGTGTCTCCAGGCAATGATGATAGTTTTTCCATAGACCCTATTCTAGACAAATCCACATGTGTTATTAATCCAAACGAAAAAATTGTCACCATCAACAACGATTTAGAAATGATCAGTTTGGGAAGCTCCAACATAACTCCGTGGAAATGTCCGAGAGATATTCCCGAAGAAGAATTGCTGGCGAAAATAAACAGCTTGGCATCCAAACTTGAAAACCCAGAAAAATCCATATTTAACATTCATGTTCCACCTTATGCATCTGGAATTGATATGGCACCAGAACTTGACGAAGAACTAAGACCCAAACTCGAACCAGGAGGCAAATTTAAAATGATTCCCGTCGGAAGCAAAGCAGTTCGCGATGCAATTGTGAAGTATCAACCTCTACTGGGATTGCATGGCCACATCCACGAATCTAAAGGCTTCACTAAAATCGGTCGAACACTATGCTTAAACCCTGGCAGCGAATATCAAGAGGGAATTCTCAGAGGAGTTCTAATACAGTTCTCAGACGGAAAAATCAAAGATTTCATGTTCGTAGCCGGGTGAATTTGCCATCAGCGCGCGACAGCTTCAACTGGTCTCCACCATTCTCTGCCTGTTCCTTTTTTCTCCCGCTTTTTCCATTTTTTGGTTTTAGGTTCGGCATCGATAAACGCTATTATCCTATTCGTCTTGTCGTAAATGTCTGCCGAGTCTTCTGAGGTTAAAATGCCCTTTGCTTGATAATCGTCTGTAAAACTCCTTACCTTATGGAGGTTCATTTTCGCATCGTACCAAAATCCCCAGTCGTCAGCCAAAATTTTGGCAACATACTTGGCGTTGATAACCTCTTTTTGATCCGTTTGACCTATTTCATGGGCTCTTAGCAAAACTATAATGTCCTTAATATCTTTCTCATTAATCTCGTGAATCTGAAGTTTCTCAAGGAAAAGATCTGTAAGAGAGATGGTGGGAAAATCTAACTTTAATCTTCCTTTTTCAGGGCTGGACCCAAAATAAATGTCATGACTGAACTTGAGCTCATCAAAGAAAATGTCTACATGATACAATCCCTCTGGATGATAATACAGAAGCCTTTCTTTTCCATGCATCAGCATGAAATTTCTAGAGTGCTCAAAACCAAGCACATCTTCCATGAGTTTTCGAACCTTAACGCGTTCCTTGCTATAAGCCATTAAGTCAATGTCCGTGAAAGCTTGTTTTTCATCCCCCAACCTTTTAAGCCTTGCATGCAAGTCACTGCATTCATAGCTGTGAATTTTTACAGCTAAAGCGCCAAGCAACCTTAGAGTTACCTTAAATTTTTCTCCTTCCTCAACTATCCTAAGCGCATCTTTAATGAAAATCTCGTTGTCAACGGCCTTCCCAGAATGTTCCATGGCGAAATTCAGCCTCTTCCAAGTTTCTTTTCACCTTTAGTTTGTAAAAGAGATTTCGGAATTTTTGCAATGAACGTGAAGAATGGGTCCACTATCTGAGCCAACCGCGCCGTAGCGGCTACGCTGAGAAACATATAAGCATCGTAGCGTTCAAAACCGTAATCCTCTTCCAACCACTTGATTAGTTCCAGAAACGCTAGCCTCACAGCATCCTCCAAGGGTCTAGCACTGCAAACCGTCATAATTTCGTTTGGTGATTCAATACGTGGCCAATCGATACTCTTTTTCTTTATCAAATCAATCTTTATTGTCACTATAGAAGGAATTTCAATGGCTGTTCCGCAGATTTCGCCGTCTCCTTGAACTGCATGGACATCTCCTAACCCAAGCAAGGCTCCTTCCACGGCTACTGGAAGATAAAGTCTATTACCGGGACAGACCTCCGGTGCGTCCATGTTGCCTCCGTGCTTTCCAGGCGTAATTGTAGAAATTGTTTCTAATTTTGGTGAGACGCCTATCGTTCCAATGAATGGTTTGACTGGAATCGCTATCTCTCTTCCATCATTTAACCTATAGATGACTTTTCCATCCTTTATCTCGGAAAACTTCGTAAGCGGAGGAGAGGTCTTCAACCAACCTTCCAATCCTCCAAATCCTGGAACAACAGCCGTAACGCCCCTCACTGGAATCGATATGTCTATTATTTCGATGAGTAACGTGTCTCCAGGTTTCGCGCCCTCAACATATATGGGACCAGTAATTGGATTCTCGTAAAGAGGCTTACTGCTTTCAATTACATCTTTAAGTGTTTGGCCAGGCTCCACCGAATTGCCAAAGCAATCCCATGTTTCAACCTCAATAACTTCGCCAGGTTTGACCACCGCCACAGGCTTGTTAAAAGGCCCAAAAGTGCAGTTATTGACTAGGGACATCGCCTCAAAAGGCGTTTTTTTAATTCTTCTAACCATGATTTCTACCTATGCATGCACCGTTATTTGTTTACAGGCACGATTATTAAATATTTCTTTAGAATGCTTCCATGAAGCGATTCTTATAAGTCACAGCAGCTGCGGACAAAAAACGTTCATGCATTTGCTGAAACAAACAAATTTGGCGCTCCGGAATATGGTAATGCTCCGGGCGGGAACGGCGCACGAAATTACTGGTAAAATTATCGAAATTATTACATT
>JBNAVK010000014.1:0-30516 GCA_049700435.1 Candidatus Bathyarchaeales archaeon
GCGGGCGCTGCTGGTTTAGCCTCTGGAATTTACGGTGCAAGGAGCGGACTAAAAACCTTAGTTCTAGACGAAAAACTGGCAGGAGGCACAACTGCTGACGCGCCAGTAATTGAAAATTACCCGGGTTTTCAAAGCATAACCGGAGTGGAGCTGGCTCAAAAGATGGCGGCTCAATGTAAAAGCTCTGGCGCAACCATCCGCGAATTTGAAGCGGTGGCAAGTTTGGATTTGAAGGGTGAGAAAAAAATTGTGAAAACCAACCGTGGGGTCTATGAAGCGGAGGCTGTTATAATCGCGTCTGGTTCGCATTATCGTGAAATTGGAGTGCCCGGCGAGAAAGAATTTCGCGGAAGAGGAGTAAGCTATTGCGGAATTTGTGATGGTCCCCTATTTAAGGGTAAACGGGTTCTCGTTGTTGGAGGGGGGAACTCGGCGGTGATAACAGCCCTATACTTGGCTGGGATAGTTTCAGAAGTAAAAATTGCCCATCGCAGAGACGTGTTCCGTGCTGAAGAGGCATTAGTGAAAGATTTGAAGAGAAAGGAGAATGTGGAAATCTTGTGGAACACCGAAGTGAGGGAGATAACGGGCGGAAAAGTTGTTGAAAAAGTGGCTGTTTTCAACAACAAAACTGGAGAAACTGCAGAGATAAGTGTTGACGGCGTTTTCGTTCAGGTTGGGGAGGCTCCAAACAGTCAATTGGCTAAGGATGCTGGCGTTGAGGTTGACGAGAAAGGTTACATTAAGGTTGATGTTTTTCAGCGAACCAACATTCCTGGGGTTTACGCTGCTGGAGATGTTACAAACCATCCTGTTAAGCAGGTTGGAACTGCTGTGGGGCAGGGTATAACGGCGGCTTTGGAGGCTTATGGTTTTATTAGGAGACCATATTATAAAAGGTGAAAGATTCTCCAAAAATATTATATCACTCCAAGTGTATTCTCAGAATTTCTAAACGTTAGCCGATGCGCCGATAGGCGTGAAACGCTGAGGCTTAGGGAGAAATGTCTGATGGAAGAAGAATGTGTTGCTGTAATAAACATTAACCAAGATTATTGCAGTAAATGTTCGATATGTTATTCAATTTGTCCTTACGAAGCTATAAATCGGGACGCCGAAACTGGGAAAGTTGAAATTGACGTGCAGAAGTGTCAGCTTTGTGGAATATGCTATAGCGCGTGCCCCGTGTTCGCGATAGAAATCGCCTACTACAATTACCGTGACTTGTTGGATTATGTTGAGAAAATGCGTAAAAAAATGGGAAGCGAAACCCTTGTTCTGATGTGTAGGGGTAACTCCCCCTCCACATTAGAGGTTGAGGAAATCCTAGCCGAACAAGGTTTAAGCATAAAGAATTATATTCCGCTACGTTTGCCCTGTTCTGGGCGTGTACCAACAGAGTTTGTCTTTAAGGTTTTAGGGTCTGGCATAAAAAACATCGTTTCAATTCAATGCGAGGATGCCTTCTGCCGCTTCAAAGAAGGTACAAAAATTAACACGCGAAGGCTTTTCTTAGGTAAAAAGGTTCTTGAACAACTAGGTTTCAGCACAGACGCTGTTAGGGTTGTGAAATACTCTAGAAAGGTTGTTTACGACACTGCAAAATGCGTCGGCTGTGACAAATGCGTTTTCATATGCCCATACGCCGCCATAGAAGCTGAGGCTTTTGCAACACCAAAAATACTTTATGACTATTGCATGGGTTGCGGAGCATGTGCGCTTGTTTGTCCGCATCATGCAATTCAACTTAAGGGCTTCGAGTTTGAAAACGTGTTAAAGCGATATGGAGAGTCAGCCTACAAGCTAAAGGCTGAGGGCAAGTCTCCATTAGTGTTGGTTTTCTGCTGTCAGTGGTCCGAGTTTTCAGCTTTGGACAACCCAGAAAATGTTCTCCTTAAAAAGAATGCAGTAACTCTAGAAGTTCCATGTTTTAAGGCTCTCGACCCAGTACATGTAGTTTACGCATTAAATAGCGGATTTGATGGCGTTATGGCTGTTGTCTGCTCAGCGGAGGACTGTAAACTTCAAGAGGGCAGAGACACGGCTGAAAGAAACATGGCGGTGCTGAAGGATGTTTTAAAGAAAATGAACTTGCTTGAGCGCTTCGAGTTTTTTGAAAACGCACCAAGGTGCGCTGGCGCCTTTGAACAGAAATTTGACGCTTTCCTAAAGAAAATTGCCGCAATGAAACCTTTAAAACCCATTAAAACGGAGGCGCAGTAAAATGTATAAAATCTTAACCAACAAAGAATTGGCTCCAAAGATTAAGCTATTTGAAGTCTACGCCCCAGAAATGGCTGAGAAGGCTAGGCCCGGGCAGTTCATAATGGTTGTAATCGACGAGAAAGGCGAAAGGATACCGCTCACCATAGCTGGATACGATGCAAAGAAGGGAACAATAACCTTCGTTTTCAATGAAGTTGGCAAGACAACGAGACAGCTTGGTCTCCTCAAGGAGGGAGATTATATACTTAACATCACTGGACCACTTGGAAACTCGTCGGAAATCAAGAATTTTGGCAATGTCTTATGCGTTGCTGGCGGCGTCATGATTGCGCCCATGCTTTTGCAAGTTCAAGCGTTGAAAGAAGCTGGAAACACTGTTACAACAGTTGTCGGAGCGAGGATAAAAGAACTGCTTTTCTTTGTCGATGAAATGAAGGCTTTAAGCCATAAACTTTACGTGGCAACGGATGACGGTTCAGTAGGCTATAAGGGACTGGACTTTTTGAAAGACGTATTAGCCAAGGAAAAATTTGACCGTTGCATCGCAATGGGTCCTGTTGTCATGATGAAAAATGTTTGCGAAATTACAAAACCTTTTGGCATCCCAACAGTTGTCACTTTAACTCCCATAATGGTTGATGGCATGGGAATGTGCGGCGTCTGCAGAGTAAGCGTTGGCGGAAAAATGAAGTTCGGATGCGTTGATGGACCAGAATTTGACGGCCACATGGTGGACTTCGACGAGTTAATTAAGCGTCAACGCTTGTTCCTCCCAGAGGAGCGTTTAAGCGCGCTTTTATGGGAGCTTAAAGGAGGTTGCAGTTGTGGCAGAAAGTAAACCGAAACCAAAGATAAAGAAAGAGGCTGTACCAATTCCAAAACAGCCTCCGGAAGTTCGCAAACGAAACTTTAACGAAGTTGCCTTGGGCTACACGGAAGAACAAGCCTTAGAAGAGGCAAGCCGCTGTTTGCAATGTCCCAAACCCCAATGTGTGCAAGGTTGCCCCGTGGAAATTGAAATTCCAGCATTTATTAAGCTGCTGCGGGAAGGCAAGTATGAAGAAGCCATAAAAAAGATTAAGGAAAAGAACAGTTTACCAGCCATATGCGGACGCGTCTGTCCCCAAGAAGAGCAATGCCAAAAACAATGCGTCATGGGAAAAGCTGGCGACCCAGTAAGCATAGGCAGATTAGAAAGATTTTTGGCCGACTGGGAAAGGGCACGCGGCTTCTCAATACCCGAAAAAGCACCGCCGACGGGAAAGAAAGTTGCGGTGATAGGTGCTGGACCAGCCGGATTGACAGTTGCAGCTGACCTCGCAAAGCTTGGACACGAGGTTGTTATCTTCGAAGCTTTGCATCTTCCAGGCGGTGTTTTGGTTTATGGAATCCCTGAGTTTCGTCTGCCAAAAAGCATAGTTCAGGCTGAAGTTGACTACATTCAAAAGCTTGGAGTTAAGCTTAATCTTGGCTATTTGATTGGTAGGACATACACGATTCCGGAACTGTTAAAGGAGAGAGGTTTTGACGCAGTTTTCATAGGAACAGGAGCTGGTCTTCCGCAGTTCATGGGCTTACCCGGCGAGAACCTCGGCGGAATTTATTCTGCCAACGAGTTTTTGATTAGGGTTAACTTGATGAAGTCTTATGCTTTTCCAGAGTATGATACGCCGATAAGGATTGGCAAGCATGTTGTTGTCATAGGCGGCGGCAACGTTGCAATGGACTCTGCACGTTCTGCATTGCGCCTAGGAGCTGAAGACGTCTGCATAGTTTATAGACGTTCAAGAGAAGAGTTGCCGGCGAGAAAAGAAGAGGTTGAAAACGCTGAGGAAGAGGGAATAATCTTCAAATTCCTATCCACGCCAACACGGTTCATCGGCGACGAAAAAGGCTGGGTCAAACAAATGGAATGCATGCGCATGGAACTTGGTCCTCCAGACGAGTCTGGAAGGCGCAGACCCATCCCAGTTAAAGGTTCAGAGTTCCTCGTGGACACTGACACAGTTATCATAGCCATCGGGCGAACTCCAAATCCGATAATTCAACGCACTACAGAAGGCTTAGAAGTTACAAAGTGGGGCACGATTGTGGCGGATGAAAATGGGCGCACAAGCCTTGAGGGAGTTTATGCTGGAGGCGACATTGTGACGGGTGAAGCGACGGTGATAAGCGCTATGGGTGCTGGCAAGAAGGCGGCAAGAGCCATCCACCAATATTTAATGAGTAAGAAATAAGCTAATAACACCCACCCCCTAGGTAAAATTATTTGATCAAAGTCTTACTGCGAATATTCCCCCTGACTTTGTTACATTCAAAAGCGTAGTTGCGAAGCAAAAACTATATGATAACGAATTGTTAATCAACTTTTCAATCGCTTGGAGAGTGAACCAGGTTTGGATATAATCGTTTGTGTTAAGCATGTTCCAGAAACGGCAGAAGCAGAACTGAAAATAGACGCCAGCGGAAAATCCATAGACAAAAGTGGGCTTGTCTTCGACATTAACGAGTGGGACGACTACGCTTTAGAAGAGGCTGTACGAATAAAAGAGAAACTTGGTGGAACCGTTACAGCTATAACAATAGGCCCCAAAGACGCAGATTCCACCCTAAGAAAGTGCCTTGCTCGCGGCGCAGACACAGCCATACACTTAATGGATTCAAAATTTGAGGGTTCAGATGCCTTTGCAATCGCAAAAATTCTCTGCGGCGTAATTAAAACTCTGCACTTCGACCTAATACTGACTGGGGCACAGGCAGGAGACGACGGCAGCGCCATGGTAGGCCCTATCCTAGCGGAATTGCTGGGCATACCGCATGCGACGATGGTTAAAAAAATCGAGTTGGGCACTGGATCCGCCAAAGTTAACCGCGAACTTGAAGGCGGTCTCGAAGAACAGTTAGAGGTTAAGCTTCCAGCGTTGTTCGCTGTCCAAACAGGGATAAATGAGCCCCGATATGTTTCGATTATGGGCATTAGAAAGGCTATGCAGAAAGAGATAAAGGTGATGGGTTTAGCAGATGTTGGCTTAGCAGAGAATGATGTTGGCGTGGCTGGTTCATGGCTTAGCATAGAGAAAATGTATGTCCCACCAGTTGAAAAGCAAGCAGAATTCATAAAGGGAAATCCAGATGAAATTGCAGCCAAAATTGTCGAAATTCTAAAATCGAGGGGGCTGATTTAAAATGGCAGAACTGTTTGTTTTGGCTGAACATAGACAGGGGCAAATGCGGGACACAACCTTTGAAATGTTAACTAAAGGAAGAGAAATGGCGGAAAAAACGGGTGCAGAGCTGACTGCTGTTTTGATTGGCAAGGACGTTAAGGAACACGCTAAAACCTTGTCAGAGTACGCCAAAAAAGTTTTGCTGGTTGAAGACGCGAAACTTGAGAACTTCAACTCCGACGCTTACCAGAAAGTACTTGCAACGCTGATTAAAGAGCATAAACCGCGCTTAACAATGATTGGACACACCTCTTATGGTGTAGAGCTAGCTCCGAGACTTGCGGCGTCACTGGGCATTCCCCTCGCAACGGACTGCATAGACCTAGCCTTCGAAGACGATAGCTTCGTTGTGACAAGGCAAATGTATGGCGGAAAAGTAAACGTAAAAGCAAAACTTCGCAAATCCGAAAGCTACATGGTAACCGTGCGCCAAGCAGCCTTCACAGCCCAAAAACCAGCATCACCAGCAAACGGCCAAATAATAGAGGTTCCATCTCCACTAACAGAAGAAATAACGACAAAACGTTTTGTACAATATGTTCTTCCACCGCCAGGCGGAGTGGACATAACAGCCGCAGAAAAGCTTGTGGGCATAGGTCGCGGAATAAAAGACCAAGCTAACGTGCCAGTGGTTGAAGACCTCGCAAAAACGTTGGGTGCAGTGCTTGCGTGTTCACGTCCAATAGTGGATAAGGGTTGGCTTCCAGCAGACCGTCAAGTCGGCTCATCTGGGAAAACTGTGAAACCTAAACTTTACATAGCCCTCGGCATAAGCGGCGCCTTCCAACACGTCTTAGGCATGAAAAACTCAGACCTAATCATAGCCATAAACAAAGACCCGAAAGCACCGATATTCAGCTTTTCAGATTACGGTGTAGTTGAAGACATGTTTAAGATTGTGCCAGTGCTTAAAAACAAAATCATCGAAATTCGTGGACAAAAAGCTTAGTCATTCTTTCTTTCTCTTTTTATTTCCAATAATTGAATGGCGAGACATTTTCAGTTTCTCGAAACGTATAAGTGAAAAGTTCTGTTTCTAAAACGTTAAGAGATGAAACGGTTGCAATTAAAGATTAAAGTTGCTGGCATAGTTCAAGGAGTAGGTTTTCGCCCTTTCATCTATCGCATAGCCGTAAAAAACGGGCTTAAAGGTTATGTAAAGAACAGGGGTGATGCGGGAGTTGAAATTCTCGTTGAAGGCGAAGAAAATAACATTAAAAGTTTTATGCGTGATTTGGAGGAGAAAAAGCCGCCCCTCGCACAAATTTATGACATTATCACAACAGAAGCCGTTGGAAAAGAGGAATATGAAAAGTTCACGATTTACAAAAGTTCAGATGAAGCAGAGCTTTCTGGATCGGTTATTCCCCCAGACATAGCCATATGCAACGAATGCCTAAAAGAACTCAGGAACCCAAAAGACCCAAGATACGAATACTTCTTCATCACATGCACCGACTGCGGTCCAAGATTCACAATCATCGAAAAGCTGCCATATGACCGCGAAAACACGACTATGCGAGAATTTCCAATGTGCAAATTCTGCAAGAAGGAATACACAGACCCTTTAAACAGGCGTTTCCATGCGCAAACCGTGGCTTGCCCAAAATGCGGTCCCAAAGTTTACTTAACAACGAGGAAGGGCGAGTTAATTAACGAAATTGACCCTGTTAGAGAGGCTGGTAAACTTCTTTCAGAAGGATTTATAGTGGCTGTTAAGGGTTATGGGGGTTTTCATGTTGCCGCATCCACCATAAAGGACGAGCCTCTCGCTAGACTTAGACAAGTCAAGTATAGAAAACAAAAGCCATTCGCGATTATGGCTCGAAGCTTGGAAGCGATAAAAACGTTCGCCGAAGTAAGCAGACAAGAGGAGGAGTTGCTGGCTTCCTATACGCGCCCTATAGTTCTGCTAAACAAAAGTGAAAGCTATCATCTTTCAGACTTGATTGCCCCGGGACTGCATAATGTAGGCGTTATGTTGCCTTACACGGGCTTGCATTACATGCTTTTCGACAAAGTAGAAGATCCCGCTTTCGTGATGACAAGCGCTAACCCGCCGAATCAACCTATAATAAAGGAAAATGAAGAAGCGTTGAAAACGCTTGGAGACACTGTTGATTATTTCCTCTTCCACAACCGAAGGATAGCTCACAGATGCGATGATTCTGTTGTGCGGATGCACGGCGAGGACACGATTTTTATTAGGCGTTCTAGGGGCTACGCGCCCGCGCCAATCATGCTTAAGAAAAAAGCTGTGTGTTGTGTTGTTGGTTTGGGTGGAGAGCTGAACAACACCGCTTGCGTTTTGCTTGGAAACAAAGCCTTCGTATCTCAGCATATAGGCGATGTGGAAAATGTCGAGACAAGAGAATTTTTGGAAAACGCAACAAAACATCTCATACGCTTAACAAATAGCAAAGTGAAAATGGTTGCTTGCGATTTGCATCCTAAATTTACGACTACTAAGCTTGCCCAAGATTTGGCTGAAGAAAACGGTTGGCAACTAATCCAAGTGCAGCATCATTATGCTCACATAGCTGCTTTGATGGCTGAGCACGATGTGGAAGAGATTGTAGGCGTTTGCTGCGACGGTTACGGATATGGTGCCGATGGCGGTGCATGGGGTGGAGAAATCCTTCTTTGCACAAGTGAATCATCAAGTTTTAAGCGTTTAGCCCATCTTGAAAAGCAGCCGCTAATAGGCGGAGACTTGGCTACACGTTATCCACTAAGAATAGCTGCTGGAATGCTTTACAAAAAAATAGATGTGAAAGATTGGTTGCTTCAAAATAAACAGCATTTTCCACACGGTGAAAGCGAAATCCAAGTTATTCTCCATCAACTTGAAAAAAGAAGCAATATTATCGAAACTACAAGTTGCGGTAGGGTTTTGGATGTTGTTTCGGCTGTTTTAGGCATATGCTATGAACGTACCTATGAGGGCGAGCCGGCCATGAAACTTGAATCAGCCGCTTTAAAGGGTAAAGACGTTTTGAAGCTAAATCCTATAATAAAAAGTGTCACATTAGACACTACGCAGTTGCTTCTAGAAATATTTGAGAACAAGGATAAGCACAGTACAGCTGATTTGGCTTACTCTGCTCACGCCTACCTAGCCAGAGGCTTAGCTACTCTAGCCATAGAAAAAGCATTAGAAAACAACGTTAAGACTGTTGGTTTTTCCGGCGGCGCGGCATGCAACGAAATACTTGCTTCTCATATGCGGAAAACCGTGGAAGAGGCTGGTTTAAGATTCATTGCCCATAAGGTTGTTCCACCGGGCGACGGCGGACTATCCTTTGGTCAAGCGGTTGTGGGTGGATTTTTCCAGTTTTGAACCATAACTGATTTATTGCTGTGAAATTCTGCTATTCTATTGATGGACGATGTGTTTGGCGATTCCAGCAAAAGTCATAAGCCTAAAAGATGATAAGGCGCAGGTGGATTTCGGAGAGGGCGTTTTGAGAGAGGTTAATGTGACGCTTGTAGACGCTAAGGTAGGCGATTATGTTCTTGTTCACGCGGGTTATGCCATCCAAGTTTTAAGCGAAGAAGAGGCTTATGAAACGCTGAAGTTGTGGAGCGAAATCCTTGAAGCCTCCGCCGAAATTGAACAAAGAAAAGATAGTTGACGGAAATGACTGAAAAGTTAAGGTTTAGAGACCCGGAAACCGCAAAACGTGTAACAGAAAAAATTCGGGAAATCGCTCCGAAAAAAGAAACCGTGAAAATATGCCATATTTGCGGCACACACGAATGGACTATAACCCATTTCGGCATAAGAAGCCTCCTACCCGAAACAGTTGAAGTCATTGCTGGACCCGGCTGCCCAGTCTGTGTGACTCCAGCCTCTGAAATTGACGAGGCAATTCAGCTAGCTAAAAAAGGCGTTGCAGTCACATGTTTTGGTGATGTGCTGCGGGTTCCCAGTTCTGAAGGTTCTCTGCTGGACGCTAAAGCTGAAGGAGCTGATGTCAGAGTTGTTTACGGTGTTGGCGACGCGGTTAAAATGGCTAGGCAAGAACCAAGCAAGGAATTTGTTTTTTTCGCTATTGGTTTTGAAACCACTGCTCCGTCCACGGCGGCTGAAGTCCTGCACAAACCGCCAGTAAACCTTAGTTTTCTGGTTTCGCACAGGCTTATCCCACCAGCCATGGAACTCCTTTTAGGAATAGGTGACCTGCACATTGATGGCTTTATTGCTCCTGGTCACGTAAGCACAATTATTGGCTTAAAGCCTTACGAGGTTTTTCCGAAAGCATATCGCATGCCAACGGTCATAGCTGGATTTGAACCCCTAGATGTTCTATTCGCTATATACATGGTTCTTAAACAGTTCAAGGAAGGAAAAGCACGCTTAGAAAATGAATACGCACGCGCAGTTAATCCGGAAGGAAATTTGAAGGCGCAACAATTAATGAAGGAGGCTTTTGAAACCGTTGACGGAGGCTGGCGGGGATTAGGCATACTGCCAAACTCCGCGTTGAAACTCTGCAAAGAATTTGCCTATTACGATGCGCGAGAAAAGTTCGATGTCAAAATCAAGTTTGGCAGAGACTTGTTGCCCGGGTGCCAATGCCACTTGGTTATGATTGGCAAGATTAAGCCGACAGAATGCCCGCTTTTTATGAAGACTTGCACTCCGCAAAAACCAAGAGGCGCATGCATGGTAAGCATAGAAGGCACATGCAGAATATGGGCAAAGGCAACAAAGTAAAGGATTGAGCCAAGGCTTTGTGGAAAAGCTTTTTATCTAGAAAGATGCAAAACCAATTATCGAGGTTTATTAAATGAATATTGAATCAAGCAAAACATTAGGCGGTGTAGGCGCTATATTACTGATTATTGGTTTTCTCGGCTTCTTCGCGGCAGGTCCAACAATTTTATTATGTCTCGTCGGCATCATACTGGTTTTAATTGCTTTGAAGGGCTTCGCAGACCACTATCAAGAAAGCGGCATATTCAACAATGCTCTCTATGGGTTCATCACACTAATAGTGGGTGTGGTAGCCTTTTTCGCAGTGTTAGTGGCAATGGTTATGATGGCAATTTCTGGGCTGGACATATCCGACCCGTTTGCAATTCAAAATTATTTCATGGACCTAAACAACCTCTGGAGCCTTATCGGATCCCTTCTTGTAGCCTTTGTCATACTCTTCATATTCGTTGTCGTTTCAGCTGTGTTCGTCAGAAAATCATTAGACAGCCTTTCAGCAAGATCTGGCGAAAAAATTTTTGGAACTGCGGGTTTGCTTTGGCTGATAGGCGCTGTGCTAACAATAATCGTGGTTGGTCTTATACTGATTTGGATCTCATGGATACTCATCGCCGTTGGATTCTTCTCCATCAAAACAACAGCCACCCAACCAACAGCGACGCAGGCTCCATCGCCTCCGCCATAAACCAAACAGTCACCCTACTTTTTCTTCGCTTTGCATGTTAAAAGTTTAAACAATAGTATGTTTCACTTAGGATAGAGGATTGCTGAAAATGAGCGCTCAGGATGACAAAACATACACTGGTGTATGTGTTGATTGCGGTTCGCCTTTAGTACTGTATGAGGTTGATTTTGAAAAAAATAGGCGGATTATGCAGTGCACTCGCTGCGGCTTGTACCATTTTTATAAGAAGGACTTTTTTGGCAAATGGAAACTTGTGAAGGCTGGTCGCGTTTCAGATTTGTGGAAGAGCTCGAAATAACGAGATTTTTCAGCAGATTCTCGGAACAGGGTCTCCTAGAGGTCTAGGAATAATCCTCTTGCCGCCAACAACAGTTTGCATAGCCACACCGCTAAAGTCTGCGGTGGCTTCGCCTATGATTTCCGCTTCTTTTCCCTCGCTTGTCCCCTTAAGGAATTTAAGGGCATCATTAGCTTTTTCTTTAACAACTCCCACGATTATTTTTCCTTCATTTCCAACTTCAAGCGGGTCCAAACCAAGCATTTCGCATGCTGCTTGCACATCTTCTCTTATTGGAATTTTGTCTTCGTAAATCAGTATGCCAACATTGGATTTCTCGCTGAACTCGTTTAGGGCGTCGGCTAAACCGCCTCTCGTTGGGTCTTTCATGGCAACCACCCCGCCCACTTCAGCAAGTAAACGTTGGATTAGGCGATTTAGGGGCTTCACGTCTGATTTTATGCCGCTTCCAAAACTTAATCCCTCTTGAGCGGATAAAACAGCCAGTCCATGGTCGCCGATTGTTCCTGAAAGTATTATTTTGTCGCCAGCTCTAAGATTTGAATCCAAAACCCAACGTGCTTTAAAATCCCTTCTGAAACGCTTAACAACCTCGATGTTTCTTTCCAACGCGGCTGTTCTTCTCCCAATCCCAGAGATGTTTATTATGCAACCGCTGAGGCTTCCCTTTTCCACAACCTTGGTGTCGCCAGTGACTATGCTAACGCCTGCTTCCCTACATGTTTTTTGCATGCTAGCCAAGATTCTTTCAAAATCAGCCATAGCCAAGCCTTCCTCCAAAACAAAGCCGCAAGCCAAGGCATAAGGCTCAGCTCCCAAAACCGCAATATCATTCACGGTACCAGAAATAGCTAAGCGTCCAATATCACCGCCTGGAAAGAAAATAGGCTTAACGGCGTGAGAGTCGCTTTTGAGAACAATGTCGCCAACTACAGCCGCGTCATCCAAAGCTTCAAGCGGCACTTCAAAATTAGCCGCGTTGCCAAAATATTTCACAATGTAATTTTTGACAAGGTCATGCATGACTGTTCCGCCAGCGCCATGCAACATGGTTATATGCTCATTTTTGACAGCCAATTCGTCACCCTCGCTTTAACTCTGAATACCCTTAACTCTAAAGGTTAAACATAAATGAATCGCAAAATACGCAAAAGGCTGCCCATCAACTATTTAAATTGAAGACAGTTTTTAGTAAGCTATGGAGCAGAAGAAGGGCTATCTCCTAATTGCTTTGGCGTCTATCCTTTGGGGGACAATGGGTATTTTTGGAAAATTTGCCTTTGCCCAAGGAGTTAACCCTGTCACATTAACCGCGTTAAGAATTTCGATTTCTTCTGCTACTGTGCTGGTTCCAATGGTTCTTTTTAGGAAAAATCTACTTAAAATCAAAAGGAAAGACTTGCCGCAGCTAGCCATTTTCGGCGTTTTAGCCGTCGCCCTTCAAAGGATAGCCTACTTCTACACCGTTGATTTGACAACCGCCACAATAGCGGCTATAATGTTTTACACCTACCCCATCTTCGTAACAGCCTACGCCTCAATTTTCCTAAAGGAAAAAGCAACACCATCAACCATAATTGCCATAATACTGGCTTTTTTAGGCGTTGCACTTGTTGTAAGAGCCTACGAAGTCTCGCAGTTAAATGCTAACATTTTGGGTTTGGCTTTTGGAATGCTTACAAGCATACTTTTCACCCTTTACTTCATAATGGTTAAAAAGCTGAGGGAACGCTACACCAACTGGACTTTACTGGTTTATGGCGATGGAATAGGCGCGATTGCCTTGGCTCCAACGCTTTTCCATTCTTCTTCCCAAATTGTGAATTATCCGCTGCATCTTTGGTACCTTATACTTGTCATAGCGTGGTTTCCATCCTTGACAGCTTACCTTCTTTTTTCTTACGCATTAAAGTACGTTGAATCTGCTAAGGGAAGCGTACTCTCCATCATAGAACCCTTGTCTGCGGCAGCGTTCTCTGCGACCATTCTTGGAGAAGCCTTTGAGTATCTGCAACTTGTAGGCCTAGCACTTGCATTAACCGGGATAGTCCTGCTCTTTCGTAAACCAAAACTAAAAAATAATTAAAATCATATATTCCTACGTTTCTTCGTATAGAAGGAAAGGTTTTTGGCTCAAAAATGAAGTTTATAAGCTTAATTCTGTCTAAAAAGCGCTTCAACTGAAGGAAAACATTATAAATCGCTATGACGCTGTTCAATTGCACAGTTGGAGCGCGCATAAAAGTGCCAAAATGGGGATACTCAATAACAGAAGGGGAATTAGACCCTGAAAAAACCGTGAAGGCTAGCGGACGAGAGATTAGGGTATCCCCTAAATCAGCACGGGAGATATGTAAAACAATTAAAGGGATGATGCTGACTCAAGCAAAACAATTTTTAAAAGATGTTATGGCAAAAAAGGCGGCTGTCCCCTTCAGAAGGTTCAAAAAGAAGGCTGGTCACCGTCACGGACTTGAGAAAGCTTATGCGGGCAGATATCCAGTGAAAGCAGCCAAGCACATTTTAAGAGTGCTTGAAGGCGCGGAAGCAAACGCAGAGTATAAGGGCTTAGACACTGAAAGACTTCGTATAATCCATGCCTCCGCTTACCCCGGAATGAAAGTCAAGCGATACACGCCGAGAGCTTTTGGAAGAACATCCCCAAAATTTGAAACATTATGTCACATTGAAATAGCCCTAGAAGAACAGCCAGAAACAGGGGAAGAAGCGTAATGTCCATAGTTAAACGTTTTATAACAGAATCCATAAAGAAGGCGGAGATAGACGAATTCTTGCAGAAGAAGCTTGAAAGAGCAGGATATGGCGGAGTAACAATCTCAAAAACTCCCCTGGGCACCCACATTGTAATTTACGCGATGCGCCCAGGCTTAGTAATAGGGCGCGGAGGAGAAACAATAAGAGAACTTGCAAGCATTTTGGAAGAGAATTTTAAGGTTTCAAACCCACAGATTTCCGTTTCCGAAATCGAAGTTCCAGAACTGAACGCCTACGTTGTAGCCTCGCGGGTTGCAGCAGCACTACAAAGAGGAGTACACTTTAGACGTGCAGGTTTCTGGGCTCTAAACCAAGTTATGGAAGCAGGCGCCCTCGGAGCGGAAATAATCATAAGCGGAAAACTGAGGACTGAAAGGGCAAGGTACGAGAAGTTCCGGGCTGGATATCTACCGAAATGTGGAGACCCAGCCTTAAAGTACATGCGGAAAGCCGAGGTTCACGTTCAACTGAAACCCGGCATATTTGGCGTGAGAGTTAGGATAATGCCCCCTGATGCGAAGTTTCCAGACAAACTCGAAATAGTTGAAGAGGTTCCGCAGGAAGAAAAGGTTGCGGGAGAAAGAGCGGAAGAGTTGAAAGAAGTAGAGGGGGAGGCAGAGGAATAAAATGCCTATACTACGAATCAAAGAAATTCGAGACATGCCCTCTGAGGAGCGATTAAAGAAACTTAACGAATTAAGAACTGAACTGTTAAGGTTAAAAACCATGATTAAAGCGGGCGGCACCGTCGAAAATCCGGGGAGAATAAAGGAACTGCGCAGAACTATCGCAAGGATACTAACAATAGAACATGAACAAAAACTTGGACGTGGAAAGGCAGCAACGGCTGGGAAGAAGAAATGAAGGTGACGCCAGACATAGTTCGATACGAGTTTATCGGAACAGAGGCCGCAGTTGCCAAAAGTAAACATCCGAGTTACATTGGAATACGCGGCAAAGTGATAGATGAAACAAAAAACACCTTCACGATTTTGCATGAAGGAAAGAGAAAAACCATCATAAAAGAGGCAGCGGTTTTCCACTTCCATTTTTCTGATGGAACAATCGTTGAAATTGATGGTAAACTCCTCGTGGGCAGACCTGAAGACCGTCTTAAAAAGTGCATTAGGAGGTTATGGTGATGTCTTTAATGTTCAAAAAGCCCAAAGAGTCATGCAGCGACAGAAACTGCCCATTTCACGGTGACCTTCCGGTAAGAGGACGCATCTTGGAAGGAGTTGTTGTAAGCTCAAAAATGGACAAAACAGTTATAGTGAAACGCGAATACCTCCATTACATTCCAAAATTTCTTAGGTACGAGAGAAGGTATAGCCGCATACCATCCCACAACCCTCCATGCATAAACGCAAAAGAAGGGGACCGCGTTACGATAGCGGAATGCCGCCCAATAAGCAAAACCGTGTCGTTTGTCGTTGTCGAAAAACACGGGGAGGGAGAATAGCATGGCGGCGAAGGCTAAACAGAGAGCTCTAGTTGCGAAGGGAATGCTTGGACATGGACCGAAAATATCTAGGGGGCTGCCCACGGGCTCAATGTTAAAGTGCGCTGACAACACTGGAGCCAGAGAACTACGTTTAGTCCAAGTTATGGGCTATAAGGGAAGGTTGAGGCGCTATCCATCAGCTGCTGTTGGTGATAGGGTAGTTGTCTCAGTCAGACATGGAACCCCGGACATGAGAAAGAAAATTTTCCAAGCTGTTATCGTGAGGCAGAGAAAACCCTACAGAAGAACTGACGGTGTCTGGGTTCAGTTTGAAGATAACGCTGCTGTGATAATAACTCCAGATGGGGAAATGAAGGGTTCAGAGATTCGCGGTCCCGTAGCGAGGGAGGCTGCGGAAAGATGGCCAAGGATAGCTAGTGCCGCCAGCATAATAATATAGGGTGAGAATGCATGCAAACACTAAAACCAACGGCAAAACCGTCAAAACAAAGAAAAATGCTGCATCAAGCACCAGACCACATACGCCACAAGCTTTTCGCTGCTCCCCTTTCGCCTGAACTTAAAGCCGAATATGGAGTAAACGCTGTACCTGTGAGAAGCGGTGACACAGTTCGCATTATGCGTGGAGACCATAAGGGATTTGAAGGAAAAATCACCCGCGTAGACAAAAAGAAATTCCGATTATACGTGGAAGGTTTGACAAGGGAAAAGGTTGATGGGACAACAATATTTGTTCCAATCCATCCATCCAAAGTCATGATTACACGCCTAAACCTCGATGACAAATGGCGAAAAGGAGTTTTAGAAAGGAAAAAAGAGGGCCGCAAGGAATTGGAAAAAGCCGTTGAAGTGAAAGAGGAGGTCGTTGAAGAAAAAATAGCTGTAGAAGAGACGAAACCCCCAGAAAAGAAACCGAGGAAAAGAAAAAGAGAAGTTGTGAAAAAGCCGACGAAAAAGAAGGCAAAAGCCGAGAAGGCTGAAGAAAAAGAGTCTAAAGCAAAAAAGCCAAAGAAAAAACGCAAAACCACAAAGAAAAAAGAGGGAGAGGAATAAACTTTGGGTAAAAAAGGTGGATCAACAGGGTTAAAGCGGAAATCTGCTCCGAAATTCTGGCCCATTCCAAGAAAGGAATTTGTGTGGGCTGTAAAACCTTCTCCGGGACCACATTCTCTAGAAAATTGCTTGCCCCTAGCCATAGTTCTGCGAGACATCCTCAAGTTTGCTGAGACAAGAAAAGAGGCTAAACTTATAGTTTCGCAAGGGAAGATTTACGTTGATGGCAAAATTAGACGAAAGGACAGTTTCCCTGTGGGGCTTATGGACGTAATTGCAATGCCGGAAGCAAACACTTTCTTCCGCGTTTTGCCTTCGCATAAAGGTTTCATCCTTCACAAAATTGACAAAGAAGAAACAAGCTTCAAGCTATGTCGAATAGAAAGCAAAATCCGCGTCAAAAAGGGTCACGTACAACTCGGTCTTCATGATGGCTCCAATATACTAGTGAAAGTTACAGATCCCAAAAATCCACAAGAGGATGTTTATGAAACTTTAGACACTTTGAAGATAAGTCTTCCAGATAGGCGGATTGTGGAACATGTGAAGATAAAAGAAAATGTTTTCGCAATGATAATTGGTGGAAAAAACATTGGGAAATACGGTAAAATAGTGGAGATTAAAAGGGCGAAAGGCGAGAGACGGAGAAACGCTTTAGTGGTGATTGAAGACGAGAAAGGCAACCGTTACCAAACAATACTGAACTTTGTTTTCGCGTTAGGCGAGACAAAACCACTTATATCAATACCGGAGGTGGCTGCCGTTGTCTGAGGACGAAATCCGTAAGAAATGGGAAGAACATCCCATGCTGAAGCCAAGGATTGAAAAAGTCGTCGTTAACATCAGCGTTGGGAAATCTGGAGAGCCATTAGAAAAGGCTGCAAAGGTTTTAAAGGATTTGACAACTCAAACGCCTTGTAAACGGAAAGCAAAGAAGACAATCAGGGATTTCGGAATTAGGAAAGGCGAACCAATAGCATGTATAGTTACGCTTAGAAAGCAAAAAGCGATAGATTTCTTGAAGAAGGTTCTACCAGTAATCGATAACAAAATTCCAAAGGAAAGTTTTGACAAGCACGGCAACTTCTCCTTCGGCATAAAGGAACACATAGAAATAGCAGGTGTAAAATACGACCCTGATGTTGGCATATTTGGAATGGATGTCTGCGTCACCCTCAGCCGCCCCGGATATCGCGTGAAAGAACGGCGAATTGAGAAAACGAATATTGGCTCAAGGCATATTTTGACACCTGAAGAAGCTAAAGTTTTCCTGAAAGATGCCATAGGGGTGGAAATTGTTTAGAAGGGGATAATATGGCTAAACATAAGCCTAAAAAGGAAAGAAAGTATGGCAAGGGCGCTAGGCCATGCAGCAGATGCGGATCTTATGGGCCCGTCATTAGGCGTTATAATTTATATTTGTGTCGGCATTGTTTTAGGGAAGTAGCTAAAAAACTCGGTTTCAAAAAGTATGAGTAGCGAGGAAAACCTCATGGATACTTTGACAAATGGCTTAACAACAATCATAAACAACGAGATGCGAAACAAGCGGGAGTGCATAATCAGCCCAGCCTCTAAACTTTTGGGGCGGGTGTTGAGAATTATGCAGTTAAACGGTTACATTGGGGAGTTCGAGTTTATTGATGACGGACGCTCTGGGAAATTTAAGGTTCAGCTTTTGGGAAGAATAAATAAGTGTGGAGCCATAAAACCGCGTTTCCCTGTTGGAATAGAAGAATTTGAAGAATGGGAGAAAAAGTTTCTTCCATCAAGAGACATCGGCATCTTAATTGTTTCAACTCCTAAAGGAGTGGTGTCTCATAAAGAGGCTAAGGAAAAGCGTGTGGGGGGCAGACTGCTAGCTTTTGTCTATTAGAAAGGTGTCATTGTATGCGGGCTGTTGAAATCTCAAGAACTATTCAAGTTCCAGAAGATGTCGAAGTGACTGTTGAAGGAAGAAAGGTAACCGTTAAAGGAGCGAAGGGGACATTAACCCGCGATTTTTCCCAAGCCCCAGTTTCAATAGAGGTTAATGAGAAAACAATCCGAGTTTGGGCCGAATGGCCCCGCAAAAAAGAGGCCTCTCTCGTGGGCACAATCTGTTCTCATATCCAAAACATGATTACGGGAGTTAGGAAAGGTTTTTCGTATAAGCTCAAGATAGTTTTCTCTCATTTTCCAATTTCGGTCAAAGTCAAGGACAAATTGGTTTTAATAGAAAATTTTACTGGAGAGCGAAACCCAAGGAAAGCCAAGATCATCGGAGACGTGCAAGTTAAGGTTCAAAGCGAAGACATAATAGTTCAAGGCATAAACATTGAAGACGTAAGCAAAACAGCAGCAAACATCGAGCAAGCCACCAAAGTGAAAAGAAAAGACCCGCGGGTTTTCTTGGACGGCATATACATATATGAGCGCAGCGAGGGAATGGAGGCATGATAGAGCAAAAAGCCCTTAAAATGCGGGAACGTGTCAAAAAGAAAAAGCCAAGCTTCGTTAGGCAAGAAAGCTGGCGGTACATGCGATTAAAAGAGAACTGGCGTAAACCAAAAGGCATAGACAACAAAATGCGAAGGAAAATCAAAGGTTGGCCGCCAACAGTAAACGTTGGCTATAGGGGACCAAAAGCTGTTAGGGGGCTTCATCCATCAGGCTACAAGGAGGTTTTAGTGCATAACCTAGATGAACTTAAGGAAGTCGACCCTAAAACTCAAGTTGTGCGCATTGCCCACACGGTTGGTAAGAGAAAAAGGACTAAAATCATTGCTGAGGCAAGAAAGAAAAAAATTACCATCATCAATCTCAAAGAAGTCAAGGAGAAAGTTGAAGAGAAGAAGGAGAAACTGGAAGAGGAGACAAAGGAGATAGAAAAGGAGGAAGAAAAGAAGGTCGAAGAGGAAAAACCGAAAGAGAGACGGAAAAGGAAAAGAAAAAGTGAGGGCGGTGCCAAAAAAGGATGACGAGGCTTAAAAGTCAGCGACGTCTCGCAGCCAACATATTAAAGGTTGGGCAAAACAGGGTTTGGATAGACCCTGAAAAGATAGATGATGTTGAAACTGCAATAACAAGAGAGGAGATTCGTAAACTAATCCATGAAGGCGTTATCAAACCATTGCCAGAAGAGGGTGTAAGCCGAGCAAGAGCTCGAGCGGCGCACTTAAAGAAGAAAGTTGGAAGGCGACGTGGACCAGGAAGCAGAAGCGGTGCACATCATGCAAAAATTTCAAAGAAAGATGCTTGGATGGCTAAGATTAGGGCTTTGAGGAAGAGGCTTCGTGAATTAAAGGCAGATAGGATCATTACGGAAGTAACTTATCGAAAGCTCTACAAGATGGCAAGCAGTGGAAGATTTACGTCAGTCGCTGATTTAGAACGTCACTTAAAAGCGCAGGGGCTCTGGAGGAAGCGCTGATGGCTCGAAATGCACGCTATTGTGTTCCATTTCGGCGGAGAAGAGAGGGAAAAACAGATTACAGGAAGAGGAAAGCATTAGCGCTTTCCGGTAAACCTCGCCTCGTTGTACGCAAAACATTAAACAACATGATCGCTCAAATTGTTGTCGCCAAGCCCCATGGAGACGAGGTTTTGGTTTCGGCGCATAGCAGAGAGCTAACAAGAAAGTATGGATGGAGGGCTCCTAGGGGAAACATTCCAACTGCTTATTTAACTGGGCTTCTATGCGGATTAAAGGCTAAGGCTAAAGGCATAAGTGAGGCAATTTTGGACATCGGTCTACACTTTCCTTCTAGGGGCTCAAGGGTTCTGACAGTGTTGAAGGGCGCTTTAGACGCTGGAATGAGTATCCCGCATAGCGAGGAGAAACTTCCGGATGAAAAAAGGGTTAGAGGAGAACACATAGCGCAGTATGCAAAGACTCTTGCTTCTAACCCCACAGAGTACAATCTTCGATTCTCAAAGTATTTGGAAAATAAGCTTCAACCAGAAAGTCTTCCAGAACATTTTGAAGAGGTCAAAAAAGCCATAACCGCCGAGTTTGAGAGCGGAGGTAAAAAAGTTGACAACAGAAAGTAGAACGGCTGAAAGTTTGGAGCACTGGGTTCCCAAAACCCGTATTGGAAAAATGATTCAAGAAGGCAAAATCACGTCAATAGAAGAAATCTTTTTGGGCGGTTTCAAAATCCGTGAACCCCAAATTGTCGACGCCCTGCTTCCGGATATTCAAGAAGAAGTTATAAACATAAACCTGGTTCAAAAACAAACAGACGCTGGCGAAAAGTCGAGGTTTAAGGCAATTGTGGCCGTTGGAAACAGGGACGGATACATAGGTTTAGGATCTGGGAAAGCAAGCCAGGTGCGAACAGCCATAGAGAAGGCTGCCGCGGACGCTCGCCTAAACCTAGTTCCTGTTAGGCGTGGTTGTGGAAGTTGGGAGTGCGGTTGTGGCAAACCTCACTCGGTGCCCTTCCAGGTTGAAGGCAAATGTGGTGGTGTAAAAATAGTTGTGGTTCCTGGACCAAGAGGTTTGGGTCTAGTTGCAAGTGAAGTTGCAAAAGTGATTTTAGGCTTGGCTGGAATCAAGGACTGCTGGACCAGGAGTTATGGTTCAACAAGAACTGTCCCCTCCTTTGCATATGCCGTCTTTGACGCGTTAAAGAAAACCTACAGCCTAATAACTCCGATAGACTGGGTGAGGTAGTTGGGTGAGAAAATCGAAGAACGCAAATGCTTGGCGGTTGTAAGAGTTCGCGGAACCATAAGCGCCTCAAAAGAGGTTAGAGAAACCCTAAAAATGCTCCATCTAACAAGAAACAACTACGCCGTACTAATTGATAATAGACCGTCATTTCTTGGAATGCTGAAAACAGCGCAGAGCTTCATAACATGGGGTGAGGCATCGGAAGAGACGGTTCATCTTCTAATGAAGGAAAAGGGAGAACTCGTCGGAAAAAAGAGATTAACAGACGAGTATGCACAGAAGATTAGTTATAAATCATTAGAAGAGCTTGCAGACGCTGTTTTCAGCTGCCGCGCCGAATACTGGAAACTGCCAAATATTAAGCCAGTTTTTAGGCTTCACCCGCCCACGAAGGGTTTTAAGGGAAAAATAAAGAAGAGCTACGGTATGGGCGGCGAACTTGGCTATCGAGGAGAAAAAATTAACGAACTCATAAAGCGGATGATCTAAGCTTTTAACATTTTTCTATCCGATACATTTTATAGCCACTTTTGAAATGCCATTGTATCCGAGGGGAGAGTTGATTGAGCGCGAGATGGCGAAGAAACAGGAAGCCACGGAAGCGATTCAATGTTGTAGCAAGACGCAGTGGAACCCGCGAAAAGAACTTTTCTAGAATATTTCGGGTTAAGAATCCTAAGGGCAAATGGCGGGCTTATCCATACAAGTATCTTGCACCAAAAAGCCTCGCGGTGAAAGAGTACAAGTGGATGGAGCCTCTTATAGATGTTCTTGAAGACAAGGATGAAATTGTTGTTGTTGCGGGGCTGGCTGGTTTCAAGAGAGAAGATCTTAAAATCCGTGCAGAACATAAACAGTTGATATTATCCGCTGAGGCTGTAGACCGCAAATACCATAAGAGCCTAAATCTTCCAGAAAAAGTTGTTCCAACCACAATGCGTACAACATATAAGAATGGTGTGCTTGAAATAAGGTTAAAAAGGGCTGTTGAAGAGAAACCAATAGATAAATTAGCTGGTTAAAAAATGCCGCATAAACTGAGGAAAATCCGGAAAAAGCGGGGTTCAAGAACTCAAGGTTACGGCAGAGTAGGTCAACATAGAAAGACAGGGTCAAAAGGCTATCGGAAGGCTGGACGCCATAAGCACCTATGGTCTTATGTCATTAAATATGAACCAGAATACTTTGGAAAAAAGGGTTTCACATCTCCTAAAAGTTTAAGAAGAAAAGTGAAGGCTATGAACGTTGGAAAACTCGAAGAGATCGCTGAAAGGCTCTCCGTGGAGAAGGAAGATGGCAAGCTGTTCGTTGACCTAACAAGTCTTGGCTACACTAAGCTTGTTGGCGCGGGCAAAATTACAAAACCTTTAGTGGTTAAGGTTGCTTCGTGCTCGAAGTCGGCGGCTGAAAAGATAAAAGAGGCTGGCGGAGAAATTTTAACGGAAGAAGTGGAAGAATTAACGGAAGAGGGAGAGTAGAAACTAACCCATGGCTGGCAGATTCCTAAATCTGTTTAAACCAATTGCAAGAGTACTACCGGAAGTGAAGGCTCCAGAACGGAGAGTGCGATTTAACGAGAAACTATTCTGGACAGCCTTAGTTGTAATAATATATCTTGTTATGGCGGTAACTCCTTTGTATGGCATCCCTTCAACCACAGAGGAACGGTTCAGCGCCTTAAGAATAATTTGGGCTTCAAGCCACGGCACACTAATGGAGCTAGGAATAGGTCCCATAGTCACAGCTGGGTTGATACTGCAGCTTTTAGTCGGCTCAGCCATGATAGAATGTGACATGTCAAGCCCAGAAGACAGAAGCCTCTTCACGACAGCAAGCAAAGCCCTCGCCATAATCCTCACAGGAGTTCAGGCAACAGCTTACATAATCAGCGGAATGTACGGCGATTTATCAAGTACGGTAAGGATAATTATTTTCCTACAGCTTATGGCAACTGGTATAATTGTGCAGTTACTAGATGAACTTGTCCAGAAGGGATGGGGCTTCGGCAGCGGAATAAGCCTCTTCATAATGGCTGGTGTTGCACAGCAAATCCTCTGGCAATGCTTCAGCCCAGGAACAGGACTGTTTGTGGGAGCTCTCTCCGTTGTCTTGTCAGGCAGCAGGCCAATAACAGATTGGATAGTGGGGTTCGGCGCGTATCCATCCTTGATAGGTTTTATAGCTACAATAGCAGCCTTCTTGGTGATAATTTACATGGAAGGAATAAGAGTGGAACTACCATTGTCTTATGCTGGCTACAAGGGTTTCCGAAGCCGATACCCAATAAAACTTCTGTACGTGTCTAACCTGCCAGTAATTTTCGCATCAGCCCTCTTCGCCAACATATACATATTCTCACAGCTTTTCTGGAGCGCGTTTGGCGGTCAAAGAGAGAATGGAACTGGAATACTCTGGATTGACATTTTGGGACAGTTTAAATGGAACAGGGATGTTAATCCTCCTAGTCTGGAACCCGTTAACGGTCTCGTATATTATGTTACTGCGCCTCACAGCCTTGCTGATGTTGCTGCACGTCCAGACCGAGCGTTAGGTTACCTCGCGATTCTCATTGTTTTCTGCGTTGTTTTCTCGCTTACTTGGCTTGAGGTTGGCGGCTTAGGACCATCAACCGTGGCTAAGCAGCTTGTTGATGCTGGCATGCAGATTCCAGGATACAGACGTTCTGGAAAGGCTGTTGAATCCATTCTTAAGCGTTACATTCCAGCAGTTACGGTTCTTGGCGGAGTAATCGTAGGGTTAATAGCTGGCATTTCGGATTTCCTTGGAGTTTTCGGTTCGGGAATGGGTATTTTGCTTTCTGTTGGAATAATATACCAGTATTACGAAATTTTGGTGAGAGAAAGAGCCGCTGAGATGTATCCGGCCTTCCGAAGAATATTTGGAGAATAAAATCGCAAGCCTAAAGCAAAAATGGTTATTAACCAATGAAACAAAAGAAATTAAGTAAGTTTAAATGTTTAAGATGGGTGCAGAAATGCTGACGGCTACAATAGACGTGATGTTAATCAGCCTAGCCCTCTCACTTTCAATATCCTCCCTTAACCGCCTTCTGATAAGCAAATTTGTTGGCTGGAAACAGTACCGGGTGATGCAGAAAGAAATCGCTGAATACCAAGCCCAAGCATCAAAAGCGCTTCGTACAAAAGACAAAAAACTCATGGAGAAAATAAAAAAGAAAGAACCGCAAATTATGAATATGCAGAAGAAACTACTTAAACCTCAACTAGTTTTATTCGGGCTTTCATTTATATACTTCTTCATATGGCCTATACTAATGCCAATCTACAGCGGAAACGTGGCACAAATCCCCGGAATTGGCGGAATACCCTTCATTTACTGGTACATGATTTGCTCCTTGCTTTTTGGGACACTTTCCTCTAGACTTTTGGGCACCATGCCAATAGAGTAGGAGGATGAGGGCTTGCCGCAACCTCATTTACGTACAAGAAGCAGAAAGCGCATAGAAAAATCCTTGCCTGGAGGGAAAAACAAAATCCACTTTAAAAAGGGAAAACCAAAGGGACCTTCATGTTTTCTGTGTGGAAAGCCAATAGCAGGAATTCCACGTTTAACCCCGTCAGAGATGGGCAAGCAAAATCGAAGCAGAAAAAGAGTTTGGCGTCCCTATGCCGGACAAGTTTGCCACAGCTGCCTAAAAAACGCTTTAAAGCAAACGGCAAGAACAATGTAAAGCATTGAGGAACACCGATGGCTGTTACTAGAAAATCTGGAAAAACAACTAAAGAACCAGTTGTTATATGCATTTCAGGAATGGCTGGAAGCGGAAAAAGCACCGTGGCAAAGAAACTTGCAGAAAGGTACGGGCTAAAATACTATTCTGGCGGGGAAGCGCTGAAAGAATTGGCTGCGGAGAAAGGTCACAAACCTTTTAAACACGGGTGGTGGGAAAGTGAAGAAGGCATATGTTTCATAAAAGAAAGGGAAAATGACCCAAAATTTGATGAGGTTGTTGATAAAAAACTCATGGAGTTGGCGCAGAAGGGAAACGTCATTTTGGACAGTTGGACTATGCCGTGGCTTCTAAAAAAAGGCTTCAAAATATGGCTTGAGGCCTCTCTCCAGAAGAGAGCAGAGAGGATAGCTAAAAGGGATAAGATAACCTTTCAAGAAGCCTTAGAGGCCATAAAGAGAAAGGAGGAGGGAACAAAAGCCATTTACAAAAAGCTTTACGGCTTCGATCTTGGGACAGATTTTTCGCCTTTTCACCTCATTTTGGACACCGACAACCTGGCAACAGAAGAAGTTTTTCAAGTTCTATGCAAAGTGTTAGACAACATCATATTTAAATCAGAAACAAATTAGAGTTTTGATTCACGTATTTTTGCGTAAATTTTAAAGCTTCTATAGAAGCTTTTTCTATATCAATCTTCTATAACAAATCTCTGGAAGTCGTGTTCCAAATGAAGATGGAGAAAGGCGGTTTCAGGGCAGACCATTTAGTGTTTGGTATTTTGGTTGGAATAATAGTTTCGTTCATGCTCTCATTTTTATTTCACACAAACACTGAATTGACATCCATGCTCTTAATCTTCAACATACTTTTCACTCTTCTTACATTCCCTCTGAATGGAGTATTGACGAAGAAGCTGTGCATGTTGTTATTAGGAAATGTTATCTGCTTGGTTTGGAATAGCCTCTTTCTTCTGTTCGCTGTTGCCACCGCTGAATATTTTGGCAGTTCTTTCGAAGTGCTATACATGATTCTCAACCCCTTTTTAAATCTCATATGGGTTGTCTCTTTTTGGTCTATGAGTCTAACTATTTTTGGCGTTTCCAAGGGCGAGAATCTGAGGCGGGAGCATGCTCATTGAGTTTTTAGAAGCGGTATTCGTCATTTTAGTAGCCTTGATGGGTGCCTACCTCGTCAGACACTACATTTTCACAATGGCCGTCATTAAAAACGTGGGTAAAAATAAAAAGGCTATTAACGTTGTAGGCGGCATCTATCAGCCCACCGTTTCCATTTTAATCCCTGCGCGGAACGAGGAAAAAGTTATTGGAAGAATTCTTCAAAGGATGACTGAGCTAACGTACCCAAAAGACAAACTACAAGTTATAGTTATTAATGATGCTTCAACGGATGCCACTGGACAAATTGCAGAAGAATACTCAAAGAAATATAGCTTCATAAATGTGGTGCATAGAAGTCAACATGAGGGAGGACGAGGTAAGGCATCTGCGCTTAACGCTGGACTTAAGTATGCTAAACATGAAATTATCATATGTTTTGACGCGGATTATTACCCGCAAAGGGACATTTTAGAAAAACTCACGAGAGAGTTTGCAGACCCAAAAGTGGGAGCTGTTCAGGGCAGAGTTATCGTGTTAAATGAGCCCCAAAACGTGGTGACAAGACTTGTAGCGCTTGAAAGGATAGGCGGATATCTTGTTGATCAAAATGCGAGGGATATTCTCGGGCTTATACCGCAGTTCGGCGGCACAGTTGGAGGCTTCAGACACGACTTGTTAAAGTCTTTAGGAGGATGGGATGAATCAGTTTTGGCTGAGGACACCGACTTAACTTTCCGTGTTTATCTTGCTGGCTACAAGATTCGATATGTTAATGATGCCGAATGCTATGAAGAGGCTGTTGAAAACTGGCGTGCCTATTGGAGACAGAGGTATAGGTGGGCTAAAGGTCATATGCAGTGCGCAATGAAGCATTCATTTAAAGTTTTGAAAAGCAGCAGCCTAAGACTTAAAGAGAAAATTGACGGTTTACTCTTGTTGAATGTCTATTTTATGCCTATTCTAGTCATGATTTCTTGGGCTGTGGGGATTCCACTTTTACTTTTGAAATCATCTCAATGGCTAGCAGCTCTCTGGACTTCCATCCCGGTTTTTCTATACAGTTTTGTGGGCAATTTCGCGCCTTTCTTTGAAGTTGGAATTGGCGCTTATTTAGATGGTAGAAAGAGAGCTCAGTGGTTAATTCCGTTAATGATTTTCATGTTTTTATACAATATGTGCATATGCTTAACGGCGTTTGTTGACGTTTCATTTTCCAAAATCTTTAGAAGAAATAGTAACTGCTGGAGGAAAACCTCTCATTCTGGAAATGGAAATTGTTATATTGTGAATCATTGCAATTGTTTAAAAGGTAACGATGACTCCGAATCCGAGTCCAACAATGCTTATGCTTTTTCTAGGGGTCTCAACATTCATCTTCATCATGCTTCTACCAGCACTTCTTGAACTAAAACGACCTAAAGACGCAGGACCAAGGATAATCGAGAACTTCGACATCATGCAGTACCATCCAACAGAAGCGGGCATCCCGCTTGTAAACATCGAAGAAGAGCAGTATGGATTAAACCAGAAAATTGTCCGCAGAATAGTGGAAATCATGGCGGTACTGCCAAACATGGACACATAAGCTTTTACAGACACTCTATGCGAAAATGAAGGTAGATTTTGGAAATATTTAAAGGGAACTAAAGAACCAAACAGCATTATAAAAAGAGCAAACTCTGGGGGACGTTGTCACGGTTAGCGTTAAGGGAATTGTAAAAAGGTATCTTGCAGGTTGTAGAAGAACGGCGGTCTTTGCCATAACTACGCAATGTAATTGCAGATGCGTAATGTGTGACATATATGAAAAGTCCCCAGAGTTTATCAGTTTACGAGACGCCAAGAAAATTTTAGATTTTCTTGCAGCCAACAAATTTCTAATAGTGTACTTTACTGGTGGTGAGCCAACTCTTCATCCAGATGTTGTCGAGATTGTGAAATATGCAAACAGTTTGGGACTTGTAACTTCGATGACGACAAATGGGACATCCTCAAAGGAAATGGTTACGAAATTGAAGGATGCTGGGTTATATCTTCTAAGCGTGTCCCTAGACCATTGGGACGCAGATTTATGTGAAGAAATTAGGCGGCATAGGGGCATCAAACGCAAGCAGGAGGAGACTATTAAAAACTGTAAAGAAGTGTCGTTAAGGACTTATGCCTTGACATTTTTGAATTCTTACGTTGTAAGAGACGGCGTTGAAAATATGATAGAATATGTAAACAAGCAGTTGGGCGTTCCCATAGGCTTTTGTTATCCGGTGAAGAACAGCACTGAGGCTTATCCTCTAGGCGGAAAACTTCCAGAAGAAAGTATACTGTTCCAGAATTTACAAAAAACCATAGAAACAATTTTGTTCCTCAAAAGAAATGGAAGCGCCATTGCCAACTTAGGCACATGTATTGAAGACATAATAAGGTTCCATGAGAAAAGGCCTCCTCATGTCTATTGTAAGGGCGGAGAAGACGTAATTTTCATTGACTGCCGAGGAGATGTATACCCCTGCTTTGTAAAGGAGAAGCTGTTCAATGCGCTCCATGATAGGGAACCCCGTTTCCTCAAGAATGTGAAATGCAACGAGTGTTTGACAACTTGTTTCAGAGAACCTTCCATTCTTGCGCAATCCATTTTCGATCCAACGTTAATAAAAGAGGGATTTTACTCCTTTTCGACTAGAAGCCTCTTCCTTTAAAAATGAACTAGCGCGCTGGTTGCCAAATCTTTGAAAATGGTCTTCCCCTAAGCATAAAAAACAGATAATCCACAAACCATACGCTCACAACTCTAAAAAGCCCTAACTTTCTAAACCTTCTCAAGGATTCATAAACCGTCAAGTCTTTAATAAATACAAATTTTCCTAGTTTGGAAAGTCTGTGGGCAAGATCATGGTCTTCGATGCAGGGCATATTCTCGTCAAATCCATGGGCAGCCAAAAACCTGCTTCTTCTTACAGCGAAAAATTCACCTCTCGCGTGAGGTCTAATACTAAAAATAGCGCGAATGAGGAAATTGTAAAAGTGAAAGAACGCAGCTTCAGCGAAGGTTGGGTTGGCTGGCATTATATAACAGGTTGCCCCCACCACATCTTTATTCTCAAATGCTTTAAGGACTTTTTTCACAAAATCTGAGGGCGTGTCCACATCTGCATCCAAAAAAACTATAATGTCTCCTTTGGCTTTCTTGGCTCCGTAATTCCTAGCCTTAGAGATTCCTCGCATGTTCATTTGATAAACGACGCTTGCATAACGCCTCGCAATCTCAACCGTGTTATCTTTGCTTCCTCCATCAACCACGATAATTTCTATCGGAGATTTTATACCAGCTAGTTTGGACAAAGTTTTTTCTATATATTTTTCCTCTTGGAAGGTTGGGATGACAACCGAAACCTTTATGGCCTTCATTGCGGTGCCTTTTTTCTCCTTCTTTGCAATGTAGATCGTGAGCTACATAAAGTTAGCGTGGCCTTCACGAAAACCCATATTAGAATACTAACGAAAAGCTACATTAGCTCAAGAGGGTGCGTCCAAAAACTTGAGTCTAAAGAAGAAGCCATCAGAATTTGAAAGAGAGTACTTCAAATATTTGAGGTACTCGAGTAGGAGAAGACTTATAGAACAGCATTTTTTAGACATTCTTAAATGGGCGTCGAAAGTTTCAAATTCTAACCTTTTGATTGGGAAGGAAAAAACAGTGTTAGATGTGGGTTGCGCCTATGGATATGCGGTTAACGTTTTAAAATCCTTGGGTTATCAAGCTTATGGCGTTGATGTGTCAAAATACGGATTAAAACAAGCCAAGAAGAATCAAACTACCGACTTTATCGTTTGCAACGTCCAAGAAAACTTGCCGTTTAAGGATGGTTTCTTCGACTTAATTACATGCATTGGAGTTTTGGAACACCTTCCACGTCCTTTACATGCCCTCCAAAACATGTTTAATGCTTGTAAGGACATGATTATTTGCACCACACCAAACATGGTTGTTGAAAAACCTGTTAAACGAGTTTTAAGAAATGTGGATGAAACTCATATAAACGTCAGAGCTCCATGGGATTGGGAGAGACTGATAAGGAAAAATTTGAGGTGTAGCTTTGTTAAAGTTGAACCTTTCTTCGACGCCGGCTTGAGGGTTGCAGATAAACTCTTATTTTTCAAGTCATTTAGAATACCTTATTTCGGGTTAGACGCTAGAATACTAATTAAGAAGTAGGAAGAAAATGTCCCTCAATAAGCAAATAGACGTTGTCATGCTTACAAAGAACAGCGAAAGCATACTCCGGGAATGCCTCAGATCCATCTACAAAAATGTTCCCGTGAGTCGGTTAATTGTTTTGGATGCATCTTCAACTGACCGAACATACCAAATAATAAACGAGTTTAATAGAGAATATGGAAACGTCGTTTTTTTAACCGAAAAAGGTTCAAGGGCTAGAGCAAGGCAGAGAGGCATAGAGGAAGTGGATACGGACTGGTTTATGTTTGTTGACAGTGACGTAATACTCTGCAAAAACTGGTTTAGGAGGGCTATCAAATACATTGGAGAGGATGTCGGCGCGGTCTGGGGGCTAAACTTTGAT